>NZ_CP062973.1:333928-667857 GCF_017311165.1 Psychroflexus sp. ALD_RP9 | reverse complement strand
ATTATATGTTATTTTCTTTTAGTTGCTTAATTTCATTTATTCGATTTGCAAATAAACTACTTTTTTCGGGATTTTTCAAAATTAATATATTAAATGCTTGAATTGCTTTGTCATATCGCTTTTGTTCTAAATAAACATTTGCCAATGTCTCGGTCATCATTTCAGAAGGACTTGATTTTAATTCGATTTTTCTTTCAAGATTTCGATTTGATTTTTCGGGTTTAATTTTTGGATTCTGTTTAATGAAGTTATTAATAATTTCTTGTTGTTTTGCTACTTCATTATCTTCAAACTTAGTTTTTATATTTTTTGGATTGCCATCTTTTTTATTGGTAATAGGCTCAACTTTAAGATAGCTTAGCCATTCATTAAATGAGTGTTTGTCTTGTTTTTCAAATTCTAGGTAATTCTTTTTTTCAAATAAGTTTGGGTTTTCAATGGTTTCGGCTTCTTGTTTTGATAACCCTAAAGTTTTTTCTAACTCGCTTAATTCTTCGAGTTTTTGTTGATTTTGATTAATGAGGTCTACTGTTTTTTGTTGTTTGAATTCAGTTGAGGTAATAAAGTCAAATAAAACTTTTCTGTTAGTTGTTCTGGTGGCTGTTTTTCTTAGAAATTGATTGAATCTGAAGCTGTTTGTGTTGGCGAGATATTTCAATTTTAATGCATATAGTGCCTGAAAATAAGGATAAACTTCAATCGCTTCATTTAAGATTTCTTCATCAGATGGATTAATTTCGTTTGGAAATTTTAGAATATGTTGAAGCCTGCTTAAATTCATTTTACCAATTGGTTAATGATTCGTTGAAAATATCTTGGCAGATTCGGGTAAAGATTTCTTCGTGTGCTTCATCTCTTACAGCACCAACTAATTGCTGATTGGCATCAAAATCGAAATAAAATGAAAAACTTTTTTCAAAATCTTTTTCAGGCTCTAGTGTATTAAAGTATCTCACATTTACAGCGATAGTTAAACGGTTTTGTGCAGCTCTATCATTTGAAGTTGCTGTCATAGGTGATACATCGTAACGTGTAATTTCACCTTCGTAGATTAAATCTCCGTTTTGATTTACCAAACTCAAACTCGTTTGGTTTTGAATTAATTCTTGTAATGCTAGTGTGAAATCGCGGTCAACACCAGGCTCTATTAATCGAGCATTGTTTTGAAAATAATTAACTTGAAATGTTTCTGCGTTACCTGTGTCAGCCCCTGTGAAAGAGTAAATTCCGCAGCTTACTAATAGTATGCTTAAAAGCCCAAAAATGGTGTACTTAAACTTCATTATAAGTTGTATTGTTTAATTTTTCTGTAAAGTGTTCGCTCGCTAATTCCCAGCTCGTCTGCTGCAGGCTTTCTCTTACCTTGGTTGCGTTCAAGTGATTTTTTAATAAGTTCGACCTCTTTTTCGTGTAAAGATAGTGTTTCTTCTTCTTCAACTTCTTCAGCAAAATCGTAAGGGTCATTTTTAGGTTTTTCAATTTTACTTCTTTCAGGAATTTGAAGTATTTCTAATTTGTCTTGAGTTGAAGTTTTTGAAAACTCTCTTTCATCATCACCATATATTTTGTTGATTAGGCCTTCATTTTCTTCTTTAACATGTTCTAGGTTTCCCTTGTTCATCAATTCTAAAGTAAGTTCTTTCAAATCATTTAAATCACTTTTCATGTCGAAGAGTACTTTATATAAAATTTCTCTTTCATTACTGAAGTCACCTTTATCGCTAGATGATTTTTCATTAACTACCGAAGGTAAGTTAGAGGAATACTTTGGGAGATAATTTAATAAGGTTTGGGCCGAAATTTCTCGCTTAGTTTCTAATACTGAAATTTGTTCAGCAACATTTTTTAATTGTCTAATATTTCCAGGCCAGCGGCAATTATTGAGTTGTTTTACAGCCTCATCATCTAATCTAACGGTTGGCATTTTATACTTCATTGCAAAATCTGAGGCAAACTTTCTAAACAGTAAATGTATATCACCGTCTCGATCACGCAGCGGTGGTAAGTTAATTTCAATGGTAGATAAGCGATAATAAAGATCTTCTCTAAATTTGTCTTTTTTAATGGCATCAAACATATTAACGTTTGTAGCGGCTACAATTCTTACATTGGTTTTTTGAACTTGTGATGACCCTACTTTAATATATTCACCATTTTCTAAAACCCTTAAAAGTCTGACTTGTGTTGTTAAGGGTAGTTCGCCAACTTCGTCTAAAAAAATGGTACCACCATCGGCTTCTTGAAAGTAACCATCACGGGATTGAGTTGCACCTGTAAATGCCCCTTTTTCATGCCCAAATAGTTCGCTGTCTATGGTGCCTTCAGGAATTGCACCACAGTTAACGGCGATATATTTAGCGTGTTTACGATGAGATAAGGCATGAATAATTTTAGGTAGACTTTCTTTACCAACACCTGATTCTCCTGTTACAAGGACCGAAATATCTGTGGGCGCAACTCTAATTGACTTTTCAATTGCTCGATTTAAGCCAGGATCGTTTCCTATAATCTCAAAACGCTGTTTAATTGCTTGGGTAGATTCCATTTTTACTTATTAAGATTGTAATTCGCCATAACCAACTGCCTCGCCAATCAATGTGGCACTCGTACAGTCAATTATTTTTACGTTAACATAATCACCAATTTGATAATTTTCTTTTGGAAAAACAACTGTTGTATTTTGAGAGTTTCTGCCGCTCCAGTGCACATCAGATTTTTTAGATTCTTTTTCAATAAGCACTTCTTCAACTTTACCTAAATGTTGTTTTGTGCGATAAAGTGAATGCTCTTGTTGTAAAGCTATAATTTCTTGAAGCCGTCTCTTTTTAACATCTGCTGGTACGTCGTCTTCCATTTTACGTCCAGCTAAAGTTCCAGGTCTTTCAGAATAGGCAAACATAAAACCGAAATCATATTTCACATAATTCATTAAAGATAAAGTGTCTTTATGGTCATCTTCAGTTTCTGTTGGGAACCCAGCAATCATATCTTGTGAAATACCACAGTCAGGAATTATTTTTCGAATATTATCGATGAGCTTAAAATATTCTTTTCTAGTGTGAAGGCGATTCATGGCTTTAAGAATTCGGTCGCTTCCACTTTGAACAGGTAAATGAATATAATTACAAATATTACGGTATTTACTCATGACTTCAATAACATCAAGCGTCATATCTTGTGGGTTAGAAGTAGAAAACCGGATTCGCATTTTAGGTTGAGCTTTGGCTACTAATTCTAGTAAACCAGAAAATTTTACTGCAGTTGCTTTTTGAATTTCGGAAGCATTTTCAAAATCTTTTTTAAGTCCGCCGCCGTACCATAAGTAACTATCTACATTTTGCCCGAGTAATGTAATTTCTTTAAAACCTTTATCCCATAAATCATTAACTTCGTCTAAAATGCTTTTAGGGTCACGACTTCGTTCTCTTCCTCGTGTAAATGGTACTACACAAAAGGTACACATATTATCACAGCCTCTTGTAATTGAAACAAATGCTGAAACGCCATTGCTTTGAAGTCTTACGGGTGAAATATCACCATAAGTTTCTTCTTTAGACAAAATAACATTCATTGCATTTTTACCATCTTCAACCTCTTGGAGTAAATTAGGGATGTCTTTATACGCATCTGGCCCCACAACAAGGTCTACTATTTTTTCTTCTTCTAAAAATTTACTCTTCAAGCGTTCAGCCATACAACCTAAAACACCAACTTTCATGTTCGGTTGGTCACGTTTTACAGCATTAAATTTTTCAAGTCGTTTTCTAACAGTTTGTTCTGCCTTATCACGAATTGAGCATGTGTTTACCAAAACTAAATCAGCTTCGGCAAGTTGATTAGTTGTATTATAACCATTATCATGTAGGATAGAAGCTACAATTTCGCTGTCGCTAAAATTCATCTGGCAACCGTAGCTTTCTATATATAATTTTTTTGTGTTGTTAATATTTTGAGCATTAACAATGCTTGAACCTTGTTTTGCTTCGTCTATGACTTTATCCATAACCGCATTCAATTTTGCACAAAGATACATGTAATAAAAAAACTGACAAAGTGTCATTTTCGTAATTTTAGTTAATCTGAATTGATGCGGTAATGAATTGAGTTAAGAGTGCTAAAATTCAGTTTAGTGTTTATTTTGAATTGAAATCAAAAAAATCGCATACTTTTGTAACAGAAATTTTCAAATTCATGGCAAAAAATCTCGTAATAGTTGAGTCTCCCGCAAAGGCAAAAACCATCGAAAAGTTTTTAGGAAACGATTATAAAGTAGAATCTAGTTTTGGGCATATTGCAGACTTACCTTCAAAAGAATTAGGTGTAGATGTTGATGGCGATTTTAAGCCAAAATATGTTGTTAATAGCGACAAGAAAGATGTGGTTAAAAAGTTGGCTAAACTTGCTAAATCTTCTGAAGTGGTTTGGTTAGCAAGTGATGAAGACCGAGAAGGTGAAGCAATAGCTTGGCATCTCGCCGAAGAGTTAAATCTTGATAAATCGAAAACTAAACGTATTGTTTTTTCTGAAATCACCAAATCTGCAATTCAACGTGCCATTGAAAATCCGCGTGAAATCGATTATAATTTGGTTGATGCCCAACAAGCTCGACGTGTGTTAGACCGTTTAGTAGGCTACGAGCTTTCGCCAGTTTTATGGCGAAAAGTTAAAGGTGGTTTGTCTGCCGGTAGAGTGCAATCGGTTTCTGTTCGTTTAATTGTTGAGCGTGAACGTGAGATTATGAATTTTACGCCAAAGGCGTCATTTCGTGTTGATGCAGAATTTGCTACCAATACAGGCGGTAAATTTAAAGCAAAGCTTCCAAAAAATATTAAAAATCAGGCAGAAGTCGAATCATTTTTAGAAGCACATAAATCGGCTGAATTTAAAGTTGAAGACCTTACAAAAAAGCCAGCTAAAAAATCACCAGCGCCACCATTTACGACATCAACCTTGCAGCAAGAAGCTTCTCGAAAGTTGTATTTTTCAGTTAGCAAGACAATGCAAATTGCTCAGAGACTTTACGAGTCTGGTCATATCACTTATATGAGAACAGATAGCGTTAATCTGTCTAAAGATGCTAAGAAAGGAGCTCAAGCTGAAATTGAAAAAGCTTATGGAAACGAGTTTCATCAAAGTCGAAACTTTAAGGGTAAGTCTAAAGGTGCTCAAGAAGCTCACGAAGCCATAAGGCCAACCAATTTTGCACATCATAGTATTTCAGCAGAGCGAGATCAACAGCGTTTATACGAATTAATTTGGAAACGTGGTATTGCTTCACAAATGAGCGATGCAAAACTAGAACGGACTAATGTGAAAATAGCTTCAAATAAAAGCGATCAACATTTTACTGCTAACGGTGAAATTGTCACTTTTGAAGGTTTCTTGAAAGTTTATTTAGAAGGTAATGATGATGAAGCCGAAGAAAAAGCAGGTCTTTTACCAAAAATGATTAAAGGTGACGTCTTGGATAATCAATATATCAAAGCAACTGAACGTTATACAAGACCACCAGCACGTTACACAGAAGCTTCGCTTGTTAAGAAATTAGAAGAGTTAGGTATTGGAAGACCTTCAACTTATGCGCCAACAATCTCAACAATTCAAAATAGAAAATATATAGAAAAAGGATCAGTTGAAGGTAAAGAACGTAAATACATTCAACTAACATTAAAAAATGACGAGCTCAAAAAACATCAGCTCACCGAAATGGTTGGTAGCGATAAGGGTAAATTAGTGCCAACAGATGTTGGTATGGTAGTTAATGACTTTTTGGTAAATCACTTCAGTAGTATTGTTGATTATAATTTTACAGCCAAACTAGAGCAAGATTTCGATGAAGTTGCTGACGGAAATGCTAAATGGACAGCCATTATGAGCGATTTTTACAAAAATTTTCATCCAATAGTTGAAGATGTTGCCAAAAATGCTGAACGCGAAGTTGGTGAACGTGTATTAGGTAAAGATCCTAAAACTGGCAAACCTTTAAGCGCTCGTTTAGGGAAATTTGGTCCGATGGTTCAAATAGGAAGTGTAGAAGATGACGAAAAGCCTCAATTTGCTAGTTTGAAGCCTAATCAATCTTTAAGTTCAATCACTTACGAAGAAGCTTTAGAATTATTTAAACTGCCAAAAGAGATTGGAGAATACGAAGGAGAAAAAATGGAAACTAACGTAGGGAGATATGGGCCTTACTTACGTTATGGTAAAAAGTTTATTTCATTAGATAAAGGTGAAGATCCGTTAGACGTAGATTATGATCGCGCAATTGAATTAATTAAAGCCAAAGAAAAGGCTGATGCTCCGATTTATCACTACAAAGATAAAGGTGTTCAAAAAGGTGTTGGGCGTTTTGGGCCTTATTTGAAATGGGATGGTATGTTTATTAATGTTAATAAAAAATACGATTTCGATAATTTGTCTAATGAAGATATTGAAGAGTTAATTGAAGATAAACTTAAAAAAGAACGTGAAAAGCTAATTCATCATTGGGAAGATGAAGGGATAAAGCTTGAAAAAGCACGTTGGGGAAGATTTAAATTATCTAAAGGCAAAACAAAAGTAGAGCTTCCTAAAACAACTGAAGCTGAAGAGATGTCCTTAGATGAGGCAAAAGCTATTTTAGAGAAAAATACAAAAAAGCCAAAAGGTAAAGCCAAGAAAAAATCAAAGTCTAAATCAAAGTCAAAATCTAAAGTTCAAAGCGCAAAGTCTAAATCAAAAAAATAAATGAATTTAGAATTCTTACAGGTTGTCTCAGAAGACTTTAAACTTCAATTTAAGTCTACTGCAACAACGCACATTTTTCATCAAGTTAAATTCTATAATCACGATGAGGAAATTGAATTAAGTGATTATGATATTGCAATTATTAGCGTTGATGAAAATAGAAATAGCATAAAATCTAAATGTTATCGTGTAGATCATGAACAGATAAGATATGATTTTTACAGTTTAAATCCAGGGTCTTGGAGTAGTAAAATTATAGATTTGGGGCATATAAAAAAAGGCGAGACTGTTAACGATACTTTTTTTCTTATTAAATCTGTAATATCTGAGTTGTTAAAAGCTAAATTAGTACCCTTAATAATTGGAGGTAGCCAAGATATTGTTTATCCAATTTATAGAGCTTTTGATGGTTTTCAATATATGATAAATGTTACTAATGTTGATGCTAAATTTGATTTAGGAAGTTCAGAAGAAGATTTTTCAAACCATTCTTTTGTTGGTAAAATTATCGTTGATGAGCCCTACAATTTGTTTAATTATTCCAATTTAGGGTATTTGACATTTCATAATGCACAACACGAAATTGATTTAATGGAGAAGCTATTTTTTGAGGCTTATAGATTTGGTGAAATTAATAGAGACATCACAATTGTTGAACCTGTATTAAGAGATTCTGATTTAGTAAGTTTAGATTTTAGCTCGGTAAGTTCGTCTACATTGGCCGATGCTACCCATTTTATGCCAAACGGTTTTGATGGAATGCAAATGTGCACAATTGCAAGGTACTCGGGATTGAGTGATCGTGTAAAATGTTTTCATCTAGGTGAGCTAGGTTCTGTAAATTCAACCCCTAATTTTAATCATCTCCTTGTGCAAGTGATATGGTATTTTATAGAAGGATTTAATTTAAAGTCTTCAGAAAATATCTCAACTAATAATAAAAACATAATTAGTTACAAGGTTCCAATAGATTTTAAAAATGATGATTATTTAGAGTTCTTACATAGTAAGCGTTCTAATAAATGGTGGATTAAAGCCTCAGATAATTTTTTGCATAATAATAACATTCATTTTACGTTTATATCATGTTGCGAACAAGATTATAAAGATGCTTGCGCAGGGAAAATACCTCAACGCTGGTGTAATGCCAAACTCAAAGGGTATTTTTGATTAATTTTACTTATTTTAAGCTATTATTAAGAAAATTATTGTTTTTTTGTAAATTAAATTTTAGGTTTACGGCCTAATTATTAGAAATAATATTAAGAAATGAAAAAAATCGTCCAAATTTTTGTTGTTGCATTGCTTTTAGTAAGTTGTGGTAAAAATGACAAAGGTCAATTAGTTGGAGTAGAAGGTAAGTCTTGGAATCCTGAAAAACCGTACGGAATGGTTCTAGTAGAAGGAGGTGCATTTATAATGGGTAAGGCAGATTACGATATTGCAGGCCTAAAAAACGCACCAACTAAAACAGTTACTGTTCCATCTTTTTACATGGATGAAACCGAAATCACTAATGCTGAGTATAGACAGTTTGTGTTTTATGTTAGAGATTCTGTTGTAAGACAAAGTCTTGCTGAAATGGCTTTAACAGCTGGTGGAGGTCAAGGAGCTCAAGGTGGTGGAAATTCTGGTTCTATTCAAGATTTTGCATTTAAAAACGCACAAGTGCAAAACGGTGGAGGAAACAATCAACAAAACCAAACTCCATACGAACAATATTCAACTTTGTATGATCCAACTGATAAACAGTTAAACTGGGATATTGATATTATTTGGAAGCCTTCTGAATATCCTGATCAAGATTATGTGATGGTGATGGATGAATTCTTTTTGCCTTCCGATCAGTCTTATAACGGAGAGCGTATGAAAGACGTCACCAAGTTTAAGTATAGTTATAAAGAGATGGATATTGAAGCTGCAGCAAGAGCTAAAGGTGACCGCACAAACTTTATAGAAGAGCACGTTGTAGAAGTGTACCCTGATACCACAGTTTGGATAAAAGACTTCTCTTACTCATACAATGAGCCAATGCATAATGATTATTTTCAACATGCTGCTTTTAGTAATTATCCAGTAGTTGGTGTTAATTGGCATCAAGCTAAGGCATTCTCAGATTGGAGAACGCAATACTTACGTAATTACAAA
The DNA here is from genome assembly GCF_017311165.1 of Psychroflexus sp. ALD_RP9. Classification (GTDB taxonomy): domain Bacteria; phylum Bacteroidota; class Bacteroidia; order Flavobacteriales; family Flavobacteriaceae; genus Psychroflexus. The sequence goes on along the minus strand of NZ_CP062973.1, from coordinate 658,983 downwards.
AAGAATAAAGGTCGTAAAAACGAATCTTCAAGAGTTCAGTCATTCAGATTACCTTCTGAAGCTGAATGGGAGTATGCTGCGCGTGGTGGTTTAGAGGCTGCAACTTATCCTTGGGGTGGTCCTTACACTAAAGATGATCGTGCTTGCTTTTTGGCCAATTTTAAACCTTTAAGAGGTGATTATGCTGCTGATGAAGCGCTTTACACTGTAGAAGCAGATGCGTATGATCCAAACGGTTTCGGGCTGTATAATATGTCCGGTAACGTTGCAGAATGGGTTAATACTTCATATAATGCAAATTCTTACGAGTATATGTCAAGTATGAGTCCTAACGTTAATAATAAAAACAATAAAAGGAAGGTAATTCGAGGTGGCTCATGGAAAGATGTTAGTTATTATTTACAGGTTAGTACAAGAGACTTCGAGTATGCTGATACTGCTAGAAGCTATATAGGTTTTAGAAATGTACAAAATTACTTAGGCAATTCTTTAAACTTGAATAGAAGATAAAATATCAAACAAAAAATCAACAATCAATAAACAACTAAATTAAATTAATTATTATGGCTAAGTCAAACAAAGGAAAGAAAATAATGAATATGGTTTACGGTCTAGGTGCCGCAATCGTAATTATTGGTGCATTATTTAAAATTCAGCACATTGAAATAGGACCTTTAACTGGAGGATTAATGTTAACTATAGGACTTGTAACAGAAGCGCTTGTTTTTACTGTTTCTGCTTTCGAGCCAGTTGATAGTGATTTAGATTGGTCAAAAGTTTACCCTGAATTAGCAGGAGGTGAGTCAACTTCTAAAAAGGCTAAAAAAGAAGAGAAAGATGAAAGTGGCATGCTATCTAAAAAATTAGATGATATGTTGAAAGAAGCAAAAATTGATTCTAAGCTGATGGAGAGTTTAGGTGAAAGCATCAAAAACTTTGAAGGTGCTGCTAAAGGTATCGCTCCAACTACTGAAGCTATGAATTCTCAAAAGAAATATGGAGAAGAGTTAACTATGGCTGCTGCACAAATGGAATCTTTAAACAGTCTTTATAAAGTCCAAGTTGAATCTGCTTCAAAACAAGCTGAAATCAACCAGGCTGTTGCAGATAATGCTGGAAAATTAAAAGAACAAATGGAATCATTAACTGCCAACCTTAACTCACTCAATAGTGTTTATGGTGGTATGTTAACTGCTATGAGACCTAAAGCCTAATTGTATAAATTACACAAAATTAAGATATAAATTATGGCAGGAGGAAAAGAAACACCAAGGCAACGGATGATTAACTTAATGTATTTAGTGTTTATCGCTATGTTAGCACTAAATATGTCTAAAGAAGTATTATCTGCTTTTGGTTCAATAAACGAAACACTAGAAGAGTCAAATGTTAAGTTTGAGACTAAAAATCAGGCGGCTCTTAGTGGTTTAGCGGTTAAAGCAAGTGAGTCACCAGAACAATTTGCTGAAGTAAAACAAAAAGCTGATCAAGTTACAGCTGCTACTACTGAACTTTATAATTACTTTGCTGAAATTAAAGAAGGTATGTATGGATCAGTTGAAGATCCTACCGATTACGAAACTATGGATAAGTCTTCTTATGTAAATGAACTTTTTGTAAAAGGCGAAAAATTAAAGCCAGAAGGCGAACAGTTTCTTGCAAATATGAGAGCTTATAAAGATAAAATGAATAGTGTTTTAGGTGAAAACCCAAAATACGCCAGTTTCTTAGAATCTATTAACTCTCAGTTTAGTGCAGATCCTGTGATGCCTAAAGATGCGCCAGAAGCAGCAACACCTCAAAACTATATTCGTCATCATTATGTTGGCTTTCCATTAATTTCAGCTATTACTAAAATTACAGCCTTACAAAATGAGTTGAAAGTTTTAGAGAATGAAATTTTATCAACAATGCTTTCAGGTCAATTAACACAAATCGCTTCGATGGATAACTACTCTACTTTGTTACAAACATCTAGAGGTGCCTATTATCAGGGTAACACATTCGATGGTGCAATTGTTCTTGGTCGAACTGATAATTCAACTGTGCCAAATAAAGTTGATTTAAAGCTTGACGGAAGACCTCTTACACAAGGTGAAGATTTTACTTTAGAAGGTGGTCAAGTTAAATTAAATGTAAATGCTGGTAATGCTGGTGATCATACGATTGAGGGTAAATTGATTTTTAATCAAGATGGTAAGGAAATTGAAGTTCCTGTCAGCCAGTCATATTCAGTAATCCCTAAGCCAAATCAAGCTATTGTATCAGCAGATAAAATGAATGTTGTTTATCGTGGTATTGAAAATCCAATTACGGTTTCTATGCCTGGTGTTCCTGGAAATAAAGTTAATGCTTCAGCACCTGGTATGAAACGCGTTAAAGGTTCTCAATATGTCGTTAGACCAACAACTGGTACTAAATTAAAAATTAATGTAACTGGTGAAATTGAAGGTGAGAAAATTACTTCTTCAAGTACATTTAGAATCAAGGACTTACCAAGACCTACACCAACTGTAAGAGACCAAATACAAGAAGGTGGAGCTATTAAAATGCCTCGAAATGCTCTTAAGATTTCGCCTATCGGAGCAACTTTTGAGAACTTCGATTTTGATATTACACCTGTAGTTAAACGTTTTACAATTAGTGTTCCTGGTCAACCAGCTGTTGTCGTGAATGGTAATATGTTAAACGCTAGAGCTAAAGAATTATTAGATTTAGCTAGAACAGGAGATATTATACAGATATTTGATGTTAAAGCTGATGTTCCAGGTGTGAATGTTAAAAACATGCCTGCGTTATTAGTGCAACTCACAAACTAATTAAAATATTATAATGAAATTAAAAGTCAATTTAATCGGATTATCTTTTATGTTGTTTTCAGCAACAGTACTCGCTCAGTCAAACATCTTGAATGCTGAAAAGCCATCTGAAATTGAGGATTTAGCGGTACAACAAAAAAGATTTGATGATGATAAACCCTTACCTTACGGTTATGTAGGAGATAGAGATATATTATGGTCTAAAGTTGTTTGGGAACGAATTGATCTTAATCAAAAAATTAATTTTCCATTATTATATCCAACCCAAGATAACTCTGTAAGTAACAACAGAAAATCTCTCTTTGCGACACTAGTTGAGGCTATTGAGAAAGGAGCTAATAATCCTAATGATTCTCTTGCCATTACAGAAGTCTATGCTTCGAGTTATTTCAATAAGAAGCGTGATTTTAAAGAAATTCAAGATGCTACTAAAGCCATATTTTTACCAAACGCTGCATTAAGTATCTTAGGTCAGTATGGTATTACTGGTACAGAAGCTGTTGAAACTTTTAAAACACGTTCTCTTGCTGGTGAACTAGAAAACTATCCAGAGTTATACTCACAAGAATTGATTACTAAAATGAAGCCTTACCTTGTTGCAACTGAAATTACAGCTGCAGATATCAAAGAATATTTTATCAAAGGTATGTGGTATTTCGATAAACGACAGGGCGAAATGAAATATCGTTTATTAGGTATTGCGCCTGCTGGCTATGACATTCAAACGCAAAACCCAACATATAGTGGTGAACCACAAATTATACCTTATTTTTGGGTTTGGTTCTCTGATGCTAGACAGGTTTTACACACTTCTAAGGTGCTGAACCCTCAAAATAGCGCTATGCCAATTAGTTTCGATCATTTACTAAACTCTAGACGTTTTAATTCTTTTATCTACAAAACTGAAAATGTTTATGAAGATAGAAAGGTTTCAGACTATATTGATGATAATGCTCAAATGCAGTTGCTAGAAGCACGAAGATTAAAAGAAGAAATTAGAAATTTCGAATTGGATATGTGGAATTATTAATTCTACAACTTAAATCAATATATTAGCCTTTACTTTTGTAAAGGCTTTTTTTATGACTCATAAAGATGTTTTAATCATTGGTTTTGGCATAGCGGGTGCATCTATTGCACATCGATTAAACCGATATGGTAAAAGTTTCGATATTGTATCAAATAACTCTCAACAGGCTACTCGTGTCGCCGGTGGTGTGCTTAATCCAATTGTGTTAAAACGCTATAAAAAGGCTTGGAAAGCAAATGAGTTTTATTCTTCTGCTGTTAAATTTTATGCTGATATTGAATCTAAACTTGACACTTCTTTTATTAAGCAGCCTAATTTGTTTAAATTGCTTCAAACACCTCAAGATTGTAACGATTTTATTTCAGCTACAGAACAGCCTTATATTTCTAATTTTCTTACTGGAATTAAACCACCTTCTCACTCAGTTTTGTCAACTTCAGTCATTAAGCTTGGCGAAGTTAATCATATATACACGCTTGATTTAAACACTTTTTTAGATGGATCTATTTCGTATTTTAATGATTCATTCTACTCTAATGATTTTAACTATAATAATTTAAAGGTTGAAGATTCATTAATTTCATATCAGTCCAAATCTTATCAGTACGTTATTTTTTGCGAGGGTTATGGCGTGAATCACAATCCTTATTTTAATTATTTACCTATTTACGGTAACAAAGGTGAATATCTCATTATTCATTCTAAAGAACTTAATTCCAATCATAGTATTTACAAATCAAAGTTCTTTTTAATTCCACTTGGTAAACATTTATATAAGTTTGGGGCTAATTATCAACGCCATGATCTCAATAATGAACCAACAGAAGCGACGAGACACGAATTGTCTAAGGCTTTTGAAAAGATGTTTTCTGTAAATTATGAAATAGTTAGTCAGTTAGCAGGGATTCGGCCTACTGTAAAAGATAGAAGGCCAATTTTGGGTCGTCATCCAAAGCATTCTCAACTTTTAATATTTAATGGTAACGGAAGTCGTGGCGTTCTAGCCTCACCATATTTGTCTAAAAATTTGGTACAACATATTTTTAATAATCAACCAATTTTAGAAGAAGTTGATGTTATGCGCTATGACGTTTAGTTTTTGACTTGTTGTAATTAAAAAAGAAATTAATCCAGATATTACGAGAAAGCCTCATAATTACCGGCATTAATAAAACTAGTACCACAATTATAGATACAAATGAGCTTAATAGACTCAAACCTATAAAAAAGTGTGCTATAATAAAAGTTGCCACAGCAAATGCAACACCTAAGCCGTAACTCACATACATTGCGCCATAAAAAAATGAAGGTTCAATTTTATATTTTGTATCACAATTAGAGCAGCGTTCATGCATGTCATAAATAGTTTTTAGCTTGTAAGGATTAGATTCCTTATACATGCTTTCTTCATGACAAACTGGGCAAGTACCTGTAAAAATACTGTATAATTTAGTGCCTTTTAACATTCTTGGATTTTGTTTAGTATTGCATTGCAAAAATACCAATATTTGCACAAATTAAGTGTAATAAATGCTACATATAAATAAACTATCGGTCTCCTTCGGAGGAACTTATTTATTTAATAATATCAGCTTTAAGTTAAGCGCAGGAAATAGGTTAGGGTTAATTGGTAAAAATGGTGCTGGAAAATCAACTTTGCTTAAAATATTAGCAGGTGACTTAACAGATTTTGAAGGTGAAATTGCCAAAGAAAAAAATATTAACATTGGCTTTCTAAGACAAGATATAGATTTTGAAGAAGGTCGAACTGTTTTAGAAGAAGCTTATCAAGCTTTTAGCAGTATTGTTGAAATCGAATCTAAACTCGATGAAATTAATACGCAACTCGCTGAACGTACTGATTACGAAAGTGAATCTTATAACCAGTTAATGATTGATCTTAACGAGTATCAGCATCAATATGAAATTTTAGGAGGTTATAACTACCAAGGTGAAACAGAACGCGTTTTAAAGGGTTTAGGCTTTACAGCTGAAGACTTTAACGCTAAAACAGATACTTTTTCGGGCGGTTGGCGGATGCGTATAGAACTTGCCAAGTTATTGTTGCAAAATAACGACATTCTCTTACTCGATGAGCCAACTAATCACCTAGATATAGAAAGTATCATGTGGATAGAGAGTTTTTTAGTTTCTTTTTCAGGCTGTGTAGTTATTGTTTCTCACGATACCATGTTTTTAGATAATGTAACTAACCGCACGATAGAAATCTCACTCGGTAAAATCTACGATTATAACAAACCCTATTCAGCCTTTAAAGAGTTACGTAAGACAATTCAAGAACAACAACTTGCAGCACAAAAAAATCAACAAAAAGAAATTAAGCAAACCGAAAAGTTAATCGATAAGTTTCGTGCTAAAGCCAATAAAGCTTCAATGGCTCAATCGCTTATAAAAAAGTTAGAAAAGACAGATATTATTGAAGTAGACCAAGATGATCAAAGCACCATGTCTGTAAACTTTTCAATTTCAAAAAATCCTGGAAAAGTTGTTGTTGAAGCCGAAAACCTAGCTAAAAACTTTGGAAATCATCAAGTTTTTAGCGATGTTAATTTTACAATAGAACGCAACGCTAAAATTGCTTTTGTAGGGCAAAATGGTCAAGGAAAATCAACCCTTGCAAAAGCCATTGTTGGTGATCTTGATTATGATGGCCAGTTGAAGTTAGGGCACAATGTAGAAATTGGTTATTTTGCTCAAAATCAAGCTGAATATTTAGACCCTAATAAAACAGTTTTAGATACAATGATTGATTCAGCAAATGAATCTAATAGAAGTAAAGTCCGTGATATTTTAGGTGCATTTTTATTTAGAGGTGATGATGTTTCAAAATACGTTAAAGTACTTTCCGGAGGAGAACGTAATCGTTTGGCTTTAGCAAAAATGATTTTAGCACCATTCAATGTCTTAATAATGGATGAACCGACCAACCACCTGGATATTCAATCTAAAAATGTGTTAAAGAAGGCTTTAGCAAATTTTGAAGGTACTTTAATTTTAGTATCGCACGATCGTGATTTTCTTCAAGGCCTAGCCGATACAGTATATGAGTTTAGAAACCACAAGGTAAAAGAATTTTTAGGTGATATAAATGATTATCTAAAATCAAGAGCGCTTGAAAATATGCGTCAAGTCGAGCAAAAAACTGAAGAAAAAACAGCAGTGAAATCTAAAAATTCGCCTGCTAAAGATTACGAAATTCAAAAAAAGTATAAAAAGTTATCAAACAAATTAAGTTCAATTGAGTCTAACATCACAAAATTAGAAAAGGAGATTGCTGTTATTGATCAACAAATGGCTAATAATTACGATGAAACAGTAAGTCAACCTGATTTTTTTAATAATTACAAATCCTTAAAATCAGATTTAGAAAAGCAAATGGAGCATTGGGAAAAAGTTCAAATTCAGTTAGATGATATTAAATAATTGTGAATGTATTAACCAACTATACTTTACTAATCTGCTAATTTTACCGCCAAATTAATAGTATATCGATGAGAAAAACAATATTAATTGTACTTGGAATTATTATTATAGCCGGTTCAGTTTTCGGGGCTATTTACATTGTAAAGAGCAATAAAAAAACAGTCGGACCTAATAAAACTATCGCTAAGCCAATCGCAGTAAAAACAGTTAAAAACTCTACAATCCCAGTTATTGTTAAAACAAACGGACAAGTTACAGCTTTAAATAAATTTGAGTTGTTTAGTGAAGTGCAAGGAATTTTTGAACAAAGCGACAAGTTATTTAGACCAGGTCAAGCATTTAAAAAGGGTGAGACTCTAGTTAAGATTAATAACGAAGAATTCGATGCAAACTTAAAATCAACCAAAAGCGATTTTTACAATCTTTTAATTTCAATTCTCCCAGATATCCGATTAGATTATCCAGAACATTTTGAAGAATGGAATACCTACGTCGAAGAATTTTCAGTTCATGAACCACTTCAAGACTTGCCAAAAATTAATACTTCAAATCTTAGATACTTTATTAATGGTCGTGGCGTAATCACTTCATTTTACAATATTAAAAACTTAGAAGTTAGGCTGGCAAAATTTCATCTAAAAGCACCTTTTGATGGTATTTTAACTGAAGCAAGTATTACACCAGGAACTTTAGTTAGACCTGGCCAACGTTTAGGTGAATTTATTAAACCTGGAGAATTTGAATTAGAAGTTGCTTTACAAAAAGCTTTAGTAGATTATGTTGAAATTGGTGATACTGTAAATCTATTTGGTATTGATAAAAAATTTAAGACTAAAGGAAAAATTACTCGTATTAACACTCAAGTCGACGCAAACTCTCAAAGTGTGCAAACATTTATTAGAGTTAACGATACCCAAGTTAAAGAAGGTATGTATTTAGAAGCTGAAATATTTGGACAGCTAGTTAAAAATGCATACAAAATAAGTAGGTCTTTGGTTAGAAACAACGCAGAAGTATTTATCGTTAAAGATTCGGTTTTAGCCCTAAAACCAGTTAAACCTGTTTATTACGACGAAAATACAGCAATTATAAAAGGTCTTGCTAACGGCGATACAATCATGACGTCTAACTTGTCAAGCGCCTATTCAGGGATGTTGATTAAGCTAAAAAAATAGAGGCTTTGAAAAAATTAATCACTTATTTTATAAAATACGAAGTTGCAGTAAACGTCGTTATACTATCTTTCATCATATTTGGTATTGTTGGTGCCTTAAGCTTAAAATCATCATTTTTTCCGCTTCAAGAATCAAAAATCATCAATATCAATATTACCTATCCAGGATCTTCCCCAGAAGAAATTGAAGAAGGTATCATTTTAAAAATTGAAGACAACCTAAAAGGACTCGAAGGTATTGATAGAACAACAGCAGTCGCTAGAGAAAGTGGTGGTTCAATAACTGTTGAAATTGAAGAAGGTGAAGATATTGATGTACTTCTAACTGAAGTAAAAAATGCTGTTGATAGAGTTCCGAATTTTCCTGTTGGGATGGAACCTTTGGTAGTTGCCAAGACTGAAACTACAAGACAAACAATACAGTTTGCAATTTCTGGTGAAAATATTCCCTTAAAAACCTTAAAAGATATTAGTTATCAGGTCGAATCTGATCTGCGATTAATAGATGGAATCTCTCAAATTGAAATTCGTGGTTTTCCTCGAGAAGAAATTGAAATCGCTTTAAGTCAAGATGCACTATTGGCTTATAATTTAAGTTTTGAGGAAGTTGCGGCAAAAGTGCGTAATTCTAATCTCCTGTCTACAGGAGGAACAATAAAAACCAACGCTGAAGATTATCTAATTCGTGCCGATAATCGCAGCTATTACGCCGATAAACTTAACGATGTAATAGTAAAGTCTACACCAAGCGGTTCATCAATTCTATTGTCAGATGTTGCAAAAGTACGCGATCAATTTGAGGAGACACCAAACGCCCTTTTTTATAATGGTGATTCAGCAGTAACAATGGTAATTAGCAACACCAATTCAGAAGATTTAATTTCATCTGCAGATGCTATTAAAGAATACATTGCCAACTTTAACGCAAAAAACAACAATGTTCAACTCAATGTTGTTAGTGATTCATCAATAACACTTAATCAACGTACCAAATTATTAATTGAAAATGGTGCTGTTGGTATTTTACTCGTTTTAATATTTCTTTCAATTTTTCTAAATATTCGTTTAGCACTTTGGGTTTCAGTAGGCTTACCACTTTCATTTTTGGGGATGTTTATATTCGCTAATGCGTTTGGGGTAACGATAAACGTACTATCATTATTTGGGATGATTATAGTGATTGGTATTTTAGTAGATGATGGAATCGTTATTGCTGAAAATATTTACCAGCAATATGAAAAAGGGAAATCACCTATACGAGCTGCAATTGATGGCGCAGTTGAAGTTATACCACCTATTATTTCAGCTATTGTCACTACTATTTTAGCATTTTCAACATTTTTCTTTCTAGAAGGCCGAATAGGCGAATTTTTCAGCGAAGTTTCAGTTATAGTCTTATTAACACTTAGTGTTTCACTAATTGAGGCTTTTTTGATATTGCCAGCACATATCGCACACTCAAAGGCAATTAGACCAACTAAAAAGAAATTAAAGAAGCGAACACTTTTAGGGCGTTTTTTCTCTAAAATGCGCCATGTAAATTCATACGGAGATCGTGTTATGCGATATTTACGTGACAATTCTTACGCTCCAGTATTACGCTTTGTTATTAATAACCGATTATTTTCAATAGCTATTTTAATTGCAGCACTAGCCTTAACAATTGGCTCGGTTGGAGGTGGTATTATTCGTGTTACTTTTTTTCCAAGTGTTGCTAGCGATCGAGTTGAGGTAAGTTTGTTAATGACAGAAGGCGTAAACCCACAAAAAACAGACTCAATTATTTCGATAGTTGAAGAAGCTGCTTGGCGTGTAAATAAAACTTTTACTGAAAAGCAAACTGATAATCTTCAAGTTATAGAAAACACTGTTAAACGGGTTGGTCCTGGCAATAATAAAGCTTCGCTGCAAGTTAATTTACTTCCGGGAGAAGCGAGAGATTTTTCTTCAGCTGAAATTACAAACGCAATTCGAGAAGAAACTGGACCTATTTATGGCGTTGAGAGTATCACATTTGGTTCTGGTAGCAATTTTGGTGGCTTACCAGTATCTGTATCCTTATTAGGCAATAATCTAGCAGAACTCGAATCGGCAAAAGTTGAGCTTAGGAATTGGATGGAAAATAATGCACAGCTGAAAGATGTAACGGATAATGATCCTAAAGGTATTAAAGAAATCGAAATCGATTTAAAAACAACCGCTTATGCTTTAGGCCTTGATTTAGGTGAAGTAATGCGGCAGGTTAGAAACGCTTTTTTTGGTGCTCAAGCACAGCGTTTTCAACGTGGTAAAGACGAAATTAGAGTTTGGGTAAGATATAATGAAAACCAAAGATCATCTATTAGAAACTTAGATGACTTGAGAATTATTACCCCAAACGGGTCACGAGTAGCTTTTAATGAAATTGCCAATTATCAAATTGTTAGAGGAACCGAATCTATCAGTTACTTAAATGGTCGTAGAGAAATTCAAGTTTCAGCAGATTTAGAAAACCCTAATGATAGCTCAACTGAAATTTTAGATGAAATTAGAACAACGGTTATGCCAGATATTTTAAATAAATATTCTTCGCTTTCAGTTTCTTATGAAGGTCAAAATAGGGAAGCTGGTAAAACAAGTGGTTCGGCAGGTAAAGTGTTTCCTGTAATTTTGTTTTTAATATTTGTGGTTATTGCATTTACTTTTAGAAGTTTTAGTCAGCCAATTATGCTTATTTTACTTATACCATTTAGCTTAATTGGGGTTGCTTGGGGTCACTATATTCATGGCTTTCCAATCAATATTTTATCTCTTTTAGGTGTTATTGCACTTATTGGTATCATGGTTAATGATGGTTTAGTACTTATCGGTAAATTTAATTCAAATCTTAGAGAAGGCTTAAAATTTAATGATGCATTGTTTGAGGCAGGAAAATCTAGGTTTAGAGCTATATTTTTAACCTCACTTACTACAATTTCAGGTCTTGCACCACTTATTTTTGAGCAAAGCCGTCAAGCACAATTTTTAATACCTATGGCTATTTCTATTGCTTATGGCATTGGTGTTGCAACTGTTTTAACTTTAATATTATTACCTATTCTTTTATCAATAAGTAATTCTATAAAGGTAAAATCAAAATGGCTATTTACAGGTAATCAGGTTGAAAAAGAGCAAGTAGAGCGAGCAATTAAAGAACAATTAGAAGAAGACAACTATAATGAAAAATAATAAACTGCGTTTACTTTTAGGTTTTTGCTTAGTTGTAGTGACTTCAACTGCGCAAGAAGTTCTTACAAAAGCTGAAGCTATAGATTACGTACTTGATAATAACTTCGGCATTAAAATAGCTGAAAATAATGTTCAAATTTCAGAAAATAATACTAGTGTCTTAAATTCTGGCTATTTGCCTACCTTAAGTACCAATTTTGGCTTCGATTTTAGTTTACAAGACCGATTAGCTGAAGTTGAGGGTCAAGACCCAATTGACCAAACAGATTTGGAAACAAGACGTTATAACACGAGCTTAGATTTGAATTACACTTTGTTTGATGGTCTTGGGCGGCGTTATAATTTTAAGCAACTAAAACTTCAGTATAATTTATCAAAATTAGAAGCTCGTGAAACTATTGAAACAACAATAACACAAATGTTTACGGTGTATTATGAGTTGGCTAGGCGCTTAAAAAATGTTGAAGTTTTAAAAAATACACTTAGCTTATCACGTGAACGTTTAAAACGTGTTGAATATCAATTTCAATATGGCCAAATTAATAAGTTAGATGTTTTAAATGCTGAAGTTGATGTGGCAAATGATAGTATTTCATTAATTAATGAACAGCAAAATTTACTTAATATCAAGCGAGATTTAAAAGTTGTTTTAAATAAAGATGATTTAGATGATAATTTTAAAGTTGATACCACTGTTTATTTTTTACCGATTTTAAAACTTGAGCAACACATTTCTGAGTATAAGGCTAATAATGTTTCGATACAACAAATTGAAGAGAACTTACTAATTTCAGAATATGATAAAAAAATTAGTTATTCTGGCTATTTGCCAACTGTAAACTTGTTTGGTTCTTACGGATGGAACAGAAATATAAGTCCAGAATCGCCCTTTTTTCCGGGTTCTACACAAACCACCGACGGCTATTCAGCAGGTGTAAATTTAACCTGGAATTTATTTGATGGTGGTCAGACTTCAGTGAGAATTCAAAATGCTAAAATCGCCTACGAAAATCAGCAACTTCAAAAGCAACAAATCAAGCAAAGTGTTCAGCGTGATATTCAGAATGCTTTTGATAATTATAAAAATAGGCGTTACATTTATAATTTACAGCGCAAAAATGTCGAAACCAATAAAAATAATTTTAAAAGAACTCAGGAACGTTTCAATTTAGGTCAAATTACTTCGGTAGAGTTTAGACAAGCACAGCTTAACTTATTAAACGCACAAACAAGTCTAAATTTAGCAAAATATGATGCTAAGTTAGCTGAGTTACAATTACTTCAATTAACAGGCCAATTATTAAATATCGAGTTTTAAGATGTATGAACACTTTTTTCAATGTCCGCATTGCTGGGAAAATATCAGTTTTTTGCTAGATCCTTCTGTAAGTTTTCAAGATTACATAGAAGATTGCGAGGTTTGTTGTAATCCTATTCATGTGGAAGCTAAATTTAATAATGGACAATTAATTGATTTTCAATCTAAAAGCATAGGTCAGTAAATTAATTATATTTTTGTTTGGTCAAATCTATAATTAAACTTATATTTGCAGTCCGATAGTTAAAAAAGAATTTTAAACATATATCGCGGGATAGAGCAGTAGGTAGCTCGTCGGGCTCATAACCCGAAGGTCACTGGTTCGAGTCCAGTTCCCGCTACTATTTGAGCCCCAATTTAGGGGCTTTTTTTGTGTCATTCTTACAGCCTCAACTAACTTAGAAGTAGTTTCCAGTTTAATAAAACAATTATACTTTTTATAATTTTTGAGTGAGACCTTCAGAAAATTTATCAGGTATGGCCAATAATGCTCACTTTTAAGACACAATAGTTGACGTTTATTGATAAACATAATAATTGAATTACTTATTTTTCAAATCATCAAAATAGTACAGATGTATAAGAAATTGTTAAGTAATGTGATCACTAACTTAATTTCGCAATTCGGAAAATATTAAGATGAATGGAAAATGAAAATTTTATTTATTGTCTTGAAGTCGTTTCAGATGTTGATAATGTAAAAACTACCGATGTGGTTCAGATACTTGAAAATATGGCCTTAACACAAGGAATTTCAAGTATATATAAAACCTGTGATACGATTGAGGGTTTAGAAGATAGTTTAAATGCTTTATTGTATCATGACCATCATTTTCAGGATTATGAAATTATTTATTTAGTGCTCCCAGGCGAAGCCAACAATATTTTAATTAACGATTACTATTATAGCATAGAAGAGATTGCAGAGCTTTTTGAAGGACAAATGACAGGAAAAATCATTCATTTTGCTAACCTTAAGGTTTTAGATCTTACAGATGACGAATGCCAGTATTTTTTAGATATTACTGGTGCACGAGCTATAGCTGGCTATGGTTTTTCTTCAAAAAGTCTGTCTAGTGCTTTCACGATAGATCGATTATTCTTTAGTATGTTTTATCAGAATGATGATCTTAGAGAAGTGGTTGAACAGATGTTTCAAAAAAACTACAAGATGTGTAAACTCTTAGATTTCAGGTTATATTATTAAGAATCTATCGGCTATAATTATCATATTTCAGTTTTTAATAATCGATATTTTTTTGATAAAAGTTTTGATTTTTTTTAGATCAGGAAACTTCTTTGCAATTATGTAGGCCAGAGTTCCTAAAGCATAAGCAAGAATATCCCAATAGTCAGCTGTAAACTTTTTACTGACATATGGAAACAAAACTTCGCCTAAAATAACCATCAACAAAAAGTAGCCAAATATCTCTGTGTAGCTCAGAACCATGCTTTTATCTTTTAAAAACATGCGGCGTTCCCATAACACGGCATATAGAAGTAAAGGCATGAGCAAAAAAGGGTCTAAATAGTTATTTAGAAAAGCAATATTTATACTAGTTTCATTCTGAAGGTACTGATGCACCAAAAACAAAATAGCAGAAATGCTGACCAATACCAAAATCGGTTTTTTCTGTTTCATAAACCAATTACAAGCGTTAGAAACATTACTATAAAGATAATAGGAGATAATGTTAAAAATAAAATTAAAACTGGAAGTTTTACAACAAAAAGAATAATCTGAAGAATCAAAGGATGTTTAGGGTTTGGCCGCATCCAATCTTTGGCAAAGTAATAAATCAATGAAAAAATTGATTCTGTATTTTTTTCATCCTCACTTAGTAGCTTTTTGAATTTAGGCTTCTTCATTTTTAGTATGTTCTTACACTGATTATATTTTAAAAAATAAAATTAAAAATCAATAATTAATAAATTAAGTCTGTTTTGAAGTTATTGAGAAAGATTAGAAAATAAAAAATTAGTTTATTAAAATAAGCATTTATTCATCGATCAAAAATATAGCCTTGCTGTTAAATCTATTTTAAGATCATATTATAGAAAACTCAAATGAATAATTCGATTGTAGTTTATCTAAAACAACTTCATGTAATATATTATAAATTATTTACCTGTTTTTTCAATTAATCCTGTTATGTTTGAACATTTTAAATCTATTAGCTTCTTGTATGAGAATATTTATTTTATTTTTAATTGTTAGCCTAAGTTTATGCACCTCATGTGGTGGTACAAAAACCATTTTAGACCCAAAAAGTAACACAATTGTTAAGGTTTATGAAACCAAAGATTTCAGCTTTCATTATCCAAAGCGTTGGCGAAAATTAAAATTAGATCAAACGTATTTTGATTCGGTACTTGTAAGTGTGGCACCAAAAAAACTAATTTATCCGCTTTATATTTCAGAATCGACGGTAAACGGTAAAGTATATCGTGCTCAAGGAAATAAAAGCATTAAAGATCAATTTGAAGATAAGAATTCAACTATAATTGATGCTGATGCAGGCGAGTATTCTTCAGCTATAATAAATTTAAGACGGTTAAATTTAAATCAGCAAAGTTTTGATGACTATTTAAATACTATAATAGCTGAAATTAAGCCACAAAGCAACAGTTTTAAGCATGTAAAAGTTTCAGATCAATTATCTATTCTAAGCTTCCGTTATCAAGGTTATCGACGTGATTCAAAATACAGGTATGCTGCTAAATTATACAAAGTCTATTACTATAAACATAATAAATATGTGTATAAGTTTAGTTACGCTGCTACCGAATATAAATATTCTAAATATTTAGACGAAGCCACAAATAGTCTAAGCTCTTTAAAGTTTAAGTGATTTAATAATGTGTTTGCATAAGAGTTATAGTTTTTGCTCTTTATGATTTAATGAATATGACTGGTTATTTAGCTGATGTTTTAAGCATTTCATTGATGATTGAAGTTTCTCTATTTGATAATAAAGCACTAGGGCGTTCTATAATTACAGCTTTTATGCTATTGTTAGTATTAATTCTTTTAATCGTAGTTATACGATCAATGTTAGCTTTGGTTGAAGATTTATGGGTAAGCTATATTATACCAAAGCCTTTTTATACTCATTTATATTTTGTAAAAAAGAGACTTTCTGAGGATCAGTTATATATACTCGAAAATCAATTTGTGTTTTACCAAAAACTTCAACCTAAGAAAAAATTGTATTTTGAACATCGCGTAGCAAACTTCATTAGACACCATCAATTTGAAGGTAGGTCAGGCGTTTACATTAATAATCAACATAAAGTTCTTATTGCATCTACTGCAGTTATGCTCACTTTTGGGTATAGAAATTACAGATTTAAATCTCTTAAGACGTTTGTGATTTATCCTGATGTATTTCAATCTACATCTAGTCATGCATTCCACAAAGGCGAGTTTAATCCAGCTTACAAAACTGTCGCATTTTCATGGAAAGACTTTTTAGAAGGTTATGCAATTGAAAATGATAATTTTAATCTCGGCATTCATGAACTTGTGCATGTGCTACATTTTGATTTTCAAAAGCGAAAGAATAATGCAATAGGTGCAACTTTGTTTGTACGTTACTATGATAAAATTAAACATAAGATGCAATCAAGCACAGAATATAGACAAAATATTAAAGCCTCAAAACTCCTAAGGAATTATGCTTTTTTGAACAGTTTCGAGTTTATTTCGGTTCTTATTGAAACTTTTTTTGAATCACCGAAAGAACTTAAATCAAATTTTCCTGATTTGTATGGGAACGTCAAAAAAATGCTTAATTACAATGATAATTTAGATTAGATTTTAAATAAAAGCGAGGATATTATAAAAGTTTTTATAAGATGATAGTCAAGTTATAAGAATTCCATTTTTTTCTGGGCATGGTTTAAATATCAATTAATTACAGAAAAAATTAGCTTACAATTTCTATATAATTTAAGGCGCTACTTATGTCTTGATTTTAATTTCATTATTTTAAATTTGTTATGTACTAAGTCAGGGCTTACAAATCATGAGGAATATTTTTTAAAAATCCTAAACCTTAACAATTCATTATCAGCTAAAAGGTAAGATTTATTTTATATTGATGTAATAAACTTTTATGGAAATTAGCTTTAAAAATATAAACAGTGAACGTGTAAAGACTTGCTTTCGTGAGGTAGCTCACGAATATCAGACTTTAAAAAATATTAAAATTAGGGTTGAAAAGGTGAGTGTTAAGTCTTCTACTATGCAAGCTCAGCCAATCATTTCATTAGCTTCAGTATTTAGCGGATTAAAGCGTTATCGCATAAAACTTAATGCACATATTAGAGACCATAAAGATTTGAAAATTGATGATGTACCTAGTCAAGTTTTAAAAGGTTGGTTTGCTCATGAATTAGGTCATATTGTTGATTATAAACGACACTCTAATTTTCAGATGATTTTTTTTGGAATTAAGTATTTATGGTCTAAAAAATTTAAGAAAAAAGTAGAACATGATGCTGATTATATAGCGATTTCATATGGGTTTCATGAAGAAATTTTAGCTACAAAGAACTTCATTATAGAACATGATTTAATAGGCGATAATTATAAACGTAAAATATTGAAGTATTACTTGCCAAAAGAAGATGTGCTGCTGTGTCAACAAGACGAATCAATTTTAGAACCTTATTTAAATCTTTAATTAAAAAAGTTTAAGAAATCTTTTATAGTATCATCTTTCATAACTTTTTGAATTTTCACTTGACCGCCTTTCTTATTGGTATGTTCTAAATACTTGGTATAATCTTCTTTGCTTATAACCTTCAGCCTAACTTCATCAATTGTTTTTTGTCGTGCAACTTCATAATTATGGTTTAGGGATTTCAACTTATCATCAAGTAAGTTTGCAAATTTTTCTTGATCGATATTATTGTTAGTTACAAGAATCCATTGATGGTTATGTAAGTTATTTTCAGTTATAGCTCCAACCATATATTCATTAATACTAACTTCAAGTTTGTTAGCGGTGTCAACAATTGCATTGTTTAATTTTTCTTCAGATAATTGTGAACCAAATACATTTAAAAAGAATTTGGTGCGGCCTGTAATTTTAATCTCAAAAGGCGAGAGGCATGTAAATTTTATGGTATCACCAATAATATAACGCCAAGCACCAGCATTTGTTGAAACAACTAAAATATATTCATCAGAGGTGTTTACTTGTGACAAATTAAAAACTTCAGGATTTTCTAAAATTTCGCCCATTTCATCAACACCGCGATGATCAAACGGTATAAACTCATAAAAATAACCATGATTAATAGCTAGTTTCATAGCCATTGAATTAGGATTAGCGGTGTAAGCAAAAAAGCCTTCAGAAGCCAAGTAGGTATCGATAATGATGAGGTCTTTATTAGAGATTTTTTCAAAGTCTTTTCGGTAAGTTTCAAAAGCTACGCCACCACTTGCATAAACTTTAAAGTTTGGCCATATATCTTGAATGTACTCAAGTTGATGGTGCTTCATTATAGCTTGCAACATCCTCAACACCCATGAAGGTATGCCAGCAATAGAACCAACATTCCATTCTGGTGCTTTTTTTATAATTTCCTTAATGCGTTCATCCCAGTCATCTATTGCGGCAATTTCTTTTCCTGGACAATAAAAATAATCATACCAATCAGGGAAATTATGAATATTTATTCCGCTAATTTCTCCCTCTAAGTGCCCATTTTGGTGAGATTTCAAATCACTCGAACTGCTTAACATTAATACATGGCTTTCAAAAACTTCTTCAGGAACAGGGAAATTCGGAAGCTCGGTAGCTAAAGATAGTCCTACTTTTCGCATGCTTTCAGAAAACTCATGGGTAACAGGTATACGTTTACTTTTATTGCCTGTGGTGCCGCTTGTTTTAGCAAAATATTCAGGCTTTCCAGGCCAGGTAATATCCCTAAATTTTTGTTGCTGCTCCCACCAAAAATTCATTTTATTATAAGTGTGAATAGGCACATTTTCTTGAAATTGTTGAAGCATATCTTTAGACTCTAAGATATGCTGAAACCCATAATATTTGCCGAAAGCAGTGTCTTTCGAAGTTTTTAGAAGCTCATGTAAAACTTCTTCTTGAGTTTTATTACTGTGTTGAGTTTTGGAATTAAATTTTTGATTTAATGTAACCGCAGATTTCACGATAGAACCAAGTAAACCCATAATGTTTAATATTTAGTACAGCTAAAATAAAAAACACTTTGCGCCAAACTAGACCTTTATCATTTAATTGGCAATTTAAACGCTTTGTTTAAAATATAAACAATCTAAATTTAGCTTGATGCCTTCAAATTTTCTGAAATAACGCTTATATTTGTTAACAAAAATCACCTATTGAACAACAATAAAATTTCTAAAGATATTGAAGTTTTTAAACTTCTTTTTGAAGGTATTTCTGAAGGTGTTTTGGTAGTTGACACAAAGCAAATTATAATTGAAGTTAATACCTCTGCAGCTGAAATGTTTGGTTATTCTAAAGCCGAACTTATTGGTAAAAAACTTGATATATTAATACCCCAAAAATACCATCATAACCATCACAAGCATGTAGACCAATTTATGAATAAGTCTAAAAAACGACAAATGGGTATAGGTCGTGATTTGTATGGAGTGAAAAAAAATGGAGTTGAATTTCCAGTAGAAGCCGGTTTAAATCCTTTTGAGTTTGATGGGGAACGTTATGTAATGTCATTAATTACTGATATTACACTTCGTAAAAAAAACGAGGAAGAAATTGAGCAGTTAAATGTAGAACTAGAAGCCAAGGTAAAATCAAGAACTAAAGAGCTTCAATTTTCTATAGAAGAGCTCACTAAACTCAACAAAACTTTAGAAAAAGAAATCAAAAAACGTAAAATTGCTGAAGCCAAAACAAAAGATGCGCTTCAAAAAGAGCGTGAGCTTAATGACCTAAAAACCAAGTTTTTATCTTTGGTTTCACATGAATTTAAAACACCGCTAAGTGGTATATTAACATCAACTACTTTAATAGGTAAATACACCGAAAAAGAACAACAAGAAAAACGTGAGAAGCATCTTAAAACTATAAAAAATAAGGTACATTATTTAACCGGTATTTTAAACGATTTTCTTTCAGTAGAACGCTTAGAATCTGGTAAAGTAACCTATAAATTTGAAGAATTTAGCCTGGTTAATCTTATTAATGAGGTGGTTTATAGCGCCAATATTACATTAAAAGACGGTCAAGATTTACATTATCCTAAACAAATACAAGACTTTATTTTACGTCAAGATAAAAATGTATTAGAGTTAATTTTATCTAACCTACTTAATAACGCTATAAAATATTCACCAGAGCACACCGATATTTATTTTAATATTGATAATACTGATCCTAAACTCATTAAATTTGAAGTTAAAGATCAAGGAATGGGAATTCCAAAAAAAGATCATAAACATATTTTCGAACGCTATTTTAGAGCCGAAAATGCTCTTCTAAATCAAGGTACGGGCATAGGGCTTAATATTGTAAAAGTGCATTTAGAAAATTTAAATGGCCATATTAGGTTTGAAAGTGAAGAAAATCAAGGTACTAGCTTCTTCGTTGAAATCCCAAAAAGACATGAGTAAAAAAATACTTTTAATTGAAGACGACCAAACAGTTAGAGAGAACACAGCTGAAATTTTAGAGCTCTCAGACTATACAGTAGAAACAGCACAAAATGGCGAAATTGGCATAACAAAAGTTGAAGGCTTTATGCCAGATATTATTGTATGCGATATCATGATGCCAAAAGTTGATGGTTATGACGTTTTAAAGGCAGTAAGCAACAACCCTAAAACACAAGCTATACCTTTTATTTTTCTATCTGCAAAAACCGATCATAAAGATATTAGAAAAGGTATGGATCTTGGTGCCGATGATTATTTAACTAAACCTTTCGAAGAAGACGAACTTATTAGCGCTATAGAAAGCCGTTTAGCTAAAACTAAAATCTTACAATCACAAAATTCAGCTAACAATAACTTACAATCTTTTGAGGCTCTCAAAGAAAAAATAAAAGATTTTGAACTTAAAGTTTATCAAGCTGGCGAACATATTTATGAGGCAGGACAAACAGCTAATAAAGTATACTTGATTGAGCATGGCGTTGTAAAAACACATCAAATTGAAGAAAATGGTAAAGAATTAACAACAGCTCTTTTTAGAGATGATAACTTCTTTGGGCACATTAGCTTTACCAAAACCACTAATTTTATAGAGAATGCAACCGCTTTAGAAAAAACCAAACTCTACGAAATATCACTAGACGACTTTAAAAATTTCTTTGTTCAGAGCCCGCAAGTTATGTTTGAGTTTATTGACACTCTAGGTGACTCACTTAATGAAACTAAAACACAACTGTTAGAAATGGCATACAGTTCTGTTAAAAAGAAAACAGCACAAACTATTTTGCTGTTTGCTGAGCGTTTAAAGAAAAATAAACTGAAACAAATAAGAATCTCAAGAGCAGATTTAGCAGCAGTAGCTGGTATAGCTTCAGAAAGTTTAATTAGAACCTTGTCTACATTTAAAAAAGAAGGCATTATAGATGTTGAAGGCAGAAATATTAAAATTAACGATTTTGAAGCGCTTAAAAATATCTCCTAAAACATGATTTTTGTCATGTAAAAACTAAGAACTCTAGAATACATTTGTAGCCATATTTAGGCTTATGAATGTTTTATTATTAACCGACTTTTCAAGCACTGCAAATCACGCGATGAAGTACACAAGTATTCTTTTGCGTGATAAGGCTGCGAAAATTACGTTAATGCACGTTAAAAAGCCGTGTTCTGGAGATTCTTGCTCCGGAAAATGCAATACAATTTTTGAGTCTAAACTCAATAAAGATTTAAGGTTTCTTAAAGGTAAAAACAATCCATTACATCAATTAAATACCTATTTTGTTGAAGGTCAATACCTTGATAGTATTCGTGATTTCGTTAGAAGCCAAGATATTGATTTAATTATTGTTGGTAATAGCCATCAACACCAAATCGAAGACGATTTAGACTTAGATAAAAAAACAGTTGATGTTATTACTAAGGTTAATTGTCCTGTTTTATTGGTATCTAAAAATACAAGCTTAAAATCACCTAAAAAGCTATTGCTTCCAACAGATTTTTCTATTAATGTTGAGCATAAAGTATTTTCTGTGTTAAGTGAAATTTATGATTTTTCAGAGAAAAATATAGACTTGCTTTCAGTGCAAAATAATCGTGAATTAACACAAATACAATTAACTACTAAGCAAAAAATCAACGAAGTATTATCTAACATCGGTATTCAAAAAATTTCAGAAAACCATATCTCTTCTGCTAAAAAGTGCGCCAGTGTTGGTTACGATACTATCGTGATGTTAGCCAAAAATTTAAGTGTCTTCAACCTGGTTTTTTCGACAAAAATCAATTCAGCAAAACAAATTTGCCACAACAATTTACCAATGTTGTTTTTACATGGCTAAATTTTATAGATAAAGTGTATCTTTAAACACTTATGAAACTATTCAGTTACAAAAAACCGCTTATTACTTTAATAATCGTTTTTAGCCTGTATTTTATAGGTCTTAGCTTTATTAAACTTAAAGCTGAACAGAAACTCCTCGATATTGAAGGCTTAAATTTTGTTGAATTAAATATTAGTTTATTAGGAGATTTATCGATTGAAAAGGTGAACTATAAGTCACCCAAATTAAAGCTTGATGCAGAACAAGTAAAGCTGAATTTAGGCTACATATCTATAATAACTGGCAGCCAAGTTGAAATTGACCACTTGCTTCTTAACACAGCTTCGGTTGAAGTCAACATAAACCGTAAACATAGTCAAGACAATCAAGAGATTGGCCAGTCTCAAAACCAAAAAGTAAGCTTAAATCAACTTGAGCTTGAAAGGGTTAATTTAAAAATTAATAATGCTAAAAAAACAACATCATTTGTTAATATAAATACACT
Organism: Psychroflexus sp. ALD_RP9; assembly: GCF_017311165.1. Taxonomy (GTDB): domain Bacteria; phylum Bacteroidota; class Bacteroidia; order Flavobacteriales; family Flavobacteriaceae; genus Psychroflexus. Next base: position 636,000 of record NZ_CP062973.1, on the reverse strand, counting down.
TGTTAATCAGGTTAATAATTATAATAACTTCAATTTAGAACAAATAAGTTATTTAAGATTTGATTTTTTAAACTACCCAATTAATCATTTACAAAAACTTCAGCTGAGTGATTTCGATTATAAAAATAAGTTATTTAATCTTTCTCGATTCAAAATTTTACCATTGTTTTCTAAACATGATTACGGTAAACAAATTAGTCATGAAACAGATTTAATGCACTTAGAAGCTTTTTCAGTTAATTCAACTTTAGCTGGATTCGATTTCAAAAATGCTAAGCTCTCTAACTTAAGATTAAGTCTTTTGGAGATAGATTCTTTAAATTTTAAAATTTCAAGAGATAAAACGCTTAAAGACGACAAAAGTTTAAAACTGAGCTATGCACAGCAGCTTCAAAATTTAAAATTTAAATTCATGCTTGACAGCTTATGGGTTAATAAAGCAGCTATTACTTATGAAGAAAAACATAAGCTTACAAAAGATTTTGCGCCTGTTGTGTTTAATGATTTGAATTTAACTTTATCTAATTTAAATAACCTGAACTTACCAGAATCATCTAATTTAGCTCGATTAAACGCACAATTTAAGCTTAATAAAGCTTCTAAAATTAAATTGGGGTTACAATATAACTTATCGACTTCAACTGAAGACTTTACGGCTGAAGTAAGTGGTCAAAATATTCTAGCAAGCCGTTTTTCTGAACTGTTAGAGCAAAGTGTTAAAACTGGTATTTCAGGTAAGTTTAATTCGGTTAAGACTAAAATAAAGGCACGAGATAATTCAGCTAGCGGTACTTTTAATTTAAACTCATCTGATGTTGAAGTGACTTTGTATAATAATAAAGGTCGCAAACGCCAATTTGTAAGTTTAATGGCTAATAAAATGATCAAGCGGTCTTTAAATACTTCTCTTCATCTAGAAAATATAGAAAAAGACCAAACTAAATCTTTGTGGAATTTTATTTGGTCTTTTGTAAATTCTGGTTTAAAGAAAGCTTTACTTAAATTTTAAATGTAACCACAGGTCGTTTAGAATGGTTAACTAAATTTTCAGAAAGGCTGCCATTAAAGAAGTGAGAAATTCCTTTTCTGCCGTGTGTGCCAATACTAATCATGTTAGCATTAATGTCTTCTGAGTAATTTTTTATACCTTCTTCAATAGACTTGTCTGTATAAATCTTAAAATCAATCTCATCAAGGTTTAAGTCTTCTGTAAAAGCTTCAAAACGTTCGTTAATTTGTCGTGTAGTCTTAAAATTTTCTGGTGTATTGATGTAAACTAGCTTCAGTTGAGCATTGAAACTTTGCGCAAGATTAATGGCTTTGGTAAAAGTAGATTTTTGGCTAGATTTTAAACTCGATGCGAATGAAATACTTTTAATTTTTGATATGTCTAAGCTTTCTTTTACAACTAAGACTGGAATGTCAGCATGCCTAACAACCTTTTCTGTGTTAGAACCCACAAATATTTCTTTTAAACCCTCAGCGCCATTAGAGCCCATAACAATCATATCGCAATCATGTTTTTTAGAAATTTCTAAAATTCCTTCAAAGGCTTCATTAAACTCAACTGTTTCATGAACTTTTATACCTTCAAGTTCTTTCTCAAAAGCTTCAAAAGTTTCTGTAAAACGTTTGTGTGCCAGCTTCATAAAAAATAAAGCTTCAGGTAAATCGTTGCCAACGCCTTCATTTACGGGATCTATTAAATCTAATGGTAAATCTAATAAGTGTAATAAGTAAATTTCACAATCATGTTGTTTAGCAATTTGAGCACTAACTTTTAACGCATTATTGGCTTGTTCAGAAAAATCTGTTGGGACTAAAATTTTATTCATTACTATCTTAAATTTTAATTAAAAATACAAAATATATTCCGAATAAGCTTTGTTTTTTATAAATCAAAATAAATATGTATATTTGCAATCGATTAATTATATGAGGGGACAATTGTCCCCTCTTTTTATAGGCTTATGGCACTAGACTCTTCACATATAGAACGTTTAATTAATAACGCACTTGAGGAACATACGCATTTGTTTGTAGTAGATTTTGAGATATCTTCTCAAAACCACATTAAACTGGTTATTGATGGTGATCGAGACGTCTCAATACAAGATTGTATAGCTTTAAGTCGTGCTGTTGAGCACAATTTAGACCGTGAAATTGAAGATTTTTCACTAGATGTATCGTCATTTGGTGCTACTTCACCTTTGCGTTTGCCAAGGCAATTTCAAAAAAATATTAACCGTAAGCTAGAAGTAAAACTAAAAGATCAAACCATAAAAGCCGATTTGGTTGAGGTAAAAGATGAAATTATTTCTTTACAGTGGAAAGCAAGAGAGCCAAAACCAATTGGTAAAGGGAAACATACAGTTCAAAAAACTAAAACAATCCCATTACAAGATATAATTGAAGCAAAAGTGATGATAAATTTTAACAAAAAGTGATATGGAGAATATCGATTTAATTAACTCGTTTTCTGAGTTCAAAGACGATAAATTAATAGACAGAGTTACATTAATGGCTATACTTGAAGATGTGTTTAGAAACGCACTGAAAAAAAAGTATGGTGAAGACGATAACTTCGATATTATTATAAATCCAGACAAAGGAGACCTTGAAATATGGAGAAACCGTATCGTTGTGAATGACGGTGAAGTTGAAGATGAAAACAAAGAAATATCACTTTCCGAGGCACAAAAAATCGAACCAGACTTTGAAGTTGGAGAAGATGTTTCTGAAGAAGTTAAATTATTTCAACTCGGTCGAAGAGCAATTTTAGCTTTGCGTCAAAATTTAATTTCTAAAATTAATGAGCATGATAGCACAAATACTTACAAGCACTTTAAAGAACTAATAGGTGAGATCTATTCAGCAGAAGTTCATCATGTTAGACGTAATGTAGTTATTTTACTCGATGATGAAGGTAATGAGTTGGTGATTCCTAAAGATCATCAAATTCCTTCAGATTTTTATAGAAAAGGAGATAACATTCGAGGTGTTATAGAGCATGTAGAGCTTAAGGGTAATAAGCCTTCAATTATTTTATCTAGAACTTCACCTAAATTTTTAGAAAAATTATTCGAACAAGAAATTCCTGAGGTTTTTGATGGTTTAATTAATGTTAAAGATGCTGTACGCGTGCCAGGCGAAAAGGCAAAGGTTGCAGTAGATACTTATGACGATAGAATTGATCCTGTAGGTGCTTGTGTAGGTATGAAAGGTTCTAGAATTCACGGAATTGTCAGAGAACTCGGTAATGAAAATATAGATGTAATTAATTACACCACTAATCCGAGACTCTACATACAACGCTCTTTAAGTCCTGCTAAAATAGTAGATATTAAACTTAATGAAGATAAAAAATACGCTGAGGTTATTTTAAAACCAGAAGAAGTCTCTAAAGCTATTGGTCGCGGTGGACACAATATTAGATTAGCTTGTAAATTAACAGGTTATGATATTGAAGTTTTCAGAGATGATGTTCAGGATGAAGATGTTGAGTTATCTGAATTTTCAGACGAAATCGAAGATTGGGTTATTGCCGAATTTTCAAGAATTGGCCTTGATACAGCCAAAAGTATACTAGAACTAGAAGTCGACGATTTGTTAAAAAGAACTGACTTAGAAGAAGAAACGATTTTAAACGTAATCAAAATTTTAAAAGAAGAGTTTGAAGAATAAGTTTTTTAAACTCATCTTTGTTGAATATTAAAATAGAATTATTAGAGGCAATTTATGGCTGAAGCAAAACAAAAAAGATTAAACAAGGTACTTAAAGAATTTAATATATCACTTGATAGAGCTGTCGAGTATTTAGGTTCTCAGGGTTACGAGATTGAGGCGCGTCCCACAACTAAGATATCTGAAGATGTTTATCAAGTTTTATTTGATAAATTTGAGACAGATAAATCTAAACGTGTTGAATCTAAAGAAGTAAGCGAAGAGCGCAAAAAAGAGAAAGAAGCACTTAGGCTCGCAAGAGAAAAAGAACTTCTAAAGAAAAAAGAAGAAGAAGCAAAGCGCGAAGCCGAAGCCACAAGAAAAGCTGCAGAAGCTGAAAAAGCCAAAAAGGCTCAAGAAGCTCAAGAAGCCGAAGCTAAAGCTAAAAAAGAGGCTGAGGAAAAAGAAAAACAGTCTAACAGAACAAAACTATCTGGACCAAAGCAAGTTGGTAAAATAGACTTAGACAAATCAGCCAAAAAGCCTAAGCCTAAAACAAATAAAGACCAGCCTAAAAAATCAGCTCAAAAACCAAGTCAAAATAATCCTTCAGCCTCAAAAGCTTCAGAAAAAACTTCAAAGACAGAATCACCAAAAAAAGATTCAGAAGAAAAAGTTGAAGATGTTAAGCATGAAACCCAGTATACAAAATTAAAAGGTCCTAATTTTACGGGTCAAAAAATTGATTTAAATCAGTTTAAAAAGACGCCTAAAAAGAAAGAAGATGATAAAAAATCTTCAAACAACTCAGCTTCAAAAAAACGTAAGCGTAAGCGTATCAACAAAAACGCACCTAATAAATCTAACTTTAGAGATAACAGATCTAAAGGTGGCAACAAGAAAAAACAAGTTGTAAAAGAAGAGCCATCTGAGGCCGATGTTCAAAAGCAAATTAGAGAAACACTTGAAAAGCTTCAAGGAAAATCTAATAAAGGTAAAGGTGCTAAATATAGAAAAGATAAACGTCAACAACACCGTCAGCGTTCACAAGATGAAACCGACCAACAAGAACTTGAAAGTAAAGTATTAAAGGTAACTGAATTTGTAACAGTTAGTGAAGTGGCTTCTATGATGGATGTTCCCGTAACTAAAGTTATTTCAGCTTGTATGTCACTTGGTATGATGGTTACAATGAACCAACGTCTTGATGCTGAAACACTTTCGGTTGTTGCAGAAGAATTTGGTTACGAAGTAGAGTTTGTAACTGCAGAAATTGAAGCACCTGTTGAAGATGTTGAAGAAAATGAAGAAGATCTTGAACCTCGTGCTCCTATTGTCACAGTAATGGGACACGTCGATCATGGTAAAACATCTTTATTAGATTATATTAGAAAAGAAAACGTTATCGCTGGCGAAAGTGGCGGAATTACACAACATATTGGTGCCTATGGTGTTGTTCTTGAAGGTGGTCAAAAAATAGCCTTTTTAGATACACCAGGTCACGAAGCCTTTACGGCTATGCGAGCAAGAGGTGCTCAAGTTACTGATATTGCTATTATTGTGATTGCTGCTGATGATGATGTAAAACCTCAAACCAAAGAGGCTATTTCTCACGCTCAAGCAGCTGGTGTGCCAATTATATTTGCAATAAACAAAGTCGATTTACCTACTGCCAATGTAGATAAGGTAAAAGAGTCCTTAGCAAATATGAACCTCTTAGTAGAAGATTGGGGCGGTAAAATTCAATCTCAAGACATTTCTGCCAAAAAAGGTGATGGCGTAAAAGACTTATTAGAAAAAGTATTATTAGAAGCTGAAATCTTAGAACTTAAAGCCAACCCTAACCGAACAGCAAAAGGTACAGTTGTTGAAGCATTCTTAGATAAAGGTAGAGGTTATGTCTCAACAGTCTTAGTTCAATCAGGAACGTTAAAAGTTGGAGACTATGTTTTAGCTGGTACCACAAGCGGTAAAGTAAAAGCAATTCATGACGAACGTGGTCATAAAATTAAAGAAGCTGGGCCATCAACACCTGTATCATTACTTGGTTTAGATGGAGCGCCACAAGCAGGTGACACCTTCCAGGTGATGCGAGATGAACGTGAAGCAAAAGATATTGCCTCTAAACGAACACAATTGCAACGTGAACAAAGTGTAAGAACACAAAAACACATTACACTTGATGAAATAGGAAGACGTATTGCGTTAGGAGACTTTAAAGAATTAAACATTATTCTAAAAGCCGATGTCGATGGCTCTGTTGAAGCTTTAACCGACAGCTTACAAAAATTATCTACTGAAGAAATACAAGTTAATATAATTCATAAAGGTGTTGGTGCTATTACTGAAAGTGATGTATTATTAGCTTCAGCATCCGATGCTGTAATTATTGGCTTTAATGTTAGACCAGCAGGAAATGCAAGAATGCTTGCTGATAAAGAAGAAATTGATATCCGCTCGTACTCAATTATTTACGATGCAATTAACGATATTAAAGATGCTATGGAAGGCATGCTGTCTCCAGAACTTAAAGAAGAAATAACTGGTAACGCTGAAGTTAGAGAAACATTTAAAATCTCTAAAATCGGTACAATCGCTGGTTGTATGGTAACTTCTGGTAAAATTTACAGAAATTCTGGTATTAGATTAATTCGTGATGGAATTGTAATCTACACAGGCGAACTAGCATCATTAAAACGCTTTAAAGATGATGTGAAAGAAGTTTCTAAAGGCTACGATTGTGGTATGCAGATAAAAAATTACAACGACCTAAAAGAAGGCGATGTTATTGAGGCTTACCAAGAAGTTGAAGTCAAAAAGAAATTGAAATAAAACAAGGTTTAAAGAATTAATTAAATTGAGCTATCTTTAAATTAAGGTAGCTCAATTTTTTTGAATAAATTTAATTATGAAACATAAAGCAGGATTTGTAAACATAATTGGTAATCCCAATGTTGGTAAATCAACATTAATGAATGCTATTCTTGGTGAAAAATTATCAATTATCACCAACAAAGCACAAACTACACGTCACCGAATTTTAGGTATTTTAAGTGATGATGATTACCAAATGGTATTTAGTGATACTCCAGGAATTATTAAACCGGCTTACAGTTTGCAAGAGTCGATGATGGATTTTGTGAAATCAGCATTTCAAGATGCTGATGTACTGATTTATCTCGTCGAAACAGGTGAAAAAGCTTTAAAAAATGAAGATTTTTTTATAAAACTTCAAAATTCAGATATTCCAGTCATTTTATTATTAAACAAAATTGATTTAAACAATCAAGAATTTGTTGAAGATCAAATTGAGTATTGGAAACAACAATTACCAAATGCTGAGGTATATGCCATTTCAGCCTTAAATAATTTCGGTGTCGATAACCTTAAGTCTAGATTAATTGAGTTGCTTCCCGAATCTCCTGCATTTTATCCCAAAGACCAACTTACAGATAAACCTGAACGCTTTTTTGTTAACGAAAAAATTAGAGAACGCATTTTAGTTCATTATAAAAAAGAAATACCTTACAGTGTCGAAGTTGAAACTGAAGCCTTCGAAGAATCTAATAAAATTATCAAGATCAGAAGTATTATTATGGTCGAGCGCGATTCACAACGCGGTATAATTATAGGTCATCAAGGTAAAGGAATTAAGCGTATTGGCACTGAAGCTCGAAAAGACTTAGAGAAATTCTTTGATAAAAAAATACATCTTGAGTTATATGTAAAAGTCAATAAAAACTGGCGTAGTAATCCTAATCAACTCAAACGCTTTGGTTACGATAATTCTTCTAACTAATTATTTTTGTTAATACTTTAAGCAGCATTTTTGATTGTGGCGCGGCTTTTTGCCTGTTATTCCTTGCAAAAACATATAGAGCAACCCACAACAATGCAATTGTAAGCATCAAACTGTAGGCTAAAATATTAGAATTACCTAGAGTTGTATTTGTATAATATAAAGTTAACACACCAATAAAAGCTAAACCTAAAAAAAAGTGTACAAACATAAACATCGTCCATAAGTTAGGATCAGGACCAAAAGTACAGTGCAAAATACATTGTCTTTCACGTTGCTCAATTTCAACATGTAAACGTGGTGAATAATAGCGTTTTTCTATTGGTGGAATAGACAACCAAACATGCTCATCTAGACACTTGATGATCACATTACTTATAGATTGGTGATTTTTCTCAGCTGAAAAACGTTTTTGAATATTAGCATCATTAACTTCAACTTTAAATCTAGGTTTTAGCTGAAGTTGCTCATTTAATTCTTCTACACTTAAAATTTTAACCATAAAATTATAAAACCTAAAAGTACATAAATTTTCAAAATTAGAGCTTAGCACAAGTATTTCAACTATATCTCTAAATAATGACGTAAATTTGCAAATTATTAATTATCACTCATGGGAATTGTAGCAGTAGTAGGCCGACCAAATGTAGGCAAATCAACTTTTTTTAACCGCTTAATCAAAAGGCGTGAAGCCATTGTAGATGCTGTAAGTGGCGTTACAAGAGATCGGCATTACGGTAAATCTGACTGGAATGGAAAAGAATTTACCTTAATTGATACCGGCGGTTATGTGGTTGGTAGTGATGATGTTTTTGAAGCAGAAATCGATAAGCAAGTAGAACTCGCCATTGATGAAGCTGATGTAATTGTATTTGTAGTTGATGTTACTTCTGGGATTACTCCGATGGATAATGAAGTGGCAAAACTACTTCGAAAGCACGATAAACCAGTAGTTTTAGCGGTTAATAAAGTAGACTCTAACAAAGCACGCTTAGATGCAGTTGAATTTTACAACTTAGGCTTAGGTGAAATTTATTGTATTTCAGCAATTAATGGAAGCGGAACTGGTGAACTACTTGACCAAGTTGTTGAAGCTCTTCCTGAAGACGTTGTAGATGACTTTGATGAGTTGCCTAAATTTGCCGTTGTAGGTAGACCTAACGCTGGTAAATCTTCATTCATTAATGCTCTAATTGGCGAAGACCGCTACATTGTAACAGATATTGCTGGAACAACCCGTGATGCAATCGACACGCGATTTAATCGTTTTGGTTTCGACTTTAAATTAGTTGATACGGCTGGTATTAGACGTAAAGCTAAAGTAAAAGAAGATTTAGAATTTTACTCCGTTATGAGAAGTGTTCGTGCTATCGAGAACTCAGACGTAATTATTTTAATTTTAGATGCAAATCGCGGTTTTGATAGTCAAGTACAAAATATTTTTTGGCTAGCTGATAAAAACAGAAAAGGGATTGTAATTCTTGTTAATAAATGGGACTTAATAGAAAAGGATACTAACACATTGAAAGAGTACAAGGCAGCTATTCAAGCCCGTATTTCTCCCTTCATAGATGTACCAATTGTTTTTGTATCAGTATTAAATAAACAGCGTATTTATAAGGCTATAGAAACTGCTGTTGAAGTTTATAAAAACAGAAGTAAGCGCATAAAAACACGTGAACTTAATGACGTGTTACTTCCAATTATTCAAAATTATCCACCACCAGCAACAAAAGGTAAATATGTAAAGATCAAGTTTATAACGCAACTTCCAACTCCTCAGCCTCAATTTGCTTTTTTCTGTAATTTACCGCAATATGTTAAAGAACCTTACAAACGTTTTTTAGAAAATAAACTACGTGAGCATTTTAATTTTACAGGTGTTCCGATTTCCGTTTATATGCGAAAAAAGTAAATTATTTTTGACATATGTAAATTATTATTTACATTTGGTATAAAATAATTGACTATGCAAACATATTTTTTTCCAAATTCTGTAAAACCATTAGGTTGGTTGATTTTTAGCATTGGTATAATTGGTGGTTTCGTGGTTTTATCAAACGATTTAGAACCTGATTTTTTCGATGTAAAACTTCTTAGTTTTTATACTTCAGATGTTTTAAATTCTGAAAACAATGAATTTTTTAAATGGACTCCTCAAAATATGTTAAATGATTTAATGGGAATCTTTGTTATTGTGGGCGGAATTTTAGTTGCCTTTTCTAAAGAAAAAATTGAAGATGAGTTTATAACTCAACTTCGTCTATCATCATTAGTTTGGGCTGTTTATGTGAATTACGCTATTTTAATTTTGGCATTTATTTTTGTTCATGGTCTAGATTTCTTTACAGTTATGGTTTATAATATGTTTACCTTGCTTATTATATTTATTGCAAGGTTTCAATTGAAATTAAAATTTAGCTCTAATGGAAGGTAAAATTAAGAACCATATTAAAGTTTGGCGCGCTAAAAAAGATATGACACAAGCTGACTTAGCTAAAGCTATTGGAAGTAGTCGTCAAGCAATTAATGCTATTGAAAAAGGAAAGTATGTACCTTCAACTTTATTAGCATTAAAAATAGCTGAAGTGTTTACAACCACTGTTGAAGAAATTTTTGAAATCGAGCAATAGAAGTAATACCAAATATTCTATAAGATGAGACAAAAATAAAGGCAATATAAACTATTTATTTATCTTATTTTATGAGAGATTTGGTATAATTTACCAGCTACCGCTAGCGCCACCACCACCAAAGCTTCCGCCACCAAAGCCACCACTAAATCCGCCACCAAAACCACCTGAAGATGAACCGCTGCCAAAACTTCCGCCGCCAAAGCCACCCCGACCAAGACTACTTAAAACTAATATATCAAACAAATCGGGTGAGCCTGAACGTCTACCACCTGAGCCACCACCATTGTTTTTACGACGTGATGCAATAATAAAAATGACAATCACAATTAAGATGGGAAAGATTAGAAACGACCATGAAACGTCACTATTTTTACTTTTAATGCTTTGAGGATCAAATTTTCCTGCTAAAACTTCAAAGATGGCTGAGGTTCCTTGGTCTAAACCTTTATAGTAATTTGCTTTTTTAAATTCAGGAATAATAATTTGATTAATGATTGTACTAGTTGTTAAATCAGTTAAGTAAGGTTCTAAGCCATACCCGTTTTGAATGCTTATTTCACGATCATTTTCAGACATCAAAATAATCAAACCATTATCATTTTTTTGTTGACCAATGTTCCATTTTTCTGCCCATTCGGCTGCTAAGAGGTTAATGTTTTCACCTTGAAGACTTTTTATACTTACAAAAACAATTTGTGTTGATGTTGTGTCAGCATAACTAATTAACTTTCTAGTTAACGCTAGTTCTTCATCTTGGTCAAGGATATCAGCTTTATCATAAACCGCAGTTTCAGTCTTTGGTATTTCTGGAATTGTATATTGAGCAAAACCAATTGCTGTAATTAGTGTAAAGACGACTAATACAAGTAGATTTTTTGTTGATTTAAAATGCATAAACTAAGCTTTTGAAATTTGATCTGAGAGTTCATTTTCATCGTCAGATTGGTAAGGAAAATGTGCTTTAAGTTCTTCTCCAGCTTTTAAGATACCGTCTACTAGACCTTTACAGTAATTTCCTATTTTAAAGTTGCTAATTACTATATCTTTAGTGCTTTCCCAAAAATTTTTTGGAACAACATCATTAATACCTTTATCACCGCATATAACAAATTTATGATCTTCGATGGCGACGTAAAGTAAAACACCATTCTGCAATTCAGTTTTATGCATGTCTAGCTTTTCGAATACTTCTAAAGCTCGATCAAAAGCATCATCAGCAGGACATTTTTTTTCTATATGAACGCGAATTTCACCTGAAGTATTTTTTTCTGCTGTTTTTATGGCATTAACAATTAATTTTTCTTCTTTTTTTGAGATGTATGCAGATAAATCACTCATAACTTATTGGTTAAAATCAAATTCAACATCAGGTGCATTTTGAGCGCCTTCATCGGCTTTATAACGTGTCATTTCTTCAAAACCAAACCAGCCAGCAAAAATACTGTTAGGAAATATTTTAATGTGTTTGTTATAGCTGCCTACAGTTTCATTAAATTTATTACGTTCTATATTTATACGGTTTTCTGTACCTTCAAGCTGGTTTTGAAGATTCATAAAGTTTTGATTCGATTTTAAATCCGGGTACCGCTCTACACTTACTAAAAGTTTAGATAATGCTGAAGTTAATCCGCTTTGAGCTTTGCTAAAATTTTGAATTTGAGAAGCATTTAAATTACCCGCATCAATATTTACAGAAGTTGCCTTAGCTCTAGCTTCAATAACTTCAGTTAGCGTACTCTTTTCAAAATCAGCAGCACCTTGAACTGTTTTTACTAAATTTCCGATTAAGTCACTTCTACGTTGGTAGGCGCTTTCTACATTACTCCATTTGGTTTTAGCATCTTCTTGTAAAGTTACAGCTGTATTATTAAAACCTTTTGTCCAGCTGTAAAGTCCAATTGCTACTAGAACAATTATAACTACGGGGATTAGCCACTTTTTCATTTTATAAATTATTTTTTATCTCGGTTAATTCTTCTTTTATGCTTTTTAGTTTACTGATCATTTCAAATTTTGATAAGGTTTGTTGTCTTTGCTCTTTAAGATGAGTTTTAGCACCTTCAAGTGTAAATCCACGTTCTTTAACTAAGTGATAAACAAGTTCTAATTTTTTTAAATCCTCGTGAGAAAATCTTCGATTGCCTTTTGCATTTTTTTTTGGCTTGATGTCATCAAATTCTTTTTCCCAGAATCGAATCAGAGAAGTGTTAACCTTAAATGCTTTTGCTACCTCACCAATGGTGTAGTATAACTTATGTTGCTCACTTAATTTCATGTTTAATCTAAAGATTGATTTTCAAGTGTAGACATGTTAAACATGATGTCATATTCTTCAGGCGTTAAGTCGCCATGATAAAAATTCATAGGGTTAGTTGGTCGGCCGTCTTTTCTAACTTCATAGTGCAAATGTGGTCCTGTAGAAACGCCTGTGTTGCCAACCGTGCCAATAATCTCACCACGTTTAACGGTTTGGCCTCGCCGTACCTTTATGTCTTTTAAATGGGCATAATAAGTTTCGTAACCAAAGCCGTGGTCTAGAATTATGAGATTTCCAAAACCAGATGTTAAACGAGCTTTTTTAACCTTTGCATTTCCCGTAGCAAAAACTTCAGTACCTTGCGGAGCTGAAAAATCCATGCCATTATGCATTTTACGATACTTGTAAATCGGATGATATCGCATACCATAACCCGAAGCTGTACGTTTTAAGTCATCATTCTTAACAGGTTGAATGGCTGGTATAGCTTCAAGTAATGCTTCTTTATTTTTAGCAAGTTGTACAATTTCATCTAAAGATTGTGACTGAATAGCTAGGCGTTTGGTTAGAACATCTAGTTTTTTTGAGGTTGATATGATCAGTTCAGAATTTTCAAAATTTTCAAGATTTTCATAGCGGTTAATTCCTCCAAAACCAGATTGACGTTGTTCTGAAGTTAAGGGATTAGCTTCAAAAAAAACGCGGTATATTTTATTATCTCGTTGTTCAATATCCTCTAAAACTTCAACAACATTATTCATTTTTTTATCCAACAATTCATATTGAAGCTTCATTTGTGTAATCTCGCGTTTGTATTTTCGCTCTTTAGGAGTTTCAATACCAGGAATATTTAGGTAAAGCATTAAAAGTAAAAAACTCGAAACAACAATACCGAGTAAAAATGTGAGTACTACAGCAAATTTCTTACTTTTCTTAGCTTCGATTTTGCGATATGATAAGGTTTCGCTATCGTAGTAATATTTTACTTTACTCATTCTTTAAATTTATAGTATTTTTGCTCAAGTTTAGCAGACATACACGATGTATCATACAAATATAAGACAAAAGAAACTGAACACAAACATCAACCAGTAAAGCCTTATGAAATCCCAACAATTACGCGATAAATTTTTAAACTTTTTTACCTCGAAATCACATCAAATTGTTCCATCAGCTCCCATTGTTCTTAAGGATGATCCAAGCTTAATGTTTACTAATGCTGGTATGAATCAGTTTAAAGAGTATTTTCTTGGTAATTCTAAACCAAAAAGCACTAAAATTGCCGATTCACAGAAGTGTTTACGAGTTAGTGGCAAACACAATGATTTAGAAGAGGTAGGAAAAGACACCTACCACCATACTATGTTTGAAATGCTCGGGAATTGGAGTATTGGCGATTATTTTAAAAATGAAGCTATCTCTTGGGCTTGGGAATTTTTAACTGAAGTGCTAAAAATTGATAAAAACAGTCTTTACGTTACAATTTTTGAAGGCGATAAGGTTGATGGCATAGCAAAAGATACTGAAGCCTTCGAAATTTGGAAACAATTTGTTCCTGATAACCGAATTTTACTTGGCAATAAAAAAGATAATTTTTGGGAAATGGGTGATCAAGGTCCTTGTGGCCCAGCTTCTGAAATTCATGTTGATATTAGAACCGATGCTGAAAAAGCCAAAAAACCTGGTCACGAATTAGTTAATCAAGATCATCCACAAGTTGTTGAGATATGGAATTTGGTATTCATTCAGTTTAACCGTTTAGCTAATGGAAAATTAGTTGAGTTACCCGCAAAACATATCGATACTGGCATGGGTTTTGAACGTTTAGCGATGGTCATGCAAGGTGTACAATCTAATTATGATACAGATGTTTTTACACCAATTATCTCTGAAATTGAAACGATTTCAGGTTTTAGTTATGGTAAAACTGAAGATGTAGATATTGCAATTCGTGTAATAGCCGATCATGTAAGAGCAGTTGCCTTTGCTATTGCAGATGGTCAATTACCAAGTAATAATGGCGCAGGTTATGTGATTAGGCGAATTTTACGTCGTGCGATTAGGTATGGTTTTACATTTTTAAAGATGAAAGAAGCCTTTATCTACAAATTAGTTGATGTGCTAAGTAAGCAAATGGGTAAAGCATTTCCTGAAATTATAAAGCAAAAACAACTTTGCCAAAATGTAATTAGAGAAGAAGAACACTCGTTTTTAAGGACATTAGATCAAGGCTTAACATTGTTAGACCAAATCATGCAGCAAAGTTCAACTAAAATTATCTCAGGCAAAAAAGCTTTTGAATTATACGATACTTTTGGTTTTCCTATCGATTTAACCGCATTGATTTTAGAAGAAAACGATTTCAAATTAAATCAAAATGAATTTAATGCAGAACTCGAAAAACAAAAATCACGATCTAGAAAAGCGGCCGAAACTTCAACTGAGGATTGGGAAGTTATAAGAGAAGATGATTCTGAAGAGTTTATAGGTTACGACTATTTAGAAACATCGGTTAAAATCGTTAAATACCGAAAAGTTACTTCAAAAAAAGATGGAGCGCTTTTTCAACTAGTCTTTAATTTAACGCCTTTTTATCCAGAAGGCGGTGGCCAAGTTGGAGATAAAGGTTATTTAGAGTCGCCTTCAGGTGATGTTACATACATCATAGACACAAAAAAAGAGAATAATTTAATTATTCACATTACTAAGAGTTTACCTAAAAATATCAATGCTACTTTTAATGCAGTTGTAGATGCTAATCAGCGACAACGTGCTGCTGCAAACCATACAGCAACCCATTTATTGCATCAAGCTTTGCGTCACGTTTTAGGTGATCATGTTGAGCAAAAAGGCTCTATGGTGCATTCGGGAAGTTTAAGGTTTGATTTTTCGCATTTTTCTAAAGTCAGTCGTGACGAGTTAGTTGAAGTTGAAGCCTTCGTCAACGCTAGAATTCAGGAACAACTCAACTTAGTAGAAAAAAGAAATATACCTTATGATCAGGCTATAAGTGAAGGTGCAATTGCATTATTTGGCGAAAAATATGGTGATACGGTAAGAACCATCCAATTTGGACAATCAACGGAATTATGTGGTGGGACTCACGTTAAAAATACAAGTGAGTTATGGAGTTTTAAAATTACTAGTGAAAGCTCAGTAGCATCCGGAATTAGACGAATTGAAGCCATTACAGCAGATGCTGTTAAATCTTACCTTGATGATAAAGCTCAAAAATTAGCTCAGATAGAAGCCTTACTTAATCAGCCTAAAGATGTTTCAAAGGCTATTGATAAGCTTTTAAGCGAATCTGCACAACTACAAAAAGAAAACGAGCAATTAAAAGCAGAAAAAGCAAAATATATTAAAAGTGAACTAAAATCTCAAATTAAACCAATTAACGGTATAAACAGTTTAATAGCTCAAGTTGATCTTGATGCTGGTTCCATGAAAGATTTAGCGTTTCAATTTGGTGGAGAGTTTGATGACTTAGTAGTAATCTTAGCTTCAAAATATAATAATAAAGCCTTGCTGACTTGCTATATTTCTAAATCTATTGTTTCAGAAGAATTAAATGCAGGTAAAATAGTCCGTGAACTAGGTAAGTTTATTCAAGGTGGCGGTGGCGGACAGGCCTTTTTTGCAACCGCAGGCGGTAAAAAACCAGAAGGAATTCCTGATGCACTTGAAGCGGCTAAAACGCTACTGTAAATGAAGTTTTTTAGTGAAGTTAATCTACCAACATCAGTTTATAAGCTTGATTATTCAAGCAAAATTCTATTATTAGGGTCTTGCTTTTCAACACATATTTACGATCAATTAACTTACTATCAATTTCAGGCTAAAGCCAATCCTTTTGGTGTACTTTTTCATCCCAAGGCTATTTTAAAATCCATTGAATTTGCTCTAGGACATCGTAAAGATTTTGAATTGATTGAACATGATGGCATTTACCATTCTTTTTTGGCACATTCTTCGCTATCAGCTTCAACCCAAAAGGAGTTAATTTTTAACTTAGAAGCTTCAGCTGAAGTTCTTCGTCAAGCAGTTCATAATTCTAATTTAATATTTATAAGTTTAGGAACGGCTTGGTTTTATTCTCGACAAATAAATTCAGCTTTTGTCGCTAATTGCCATAAAATACCATCAAAGCAATTTACAAAGCAGTTAAGCACAGTTGGCGATTTAAAAGAAGAGCTTAGAGCATTAACAGGTTTAATAAAAAGTGTAAATACCAGCTGCAATCTTGTTTTTACGGTTTCACCAGTCAAGCACCTTAAAGATGGTCTAGTCGAAAACTCCAGGAGCAAAGCTCATCTAATTGCTGCTTTACATGAGTTTATAGATGAGTCTGAACATGATTTAATGTATTTCCCGTCTTTTGAATTATTGGTAGATGAGTTGCGTGATTATCGGTTTTACAATGCAGATTTGGCACATCCTAGTTCTTCAGCAATTAAATTTATTTGGGAAAAATTTAAGTCGGTCTATATCAATCAATCTACTCTAGAGATCATGAATCAAGTTGAAGTAGTTCAAAAAGGACTTCATCATAAAGCTTTTAATCCTCAAAGTGAAGCTCATCAAAAATTTATGGCTAATTTAGAAGTGAAAATTAGTAAATTAAAGCAAAGATTTCCTCATATGAATTTTATTAATAATTAATTAATGACAAGACGAGATGAAATTATTAAACAGGCAGGACTTTTATTTAGCCTAAAAGGTTACTCGGCTGTAAGTATGCGTGACATTGCCAAGTCACTTGATATCAAAGCCGCAAGTTTGTATAATCATTTACCATCTAAACAAGCTATCTTAGAAGCGATTGTCTTAAATCTGGCCAATACATTTGTAAATCATATTCATGATGTTAATCAAAATCCTAGTTTTTCAACAAGACAAAAATTATCTGAAATTATTCAGCAACATATCGATTTAAGTTTGCATCAACCTGAAAGCGTAGCTGTTTTAAATACAGAATGGATTCATTTAAATGGTGAAGCTTTAGATAAATTTAAAGCTAAGCGATTTAGATATGAACAAGAGCTAAGAGAAATAATAAAATATGGTATTCAAGAGCAATCAATTACCAAACGCGACCCTGAAGTCATACTATTTTCAATTTTATCAACACTTAGAACGCTTAATTTATGGGTCGCTAAACGCAAACACCTCACAGTAGAAGACTTAAAAGCTGACCTAGAAACTATTTTGCTTTATGGCATAATAAGACAAAGTGATTCCTAACTTATCATTACGAGTGACTTAAAGCTTTCTTGAAAATTAAAAATTAACATGATTTTTATTGATGTATAAACTAACAATTGTTAGTTTTGTACAAATCGATTTATAAATGGCTAAGTTTTTTCCCTTAAAAGTTACTGATGTTTACAAGGAAACAGATGATTGTTCAGTTGTTAATTTTGAAGTTCCTCAGCAACTGAAAAAGGATTTTCAATATCATCAAGGACAGTACTTGACATTAAAACAAACCATTAATGGCGAAGATGTTAGAAGATCTTATTCATTATGCTCAAGTCCTATAGAAAATCAGTGGAAAGTAGCCGTAAAACAAATTTTTGAAGGTAAATTTTCTACATTTATAAATCAGGAACTTAAAGCCGGAGATACTTTAGAAGTTATGCCACCAAGTGGTGATTTTGGTGTTGAAGTTAAGCCAAAATCAAATAATACTTATGTTTTTTTTGCTGCTGGTTCAGGAATAACACCAGTTTTATCTATGATAAAAACGCATTTAGCAGAAGAACCAAACTCCAAATGTCAGTTGTTTTATTTGAATAAGAATGCAAAATCCATTATATTTAAAGAAGAAATTGAACAACTCAGAAATAAATTTTTCGGTCGGTTAGAAATTTTTTATTTTTTAACACGAGAACAACGTGATATTGAGTTATTTAATGGTCGTTTTACACCCGAGAAAATTCAACAGCTTTCTCAGACAGTTTTAGATGTAAGTTCTGTGAGTGAATGTTTTATATGTGGTCCAGAGCAAATGATTTTTATGATTAGAGATGAGTTAGTAAAAAAAGGTCTATCTAAAGAACACATTCATTACGAGCTTTTTGTGACAGGAGTTTCTGAAGCAGACAAAAAACGCGCTGAAGCCGCTATGGCTAAACGAAAAGATGGAACTAAAATAACGGTTTTAGATGGTGGAAAAGAATTTCACTTCGAAATGTCTAAAACCGATGATAATATACTTGATGCTGCTTTAACAGCAGGAGCAGACTTACCATTTGCGTGCAAAGGTGGTGTATGTAGCACTTGCAAATGTAAAGTTATTCAAGGTCAAGTAGAAATGAAAATTAATTATGCACTTGAAAAAGAAGAGGTTGACCAAAATTACGTATTAAGTTGTCAAGCTATTCCAACATCTAAAGACGTTATCGTCGATTTTGATGTTTAAATTAATTAAATCTGAAGCTATGAGTCAAAATGAAATTAAAGATTTAGAGAAAATTTTTGAAGAAAAAATTGCAAGAGATGAACGAATAGAGCCAAAAGACTGGATGCCAGAAAAGTATCGCAAAACGCATATTCGCCAAATTTCTCAGCATGCACATTCTGAAATTGTTGGTATGCTACCAGAAGGAAATTGGATTACTAGAGCGCCTTCATTAAGAAGAAAAGTAGCTCTATTAGCTAAGGTTCAAGATGAAGCTGGCCATGGTCTTTATCTTTACTCAGCCTGTGAAACTTTAGGTGTTTCTAGAGAAGAATTATATGAGCAATTACATACAGGTAAGGCAAAATATTCAAGCATATTTAACTACCCAACTTTAACCTGGGCAGATATTGGTGCAATAGGTTGGCTTGTAGATGGCGCTGCAATTATTAACCAAGTGCCGTTATGTAATACATCATTTGGTCCTTACGCACGTGCGATGGTACGTGTGTGCAAAGAAGAAAGTTTTCACCAACGTCAAGGGTACGAAATTATGCTAACGCTCTGTAACGGAACTGAAGAACAAAAAGAAATGGCTCAAGATGCGCTAAACCGTTGGTGGTGGCCTTCTTTAATGATGTTTGGTCCTACAGACGAAGAGTCTACACATACCGAGCAGTCAATGAAGTGGAAGCTTAAAAGAAAAACTAACGACGAATTACGCCAACAATTTATAGACCAAACTGTACCTCAAGCTGACATATTGGGCTTAACAATTCCTGATGAAGATTTGAAATTTAACAATGATACAGGTCATTATGAATTTGGGGAAATTAATTGGGATGAGTTTTGGCAAGTTGTTAAAGGTCATGGTATGTGTAATAAAGAACGAATTTCAGCAAGAAAAAATGCATGGGATAATGGTGAATGGGTAAGAGATGCAGCAGTTGCTTACGCTGAAAAAAAATCAGAAAACGAAATACAACAAGCGATATAAAACTTGTTTAGAATTAAAAACTAATTCAAATGAAAAAAAATTGGCCACTTTGGGAAGTCTTCGTAAGAAGTAAAAATGGTTTAGAGCACCGACATTTTGGTAGCTTACACGCTGCAGATGCAAATATGGCTTTAAAAAATGCCCGTGATGTTTATACAAGAAGAAGTGAAGGCGTAAGTATTTGGGTGGTTGAATCTAAAAATATTAAGGCCTCTAATCCTGAGCAAAATGGTGAAATGTTTGAGCCTGCAGCTGATAAAGCTTATAGGCACCCTACTTTTTATGATTTGCCAGATAACGTTGAACATATGTAGCTAAATGCTAAAATCATAACAATGACAAATCAAAATTTAATAAAATATATTTATGGTATTGCCGATAATGCCTTAATTCTAGGGCAACGACTTTCAGAGTTATGTGGTCATGGTCCAACTTTAGAAACAGATATTGCAATGACTAATATTGCATTAGACTTACTCGGTCAAACACGCAGCTATTATCAATACATCGCAGAGCTCTCAAAAGAAGATATTACCGAAGACGATGTAGCATTTCTAAGAAAAGAAAGAGAATATCTAAATGTTTTACTTGTTGAACAGCCAAATACAGATTTTGCACATGTGATTACTAGGCAATACTTTTTTGATGAATTTCATTTTAGACTCTTAGAACAATTACAGGAATCACAAAATGTAAATTTACAAGCCATTGCTAAAAAAAGTATTAAAGAAGTTGCCTATCATAGACAGTTTTCTAGCGATTGGGTTAAACGCTTAGGTGACGGCACTGAAGTAAGTCACGAAAAAATGCAATTAGCAGTGAGCAATTTATGGCCTTATACCAATGAATTATTCATGACAACTAAAGATGATGTGGCTGCAATCAATTCTAATCACGGTGTAGATGTTAATGGTTTAAAAAACAATTATTTTAATAAAGTCGCTGAAGTATTAAACGAAGCTACCTTAAAAGTTCCTGATTTAGATTACTTCCAAAAAGGAGGTAAAAAAGGCATTCATACAGAACACATGGGTTTTATATTATCTGACCTTCAATACATGCAGCGAACTTACCCTAATATGAAATGGTAATAGAATGTCTAATCTTAAACAAATAGATCAAGAATTATTACCGATTTTGAAAGGCGTTTCAGATCCTGAAATTCCAGTATTATCCATTGTAGATATGGGAGTTGTTAGGTCTGCAAAACTTGAAGATAATAAACATGTTAAAGTTGAAATTACACCAACTTACAGTGGTTGTCCAGCTATGGATGTTATAGGCGATGATGTGAAAAAAGCTTTATCTGATCAAGGCTATATTCCAAAAGTAAAATTAATATTATCACCTGCTTGGACAACCGACTGGATGACAGATGAAGCCAAGCAGGCTCTAAAAAAATATGGAATTGCACCTCCAATGAATGCAACAGCCGATAAAGCTGCTTTATTAGGTCAAAAGAAAGTGGTGAAATGCCCTCAATGTGGTTCAAAAAATACTACTCTAATTAGTCAATTTGCTTCTACAGCTTGCAAAGCCATGTTTAAATGTGATGATTGCAAAGAGCCATTTGACTATTTTAAGTGTTTAACATAACAATCCCTTTAATGACATTGTTTAGATGTCATTTTTTGTATATTTCAACCTTAAATCTCAATCATTTTTAAAATGTCAGACACTGTAATTAATATAAAAAAAGAAGGAGTAACTTACTTAAAGCTCAATCGCCCTGAAAAGTTTAATAGTTTTAACAAAGAAATGGCATTTGAGCTTCAAAAGCAACTTGATGATTGTATCAGAGATGAACACACACGAGCTATAGTCTTGACCGGAGAAGGTAAAGCTTTTTGTGCAGGACAAGACCTGGCAGAAGTAACTAATCCAGAATTAAATCCAGGTTTTAAATCTATTTTAGAAGATCATTATAACCCAATTATAACAAGAATCAGAAATATAGAAATTCCAGTAATTGCAGCAGTTAACGGTGTTGCAGCCGGTGCAGGTGCTAATATAGCTTTAGCATGTGATGTTGTAGTTGCTTCAGAAACGGCAAGTTTCATTCAAGCTTTTTCAAAAATCGGCTTGATTCCAGATAGCGGAGGTACTTATTTTCTACCCAGACTAATCGGCTTTCAGCGTGCATCCGCTTTAGCGCTTTTGGGTGATAAAATTGAAGCAAATGAAGCTGAACGTATAGGGATGATTTACAAATATTTCTCTCCTGAAAACTTTAAAGATGAGGTCGATCATCTAGCTCAAAAACTAGCTAGCATGCCTACCAAAGCTTTAGCTTTTACTAAAAAAGCACTAAATAAAACTTTTAGTAATTCCTTAGAAGAACAATTAGCAATTGAGTCTGAATACCAAATTGCATCTGCTCAAACACAAGATTATAACGAAGGTGTAACTGCATTTATGGAAAAAAGAACCCCTAAATTTAAAGGAAAGTAAAAATGAAGACAATAGGAATAATCGGAGCTGGAACAATGGGTAGTGGAATTGCTCAAATTGCAGCTACTGCAAATTCAAACGTTTATATTTTTGATAAACAAACTGAAGCATTATCAAAAAGCAAAGAAAAACTCGAAAAAATACTAACTCGTTTAGTAGAAAAAAACCGAATTTCTGAAGAAAAAAAATCTAGTATAACATCACTGATTACATACACAACTTCAATTGATGATATGGCTTCAGCAGATCTAGTTGTAGAGGCTATAATTGAAAACATAAATGTAAAGAAAGAGGTATTTACACAATTAGAAAACTTGGTCAGTGAGAAATGTATTTTAGCTTCAAATACATCGTCATTATCTATAGCTTCAATAGCATCTTGCTTAAATAAACCTGAACGTTGTTTAGGTTTGCATTTTTTTAATCCAGCACCGTTAATGCCACTAGTTGAAGTAATTCCTGCAGTTCAAACCAACCCTGAAATATTTGAGCTAGTCTACCAATTAATGCTAGATTGGAAAAAGGTACCAGTAAAAGCTAAAGATACTCCCGGATTTATAGTTAATCGAGTTGCCAGACCTTTCTACGGCGAATCACTAAGAATTTATGAAGAGTCTTTTGGCGGTTTACCGCAAAATACCCAAGGTTTCGCAACCATCGATTGGGCCTTAAAGCACTTTGGTAAATTTAAAATGGGACCGTTTCAGTTGATGGATTTTATCGGGAATGATGTTAACTATACCGTTACAGAAACTGTTTTTAAAGCGTTTTATTTTGACCCGCGTTATAAACCATCTTTTACTCAAAAACGTCACGCCGAAGCGGGTTATCTTGGAAAAAAATCTGGCAGAGGATTTTATGACTATAATGAAAGTGCAAAACCTACCGAGCCACTTAAAGACGAAAAGCTTGGTGAAGCTATATTTAATCGTGTGTTAGTGATGCTTATTAACGAAGCTGCAGATGCCTTATTTTTAAACATTGCTTCAGCAAAAGATATAGACCTAGCTATGACTAAAGGCGTTAATTATCCTAAAGGTTTACTTGCTTGGGCAAATGATAAAGGGATTGATTGGTGTGTTGAGCAAATGGATGCGCTTTATAACATGTATAGAGAAGATCGTTATAGATGTTCACCAATGCTTCGTCAACTTCAAGCTCAATCGAAACAATTTCAACTATAAATCGATGCAAAATTCATCACATAGCACACTTAAACCTGAAGATATCCCGCATAAAATGCTATCTCAAGATGCCTTCAGCACATGGTTAGGAGTTGAAATTATAGAAGTTAAACTAGGTTACTGCAAGTTAGGACTCCGTATCAGAAAAGATTTACTTAACTCCATGCAAAAAGCTCACGGTGCAATTACCTATGCTTTAGCAGATACAGCTTTTGGTTTTGCTGCCAACACTTACGGAAAGTTTGCTGTGTCTATAGAAACCTCAATTAATCATATAGAAGCTTTAGAGGAAGGCGATTACATTACCGCAGAAACAAGTGTTGAAATTACTAAGAACAAACTTGGATTTCAAACCGTCCACATAAAAAAAGAACAAGAACTTGTCGCATTATTTAAAGGTGTGGTTTACCGCACAAGTAAAAATTGGGTATGAGACCAATTTAAATAATGAGGCAAACCTCTTTTTGCCTTTGATTGATTCGTATAAAAAAAATAAAGCCTAGAGGAAAAGTGAAAATGTATTAAGCTGTATTTAAATATTATAATGGTTTGTAAAATTGAGATTTTAGTCTCATTTGGAGCTTACTTGTTTTTTTTTTTAAATTTGGTTTATTAACAAATATTTAAAACCATGTTAATGTTCTAAGCTTATTAAAAAAGAGAAAGCCCTTAAAAGTTAGAGGCTCTCGTCGCGAATGTTAGAAAGTACTTACATTCTACATCAGAATTACAAATTTAGGTGTTTTCGTTGAGCTTTACTAGTTGTTAGTCTAGAAAATCATCTGCTAGGATGTAAAATACAATTATTTTCAGTTTATCAAAAAATAATAAATTATGAAACGTTTAGTTTTAGCTTTAATGTTAATTTCTTTTGTAAATACCTACTCTAAAGAATGTACTTGCGGTTCGTTTGAAGTAGGACTTTACGACTATGAGGTAAAAGGTGATAAAGGATGTTGCTCTGGAACAGCAACAGGTATAGGTTTTTTAACACTGTACGAGTATAGTGAGAGCGGTACTTGGGAAGTTGTTGGTTTTAAAGAGATGCTAGGTGCAGACGCTCAGAGAGCATGTTGTTTTAATGCTTAATTTTAAATTAGATAATTATGAAGATTAAATTTTTAGTCATATTGTTAATGTCAACTCTATTTTTTGCTTGCACTGAAAATAGTAATGAAATTAATGATTTAACAGGTAATAATAAAAACTCTGGAAATAAAGAAAATACAGATTTTGAAGATTTAAAGAGCCAACTTTTTTTAATAACAAATAAATCGGATGTTAGCTTAAATGAAATTGAAGAGTTCTATAAAGATAAAATTTTAGCTTCAAATGAACAAAACATCAAACATTTAGGCTTTTATATGATGATGAAACATGGCTTGGCTGAATCAAGTGATAGTAAAAATAAATTTTTTTATATTAATGAGCAACTAGGCTTAGACCAAAATGTTGCTAACATTACAAATTTTTACACTTTACTTAGGTCCTGTGAAGACTGTTTTAGTGAAGAAAAGCTCATGGAAATTGAAAAAGCATTTTACGAGAAAAACTATAATAGAATTGTAAATCAGAAGTGGAAAAATAAAGAATTGCAAAATGAAAAAAAGATCAGTCTAATGCGAAAACACAAATTTTTTCAACGCTATTACAATTATAATTGATTTTATTTCTAATGTAGCCTTAATTAAAGCATCAATTTTTTTAAATTGGTGCTTTAAATTTTTAAACTTATGGATACATTCATCATAGACGGAATCCGAACACCAATCGGAAACTATAAAGGTACACTTTCACCTGTTAGAACAGATGATTTAGGAGCCTTAGTTATAAAAGAAATTTTAGAGAGAAACCCTGATATTCCAAGTGATGCCTACGACGATGTTATTCTTGGCTGTGCTAATCAAGCAGGTGAAGATAACCGAAATGTTGCCAGAATGTGTGCTTTATTAGCAGGCCTACCACATTCGGTGCCTGGTGAAACCGTTAATCGTTTGTGTAGTAGCGGACTTTCAGCGATTATTCACGCTAATCGTGCTATTAAAGCAGGCGATGGCGATGTATTTATAGCTGGTGGAGTTGAACATATGACACGTGGTCCTTATGCTATTGCAAAACCATCTTCAGCGTATGGTAACGACGCAAAAATGTACGATACAAGTTTTGGTTGGCGATTTGTTAACCCAAAAATGCATGAAATGTACGGCACAGATGGTATGGGTATGACCGCTGAAAATTTAGTAGATATTCATAAAATCTCACGTGAAGATCAAGATCAATTCGCTTATAATTCTCAAATGAAGGCATCCAAAGCTCAGGAAAATGGAAGATTAGCTCAAGAAATTGTGGCAGTTAATATTCCACGTCGAAAGCAAGAAGATTTAGTTTTTGCTCAAGATGAATTTATCAAGCCACAGACAAAACTTGAAGTTCTCGGTAAATTACGTCCAGCCTTTCGCAAAGATGGGAGCGTTACCGCCGGTAATTCTTCTGGTTTAAATGATGGTGCAGCAGCGACAATAGTGGCCTCTCAAAATGCTGTCGAAAAGTATAATTTAAAACCTATGGCTAAAATTTTAAGTTCAGCCGTAGTTGGTGTAGAACCAAGGATTATGGGCATCGGTCCTGTTGAAGCCTCTAACAAAGCTTTACGAAAAGCAGGCTTAAGTATGGAAGATATGGATGTTATAGAACTAAATGAAGCTTTTGCTGCACAATCTCTAGCTTGTATTAGGGCTTGGGGATTAAAAGATAATGATCAGCGACTTAACCCTAATGGAGGCGCCATTGCAATAGGTCATCCACTTGGCGTTACAGGTGCAAGGTTAGCTCATACGGCTGCATTACAACTTAAGCTCACTAATAAAAAATATGCTTTGGTTACAATGTGTGTTGGAGTTGGCCAAGGATATGCAGCTGTTATTGAAAACGTCAGTTAAAAATAATCTATGATCAGAATAAATCAAATTTAAAAAAGAACTCCAATTATCATGCAAACTACACAAAGTTACATACAAGGCCAATGGACAAGCGGAAAAGGCGAAGGCCAGCCAATTTATGATTCTATAACTGGTGAACAGTTCACATCTATAAATGTTGATGGTTTTAACATCCCTGAAGTTTTGGCCTATGGAAGAGAAAAAGGCGAAGCCTTACGTAAAATGACATTTCAAGAGCGAGGAAATATGTTGAAATCTTTGGCATTTTACCTTCAAAAAAAGAAAAAAGCTTTTTATGAATTAAGCTACAGAACAGGCGCCACTAAAATGGATTCTTGGTTCGATATCGACGGTGGTTTTGGTAATTTGTTTGCTAATGCATCCTTAAGAAAGCTATTTCCAAACCAACCTTTTGATGTAGAAGGTGATCCTATCGATTTATCTAGAGGTGGTCGCTTTATGGCACATCA
Source organism: Psychroflexus sp. ALD_RP9 (assembly GCF_017311165.1). GTDB lineage: Bacteria > Bacteroidota > Bacteroidia > Flavobacteriales > Flavobacteriaceae > Psychroflexus. The sequence goes on along the minus strand of NZ_CP062973.1, from coordinate 609,201 downwards.
TATTTTGGTTCCTAAAGAAGGTGTTGCCATTCATATTAATGCTTTTAATTTTCCGGTTTGGGGTATGCTTGAAAAATGTGCAGTAAACTGGATGGCTGGCGTTCCTGCCGTTGTTTTGCCAGCTCCGCAATCGGCTTATTTAACCGAAGCGGTGGTAAAAGAAATTATTGCATCAGGAATTTTACCAGAAGGTGCATTACAGTTAATTTCAGGAACTGAGAAAACGATTTTAGAAAGCGTAGAATCTCAAGATATTGTCACCTTCACTGGATCAGCCTCAACAGGGAAACTTCTTAAAAATCATCCGCGATTACTGGAAGAATCTGTGCCTTTTACTATGGAAGCTGATTCATTGAATGCATGTATTTTAGGCGAAGATGCCGTACCAGGTACACCAGAATTCAATTTATTTATTCGTGAAGTACGCAATGAAATGACTGTGAAATGCGGGCAAAAATGTACTGCTATACGCCGTGCTATTGTCCCTGAGCATTTAATGGAAGATGTTCAAATAGCTTTAGGTAAAGCTTTAGATAAGGTTACTTTGGGTGATCCACGATTAAAAGAAGTACGTATGGGAAGCTTAATTGATAAAAAGCAAGTAAAAGCAGTGCAAGAGGCTGTGAGTAAAATTTCAAAAACAGCAGAGATTGTTTATGGCGATTTCAATTCTACTGAAATCATTAATGCTGAGTTTGAAAAAGGCGCTTTTATCAAACCAATTCTAATGCGTGAAGATCAACCCTTTAAAAATGAAGCCGTACACGTAACCGAAGCTTTTGGTCCTGTAAGTACCTTGATGCCATACAAAACCCTTGATGAAGCCATTCAACTCTCTAAAAAAGGGAAAGGCTCGTTGGTGAGTTCTATTTTTACTAATGATGATAGGATTGCACGTGACTATACTATTCAAGCCGCATCGCATCATGGAAGAATTTTAAGCATTAATCGCGAATCTGCTAAACAAAGTACTGGTCATGGTTCGCCATTACCAAATTTAGTTCACGGCGGACCAGGACGTGCTGGCGGTGGCGAAGAAATGGGAGGCAAACGTGGTATAAAACATTTTATGCAACGTTGTGCGATTCAGGGAAGTCCTTCTACTTTAACAGAGATTACGGGTATTTATCAACCTAATGCCCAATATAAAGAAGCAGAGAAACATCCATTTGCTTATCACTGGGATGATATTCAGCCAGGCATGTCCTTAAAAACCCATAACCGAACTTTAACTGATACAGATATTATTAATTTCGGAAACTTAACTTGGGATCATTTTTATGCGCATACCGATATCACTTCACTTGAAGGGAGTATTTTTAAACAACGAACCGCACACGGTTATTTCATCATTTCAGCAGCGGCAGGATTATTTGTGTATCCGAATAAAGGACCAGTAGCGGCTAATTACGGTTTAGAAGAAATTCGTTTCTTAAGACCGCTTTACCATAATGATACAATTCATGTTCGCTTGACCTGCAAGGAGAAAGTCGATCGAGACCAAAAAGGAAAAGAATTGCCAAGTGGTATTGTAAAATGGTATGTTGAGGTTTTTGATACCAACGTAACTGAAGGAAATATTCCAGAAACTGAAGATGAAGAACAAGAAGCTTTAGTAGCCATTGCTACCATTTTGACTATGGTTCAGAAAAAACAAAACACCTTTCATGAAGTTAATAAAGACTTTATAGAAAACAGACTAAATAGATTAACCGAAGAATCTGAGGCTAAATGGGGTATGATGACACCTCAACATATGGTGGAACATCTAGAAGTAGGACTTCGCATGGCCACTGGAGAAATTTCAGATTTTGAAGTTGTCACCCCTGAAGAACACATTGACAAAGTTCAAGAAACCTTATATGATTATAAGAAAATGCCCAGAGGCTACAAAATGCCTCTCATGAAGGAGAATCAATTAGAGACTTTGAGACATGATAATTTAGATGAAGCCAAAAATGCACTTTTGGAAGCTTATAAAGCTTATGAAATATTTTTTAGAGAAAATCCAGATGCTGCTACAAAGAATGCAGTTTTTGGTAATTTGACAGCTTTTGAGTGGAAGCTTTTAAATCGTAAGCATTTTAATCACCACTTTGAACAATTTAATTTATTATAAAAATTTTAATTATGACTCAAGCATATGTAACTAGCAAAATAGAAAAACAAATAGCAACGATTGAATTTTTTCACCCAGCTCATAACTCGTTGCCGAGCGATATACTAGCAAAATTAGCTGATACAATTACTGAGACTGGTCAAAACGATGATGTATTAGTTATTATTTTAAAATCAGGCGGTGATAGAACTTTTTGTGCCGGCGCAAGCTTTAAAGAACTCATATCAATTCAAAACGAAACAGAAGGCGAAGCTTTTTTTAGTGGTTTTGCAAATGTAATTAACGCCATGCGTAAATGTCCAAAATTTATTATTGGTCGTGTACAAGGAAAAACTGTTGGAGGCGGTGTTGGCTTAGCTTCATCAATGGATTATTGTATGGCTACAAAATATGCTTCTATCAAGCTTAGTGAACTCAATCTGGGTATAGGTCCATTTGTGGTTGGTCCTGCAGTACAAAGGAAAATTGGCGTTAGTGGTATGTCTCAAATTGCCATAGATGCTAATACTTTCTATTCACCAAATTGGGCACTCCAAAAGGGCTTATTTACTAAAGTTTTTGAAACTACTGAAGAGCTTGATGAAGCAGTTAACAAATTTGCTCAAAATTTATGTGCTTATAATCCTGAAGCAGTGAAACACATGAAACAAATGTTTTGGAGAGGTACAGAAGATTGGGACCAATTACTAATAGAGCGTGCCAAGATTAGCGGTAAATTAGTTTTATCTAGTTTTACTAAAGAAAAATTGAAACGATTTAAGTAATCTACTAATGGCTATTTATCAATTTAAAGGTTTTACGCCCGTAATTCATCCATCAAGTTTTATACATCCTCAAGCAACAGTTATAGGAAATGTTATTATTGGCAAGGACTGTTATGTAGGTCCAAGTGCAGTTATTCGGGGTGATTGGGGTGAAATAATTCTTAAAGATGGTGTAAATGTACAAGAAAATTGCACCATACATATGTTTCCTGGTAAAAGTATTACGCTTCAAACTAGTGCACATGTTGGTCATGGTGCTGTAATTCATGGTGCTAATCTTGGAGAGAATTGTTTGATTGGTATGAACTCTGTAATTATGGATGATTGCGAAATCGGAGAGGAATCAATTGTAGGCGCAATGGCTTTTATTAAAGCTGAAACTATAATTCCAAAGCGAAGTTTGGTTGTAGGTAATCCTGCAAAAGTTATAAAACAAGTTAGTGATGAGATGATTGCTTGGAAAAGTGCAGGAACCAAACTGTATCAACAATTGCCTTCAGACTGTCACAAAACTTTAAAAGCAGTTGAGCCGCTCAGGGAAATTCCAAAAAATCGTCCTAAACAAGAAGATTTTTATCAAACTTTACAAGAAATGAAAAAGCAATAATTAAAAAACCCGATGTACTAACATCGGGTTTTTTATTAGATGTAAACTCCTTTTTATTCTTTAGGATGTACCAAAGTCATTTCTTCTATTAAATGTTGAGCATCTGCAAACTTATCAATAATGAATAGTATGTAGCGTACATCGACCATAATATTTCTTGAAATACTTGGGTCATAATAAATGTCACTCATAGTACCTTCCCAAACCCGATCAAAATTAAGACCAATTAAATTACCTTCAGCATCAATTGCAGGACTTCCTGAATTACCTCCTGTCGTATGATTAGTACCTATAAAATTAACTGGCATTTTACCATTATAGCCATATTTGCCGTAATCTTTTGCTTCATATAAATCAATTAATTTTTGTGGGACATCAAACTCATAATCGTCTGGTATATATTTTTCTATAACACCTTCTAAATAGCTTACAGGCTCGTAGTAAACAGCATCTTTAGGGCTATAACCTTTTACTTTTCCATAAGTAACTCTTAAAGTACTGTTAGCATCAGGAAATAATCGATCTTCTTTTGGAGACAGTTCTAAAAGTGCTTTCATGTATTGTTTTTGTAATTTTTTAATTTCAAGTTGTTTTGCTTGGTACACAGGTAAAACTTTAGCGTAAAAATCTTGGGTTAATTCTTTAACTAATTGATAGCCTTTATCTTGATTAAGTGCTTTGATAACTGTTTGAGGGCTAGATTTTGAAAGCAAATTTTGTAAACTCGTAAAAGAGGTTAAGGCCGATTTGTTATAAATATTTTTAGTAAGTTCCTTTTTATTAGCAGAAATAAATTTGTCAGTTATAAATTGCTTTGGTGTACCATCAGCGTAAATACTGATTAATTTTTCAAACACCTTTTGGTCTACTTTAGCACTATAGTTTTTAAAACTAGATTCAAAGTTTACAAGTAAATTTTCTTTTCGGTCATTAAATGCTTTTTCACCTCTAAAATCTAGCACTTGTTCAAGTTGGTATAGCTGAAATCCAGTTTTCAGTAATTCTACATTTCTTAAAAATACTTCAGAGAAATAATTATATGCAAGATTATAATCAACAAAATCTTTATATGCTGCATCAAAATTGTCAAGTAAACTTCCATAAGCCTCTTCAAGTTTGGCTTCTTTTACTCGTTTTAAAAATGCTTGCTCTTGTTCTTTTTTAATTGCAATGGCGTTACTTTTTTTCAAGCCTTGATTTTCGCCAATCCATTTTTTATAATAATTGGCGATACCGGCATATTTAGAGGCATATTTAATTTTGATATCTTGACTATTTCTCATGAACACATCTTGTTCTTTTAAAGCAGCCTCACGAATTTTAATTCTTGATGGATTAATTGTATTTACTAATTGTTCTACTGCAATGGCAGGTAAATATTCACTTGTGCGGCCTGGGAACCCAAAAATTAAAGTGAAATCGTTTTCTTCAACGCCATCAAGGCTAATAGGTAAATGATGCTTAGGTTGGTAAGGAACATTAGTTTCTGAATATTCAGCAGGTCTGTTATTTTTATCAGCATAAATTCTAAATAATGAAAAATCACCTGTGTGTCTTGGCCACATCCAGTTGTCGGTATCAGAGCCAAATTTTCCGATACTTGATGGTGGCGCTCCAACAAGTCTTACATCTTTAAATGTTTCTACTCGAAATAACATGTACTGGTTGCCATTATAAAAAGCTTTTACACGATTACTTTGCCAAGGTTCTTTAGGTGAATTCTTGATTAATTGGCTAATGTTTTTTTCAATAAGTTGTTGGCGGTTTTTTTCAGTTTTAGCTTTTTCAGTTCCAACTAAAACTTGCTTAGTTACATCTGTAATTTCTTTTATAAAAGTTACAGTCAGCCCTGGGTTTTTCAATTCTTTATCTTTAGAAGATGCCCAAAATCCTTCAGCTAAGTAGTCATTTTTTACAGTTGAATGCGATTGAATTTGACTATAACCACAATGGTGATTAGTTAAAATTAAACCTTGATTTGAAATCACTTCAGCTGTGCAACCACCATTAAAGTGAACAACAGCATCTTTAAGGCTAGATTGATTGACACTGTAAATATCTTCAGCATTCATTTTCATGCCTAGCGCTTGCATTTCGGTTTCATTCATTCCTTCAAGTAAGGAAGGAATCCACATGCCACCTTGTTGAGCAAAGACTGGTAAAGCTAACACAAAGATAAAAAATTTAATATATTTCATTTTAATAAAATTTGAATTAAAACGCTAAAAATACAACATTATAAGGCTTGGTAAAAGTAATTTCTATTGAAGGTTAGCATTAATTAAGCTATATTAGTGTCAAAACATTAAATCTAATCCATAAAGACTCTTTTATAATGTCAAATCTGTATTAAAAAGCCCTTTAAGTTAGCAGCTAATGTGCTATTTTTGTTACTCAACCAAATTACAGAGAATCCAAAACACATATGGCTCAAGAAGAATTTAAGCTTCCTAAAATGGGAGAGAGTATTACCGAAGGTACCATTTTAAATTGGTTAGTTGCCGAAGGTGAAACCTTTGAAGAAGGTGAAGTTATTGTTGAAGTTGGCACTGATAAAGTTGATAATGAAGTACCAGCACCTTTTTCTGGCAAGCTTGTAGAAATAAAATATAAAGCCAAAGATGTAGTAAAAATCGGTGAAGTTATTGCTGTTTTAGAAGCTGAAAGACAAACTAAACCGGATGCAAAAAAAGCGGCTTCATCAGTTGATGCTGATAAAGCTACTTCTAACAAACCATCACCATCAAAGGCACCTGAAAAGATGTCTGCAAAAAAGTTAAAAGAAAAACCATCTATACCACAAGAATGGAAACCTGCTAATAGAGCTAATAATTTCTATTCACCTTTAGTAGAAAAAATAGCCCAAGATTATCACATCAGCTTTGAAGAGTTAGCTAGAATACCTTCAAGTGGAGCAAATGATCGTTTGCAGAAATCCGATATCTTTAAATACATAGAAAATGGGAGGCCTGCGCAATTTGCTCAGCCAATTACTGAACAGCATGAGCATAAAAACACTTTTCAAATTCCGGATTTAAAATTTGATAAAGGAAAAGGGGAAATTGTAGAAATGGACCGAATGCGACAGATGATAGCCAACCACATGGTGTTTTCTAAGCATACCTCACCACATGTCACCGCTTATGTTGAAGCTGATTTAACTGAGCTGGTAAATTGGAGAAATATTAACAAAAAGCCCTTTCAAGAAAAAACAGGCGAAAAACTTACTTTTACACCACTTTTTATTCAAGCTGTAACCAGGGCTATTCAAGATTATCCAATGATTAACTCTTCGCTTAACGGAGACCAAATTATTGTAAAAGATGATATTAACATAGGTATGGCTACAGCACTTCCTAGCGGAAATTTGATTGTCCCCGTCGTTAAAAATTCAGATCAAAAGGATTTGAAAGAATTAGCAAAAGTAGTAAATGATTTAGCAGGTAAAGCTAGAGATAACAAACTATCAAACGATGAAACCAAAGGCAGTACATTTACCATTTCGAATGTAGGTACTTTTGGAAGTTTGATGGGTACACCCATTATAAATCAACCAGAAGCAGCAATCTTAGCAACAGGAATTATTAAAAAGCGTGCAGAGGTTATGGAATATGAAGATGGTGATAAAATTGAAATTCGACAGATGATGTATTTATCGCTTTCATTCGACCACAGAATTGTAGATGGATTTTTAGCTGGTAGTTTTTTAAGGAAAATTGCAGATTATTTAGAGGAAACACCAACGCTTAAGTTTTAATTAAAACCTGTAACTTTCATTTTATTGAATGTATTTTAAATTATAAAGTAATGAATAAAGATATATTAAAAAAAGCCTTTAAAAATCTTGTTTCTGCAAAAGCAATGTCTGAGTTATACGAAGCAAATTTTAAAGTAGTTTCTAAATATGTACATGCCACTTCTCGTGGCCACGAAGTAATTCAAACCGCAGTTGGGATGCAGTTAAAGCCTCAAGATTACGTTTATCCATATTACAGAGATGACTCAATTTTACTGTCAATAGGGATGACGCCAAAAGATCTGATGTTACAACTGTTAGCTAAAAAAGAAGATCCTTTTTCAGCAGGAAGAACCTATTATTCACATCCAAGCTTGAGAGATGACGATAAACCAAAAATACCACATCAAAGTTCAGCAACTGGAATGCAAGCTATTCCGGCAACAGGCGCAGCAATGGGGCTTTGGTATAAAGAGAAACTTAAACAAGACACTCGACAAGGTGTTGTAGTTTGCTCGTTAGGTGATGCTTCAGTAACTGAAGGTGAAATTGCAGAAGCCCTACAAATGGCAGCCCTCAAGCAACTTCCTATAATTTATGTAGTACAGGACAATGGTTGGGATATTTCAGCCAATGCTGAAGAAACAAGAGCTCAAAATGCTTATGAATACGCAAAAGGCTTTAATGGTTTAGAGGCTATCTCGATCGATGGTACTGATTTTGAAACGTCTTATACTGAATTTAACAAGGTTCTAAAAACCGTTCGAAATGAGAGAAGGCCATTTTTAGTTCACGCTAAATGTCCGCTGTTAAACCACCACACTTCGGGTGTTCGAATGGAGTTTTATCGCGATGATTTAGAAGAATCAAAAAAACGTGATCCTTACCCAAAATTAAAACAACAATTATTGAATAATGGTTTTACTGATGATGAACTAGAAGCTATCGAGAACGAATCAAAAGCTATCGTAGCTAAAGATTATCAAGAAGCTTTGTTAGCAGAAGACCCTAAATCAGAGGATTTATACACTTATGATTTTGCAGAAACATCTGTTACTGCCGAGGTTGGTGTTCGTACTCCAGATAACTCTGAAAAAGTGGTTATGGTTGATTGTGCGCTTTTTGCCATAGAAGAGTTAATGCAGGAACATCCTGAGTGCTTACTTTACGGCCAAGATGTTGGCGGAAGATTAGGTGGTGTTTTTCGCGAAGCAGCTACTTTAGCTCAGAAGTTTGGAGATCATCGGGTTTTCAATACGCCAATTCAAGAAGCTTTCATAGTTGGTTCTACCGTTGGTATGTCTGCCGTTGGTTTAAAGCCAATTGTCGAAGTGCAATTTGCCGATTACATTTGGCCAGGGCTTAATCAACTTTTTACAGAGGTAAGTCGAAGTTGTTATTTATCTAATGGTAAATGGCCGGTTTCTATGATTTTACGTGTACCAATTGGCGCTTATGGAAGTGGTGGACCTTATCACTCTTCTTCAGTTGAAAGTGTTGTAACTAACATTAGAGGATTAAAAATTGCATACCCAAGCAATGGCGCCGATTTAAAAGGTTTAATGAAAGCTGCTTATTATGACCCTAATCCTGTGGTTATTTTTGAGCACAAAGGTTTATACTGGAGCAAAGTACCAGGTACAAAAGGCGCTATAAGTGTAGAGCCTTCTAAAGACTACATGTTACCTTTTGGAAAAGCAAATGTATTACAAGAAATTTGGCCTCAGGAAGACCAAGAAACTATAAGTGTTATTACTTATGGAATGGGCGTTCATTGGGCTATGAATGCATCAGCTGAATTAGGCCTTCAAAATCAAATTGAAGTAGTAGATTTAAGAACTTTGCATCCGCTTGATGAACAAACCATAATGAAATCTGTAAAGAAATGTGGAAAATGTTTAGTTGTCACTGAAGAACCTTCAAACAATACATTTGCAAGAGCATTGAGTGGTAAAATTCAAGAAGAATGTTTTCAGTATATCGATGCGCCAGTAATGACTATCGGTTCTGAAAACATGCCAGCTATCCCATTAAATTCTACCTTAGAAGAAACTATGATTCCAAGTACTGCTAAAGTAAAAGCTAAGTTAGAAGAGTTGTTGGCATATTAATGAATTAAAGATGCAATACATTTATCAAGAAAAACAAATTGTTTGGTGGTTAGTTGTACCATTTTCTATCATTTTGTTTTTTTTGATTTTAGCCTTATTTATCTCAACAACAAGTGAATCGGCTAAATTGGGCTTTATTGTTTCTATTGTTATAATGGCTTTAATACTCATAAACTTTTATCAACTCAAAATTTCGGTGAGTCAACAGTATTTAAAAGTAGCATTTGGTCAGGGCTTGTTTAAGAAAACTTTTGACGTTAAAAATATAAATCCTGATCGTTTCAATATTGTAAAATTACCATGGTATTATGGTTTGGGTTGGAAGTACGATTTTAGTGGACACATGTTTTTTAGCACGCGTCCTGGCTCTGCTTTAAGTTTTCAACTTAAAGATAGCCCTATGCAATATAGGATTGTAGCTAATGATAACGCAGCCCTTAAGGCTGCTATTTTAAAAGCTATTCATTTTTGATGATCAAACCTAACTATTATGTTTTAAAATTTCTTAGACTGTTTTGTGTTAGGGATTGTAATGTAAAGCCTGTAAAAACTTGGCTTATAAAAAGCAAACCACCAAACGCGACTTTAGAAGCGATTTGGCGGTTTATTTGCTTTTTAAGGCGAAGTTTGCGGACTTGAAATAAAAGCCCGACGCCCATTTTTATAGGGCGGAACACCCAAAAAATTATTCTTTTTCAGGTAAACTTGCGCTATTAGTTGGAAATCGGCGGTCTACTTTTTTTAGTAAACCTTGTAAAACTTTACCTGGTCCAACCTCAGTGTAAGTAGTCATGCCATCAGCTAGCATTTGTTGCATAGTTTGCGTCCATTTTACTGGCGCTGTGAGTTGTGCTATTAGATTTGTCTTGATTTCTTCAGGATTTGTAACAGCTGTGGTGGTTACATTTTGGTAAATTGCACATTTTGGTTGATGAAAAGTAGTTTCATCAATCGCTTTTGCTAATTCTTCGCGCGCTGGTTCCATTAAAGGTGAATGAAAAGCGCCACCAACAGGAAGTAGCATAGCACGTTTAGCGCCTTTTTCTTTTAAAATTTCACAAGCTTTTTCAACTGCTGCTGTAGCGCCAGAAATAACTAGTTGTCCAGGGCAATTATAATTAGCTGGTACAACAACACCATCTATGTTCTGGCACACGTCTTCAACTATTTGGTCTTCTAAACCTAAAACGGCCGCCATAGTAGATGATTGATTTTCGCAGGCTTTTTGCATAGCTAATGCCCGTTTATGTACTAGTTTAAGTCCATCTTCAAAGGCTAAAGTGCCATTGGCAACTAAAGCCGAAAATTCGCCTAGAGAGTGACCAGCTACTAGGTCTGGTTGAAATTTATCTCCTAAGACCTGGCTTAAAATAACCGAGTGTAAAAATATAGCGGGTTGAGTTACTTTGGTTTGTTTCAAGTCTCTTGCAGAACCTTCAAACATGATGTCTGTAATATTGAATCCTAATATTTTATTAGCTTTTTCAAATAATTCTTGTGCTTTTGGTGAGGCTTCGTATAAATCGAGTCCCATACCAGAAAATTGGGCGCCTTGTCCCGGAAATACATATGCGTTCATAGATTATGTTTTTGTGGCTTTGACCACCAATTTAAGCACAAATGTAATTAGTTTAGCAATACACTGCAATTTTTAATAGCTTTAGGTGTATTTGTTGATGATGTTTTGACAGGCTGAAAAGTAACTTTGGCCAAATAGATTTAAATGAACTAGCAAATAGTATAACTTGAATAAGTCTAAGTGTTTCAGTTGAAGTTGAGATGTGTTAACTGAATTTCGATAGGCCTCAAAAGCTGAAGCAGGAAATCCGCCAAATAATTGCATCATGGCAAGATCAAATTCAGCTAAACTATAAGCTATGGAAGGATCGATTAAGTAAAATCCTTTTTTAGAGTGAAATAGATAATTTCCCGACCATAAATCGCCATGTACTAAACTCGCAGGCCGATTTGGAATCAGCGAAGTGATTTCGGTAAGAAAAGTTTCGGCAGAGGCTAATCTGTAACCTTTTTGTTGTGCTAATTTTAGTTGAGGTTGAAGACGTTGGCGTATGTAAAAATCGGCTGCTGTTACTTCAGTATCGTTGGGTTGTGGTAATTCGCCAATATAATTAGTGGTGGTATAACCAAAGTTAGTTTGTGATGTTTGATGTAGTTGGGCTAGTTGTTCACCAAACTTTGGCCAATCTTGAGTTTTTGGTGTTCCGGGTTCAACATACTCTAAAATTAAATACTGAAATTGAAGATAGTCACCACATGCTATTACTTCAGGAATATTAAACGTGCTAGTGAGACAAAGTTCTTTTAGGCTTTTAGCTTCTAACCGAAGCATTTTTGGAAACCGATGAAGGCTGTTAAGCTTAATGACTTTTGGAGATTGTTGGCCTGTTAATTTAAAGCATTGATTAATATCACCGCCAGACAAGACTTGTATGTTTTGTACACTTAAACCTTCTAATTCGCATATACTTTGAATTAGCTGTTTCATTTATACAGATCTTACATAGGTTTTATAAGTAAAATCATATTGGTGTCGCTCATCTTTAGGATGGTAAGTTTCTTCAATGACCTTCCATTGTTTTTGATCGATTTCAGGGAAAAATGCATCACCTTCAACTGTGGTATGTACATGAGTGATTTCAAGTTGGTCTACACGGCTCATCGCTTGTTTATAAATTTCACCACCGCCAATTACAAAAGCTTTATTTTCATTTTTTGGGATGGCAGCTATAGCTTCATTTAAGCCACTTACCACTAAGTGGCCAGGTGCTTGATAGTGCTCTTGACGAGTTATGATTACATGTGTGCGATGCGGTAATGGTTTCGGAAACGACTCAAAAGTTTTGCGTCCTAAAATAATGTAATGTCCAGATGTTAGCGACTTGAAACGTTTAAAATCATCTGGGAGATGCCAAACTAAGTCGTTATTTTTACCAATGGTATTATTTTCAGCAATGGCTGCAATTGAAATTAGTTTCATCATTTATACAGAGACTTTACCTTTTATTAAAGGGTGTGGATTGTAATTTTTCAATTTAAAATCATTAAAAGTAAAATCAAAAATTGAATTAACATCAGGATTTAACTCCATGTTCGGCAAAGGTTTCGGTTCGCGTGATAGCTGAAGTTTAACTTGATCAAAATGATTATTATAGATATGGGCATCGCCGAAAGTGTGGATAAAATCGCCATACTCGAAGCCACATACCTGAGCAATCATCATGGTTAATAAAGCGTATGATGCAATGTTGAAGGGTACACCTAAAAATATATCGGCACTGCGTTGATATAACTGGCAAGATAGTTTATGGTTAGCTACATAAAATTGAAAAAAGGCATGGCAAGGTGGAAGCGCTGCTTTACCTTGTGCGACATTGTCTGCGAAGGATTGGCTAGTATCAGGTAAAACGCTTGGGTTCCAGGCTGAAACTAACATTCTACGGCTGTTAGGATTAGTTTTTAAGGTCTTGATGAGTTCTTTAATTTGGTCGATCTCTTCGCTGTTCCAGTTGCGCCATTGGTGACCATAAACAGGTCCTAAATCGCCTTTTTCATTGGCCCATTCATTCCAAATGCGTACGCCGTTTTCCTGTAAATATTTGGTGTTGGTATCACCTTTTAAGAACCATAACAATTCGTGAATTACCGATTTAACATGAATTTTCTTTGTGGTTACTAAAGGAAAACCTTCAGCTAAATTAAAGCGCATTTGATAGCCAAAAACACTGCGCGTACCAGTGCCGGTGCGGTCGCCTTTATCGATGCCATTGTCAAGCACATGTTGTATTAAATCGTGGTATTGTTGCATGAGATTTTTGTTGGTTTAAAATAATACATATTATCCAATAATCATACCTGCGATGGTAGCTGACATTAATGAAGCTAATGTACCACCAATGAGTGCTTTAAATCCAAATTCAGATAAGGTTTTGCGTTGTCCTGGTGCTAAAGAGCCTATGCCGCCAATTTGAATGCCAATAGACGCAAAATTAGCAAAACCACATAACATGTAAGTAGCCATAATTACTGATTTTTGATAATTAAGGCTAAGTATATTTGAAGCATCTTTTAATTCAGCTAATTGAATATAGCCTACAAACTCGCTTGCAGCTAATTTAATTCCTAATAGTTGCCCCATCAGCATAACATCATCTTTGGCTACACCAATAAGCCACATCAGAGGCGCAAATACAGTTCCTAAAACGGCTTCTAAAGAAAAATTATCATACGGTGTGTGTTCAGCGATGACTTGGTTAAATGTGGTTAAATCTCCAATAAAATTTAAACCGTAATTAATCATCGCAATTAGAGCAACAAACACTAAAAGCATGGCACCAACATTAGCCGCTAGCTTTAAACCTTCAGTTGTTCCATTTGCAATTGCATCTAAAACATTCGAACCAATTTTATCTAGAGAGACTTCAACCTTAGAATTAATTTTATCCTGTTGTGGGTAAAGTATTTTCGATATAACAATTGCACCTGGCGCAGCCATAACTGAAGCAGCTAACAAATGTTTGGCAAATTCAAGTCTAGCAACTTCATCATCACCGCCTAAAAAGCCAATGTAAGCGGCTAAAACACCACCAGCAACAGTGGCCATTCCACCAATCATGACTAATAGTATTTCAGAACGCGTCATACGTTCTAGGTAGGCTTTAATCATTAAAGGCGATTCGGTTTGTCCTAAAAAAATATTTCCAGCAACACTTAAACTTTCGGCACCAGAAATGCCTAGTAATTTGGTAAGAACTTTTGCGAGTCCTTTCACAACGATTTGAATAATACCCAAATAAAATAAAAGAGAAGTTAAGGCTGAAAAGAAAATAATAGTTGGTAAAACTTGGAATAAAAAAATGTAACCGTAGCTTTCAACATCCATTAATCCGCCTAGCAGAAACTCACTTCCAGCAGCTGTAAATTCTAATATTTTAACAAATATCTTACCCACGAAATCGAAAGCGGCTTGAACGAATTTAACTTTTAAAACTCCAATGGCAAGGATTAGCTGTGCAGTTAGTCCAACACCAACTGTTTTCCAATTGATGGCCTTTCGATTGCTTGAAAATAAAAAAGCGATTAATAAAATGGTAATCATGCCTAAAAATCCACGCCATAGTCCATTAACTGTAAAACCTTGGTGCGGTACCATTGTTTTAACATTTTGCTCTAATTTGTCTTTTGTTGATGGTTTTTGACTTGCTTTTAGAGGTTCCTTGGTAGAAATATTAAGATTAGACATTTCAATTGGAACCAAATTTAAGTTAGTGTCTTTATGATGGAGTTGAAGTGATTTAGAATCAACTTTCATATTAAAAACTTCTGCAGGAAACGCTTCATTAGGCCGAAGTAATTTCAACTCATTTTGATTAAATGTGATGTCTGAATATAGCAGTGTATCTGTCTTTTTAAGAACTAAGAGTTTAGACTGCTCAAAGTCTAGCTGTATTTTTTGTTGATTGTCTTGTGATTCGTTTACCCATATGCCACTAATTTCTTGGGCATTCAAAATGCTGCAGCAAAGCAATAAAAGGCTAAGTAATTTAATTTTCATAAGCTGTTAACTTCGTTTAGAAATTTCGTCTCTAAGTCTGGCTGCTTTTTCGTAGTTTTCATCATTTACAGCTTTCTCTAAGAGCTCATTAAGTTGGTTGATGGTCATGTGTGCATATTCACTTTGCTTAACTTCTTCGGTAGGTGTTGTTGGTGTATTTCTGTCAGACTCTTTTTGGTTTAGTTCTATGCCTGCTTTATCAAGTATGTTTGGGTAGGTAAAAATAGGTGCTTGAAAACGTAGTGCTAAAGCAATAGCGTCACTTGTTCTAGCATCAATTACGTCTTCGTTGCCATCTTTTTCACAAATTAAGCTTGAGTAGAAAATGCCGTCGATTAGTTTATGAATAATAATTTTATTGATGGTAATATCAAATCTTGAAGCAAAGGTTTTAAATAAATCGTGGGTTAATGGTCTTGGTGGTTTAATATCTTTTTCAAGTGCAATAGCAATAGATTGTGCCTCGAAAGCGCCAATTACAATAGGTAGTTGGCGTTTACCATCTTCTTCACTCAACAGTAAGGCGTAAGCTCCAGTTTGTGTTTGACTGTAAGAAATACCTTTGATATTAAGTTTTACCAAACTCATAAATATGTTGTATTTACTAAATTAAAAAAGGGCAATCTAAATAAAAGGCTTTATTTAGATTGCCCTTTAAAGGGGCACAATTTATAAAAATTATGCGTTATTTGCTTTGAAATCTTTTAGTTTTTCAATCAGTTTAGGAACAACTTCGAAAGCATCTCCAACTATACCATAATCAGCTGCTTTAAAAAATGGTGCTTCGTCATCGGTGTTAATAACAACTTTTGTTTTTGAAGCGCTAATTCCTGCTAAATGTTGTATTGCTCCAGAAATTCCTATTGCAATATATAAATTAGAAGCTACAGGTTTTCCTGTTTGTCCCACGTGTTCAGAGTGTGGTCGCCAACCCATGTCACTGACTGGTTTAGAGCATGCTGTTGCGGCACCAAGTACATCGGCTAAGTCTTCAATCATTCCCCAGTTTTTAGGATCTTTTAATCCACGACCGCCAGAGACCACAACTTCAGCATCGGCGATGCTTACTTTGTCAGTGTTTTTATCAACTGATTCTACATTAATCTTAAAATGGTCATCATTTAATTCAGCTGAAAAGTCTTCTTTAGACATTTCAACTTTATTTTCTTTCAAGCCAAAAGCGTTATTTGAAAGACCTAAGATTTTAATATCAGTAGAAAGGCTTGTATGGTTAAAGGCTTTGTTAGTAAAAGCTGTGCGTTCTACTGTAAATTCGTTGTCGGTTTTTGGAACATCTACAACGTTTGAGGCGTAAGCAGCACTTAAATTAACAGAAAGTAAAGGTGCTAAATATTTAGCATTAGCACTTTGACTAATCACAACTACTTTTGCGTCAACTTTTTTTGCAGCTTGAGTAATAACTTCAGCATAGGCATCGGCATTAAATTTTTGAAGTTTTTCATCACTAACTTCTAAGCTTTTATGAACGCCATAATTTGCCAAGTCGTCATTATTGTCACTATTAATGCTAACAGCTGTAACATTACCACCAATGGCATCAGCAACAGCTTTAGCGTAAGAAGCTACTTCAAGCGCAGCTTTTTTTAGTTTTCCGTTTTCAGATTCAGTATATACAAGTACAGACATAATTTTTTATTTAAATTGCTTTAGCTTCGTTATGTAATAAGTCTATGAGCTCATCAATATTATCAGCATCAACTAGTTTTACTTCACCTTTTGGTGCTGGTTTCTCAAATTTTTCAGCTTTCGTTAAAGGGGTTTCGGCAACTGGTTCAACAACCTTAAGTGGTTTTTTTCTTGCCATCATGATGCCTCTCATATTAGGTATTTTAAGGTCACTTTCTTCAACTAAACCTTTTTGGCCTCCAATAACAAGAGGTAAATGAGCGGTTAGAGTTTCTTTTCCGCCATCAATTTCTCTAACTGCAGTTGCTTTTTCGCCTTCAATTTCAAGGCTTACGCATGTATTTATAAAATTAGCACCTATTAGTTTAGCTAACATGCCAGGTACCATGCCACCATTATAATCAATAGATTCACGACCTGCTATAATTAAATCGTAATCACCATCTTCGGCAACTTTAGCTAATTCTTTTGCAACCTGAAAGCCGTCTACTGGTTCTGCATCTACTCGAATTGCAGAGTCTGCTCCAATGGCTAATGCTTTGCGAATTGTAGGTTCGGTCGATTTATCACCGACAGTAACAACATCAACTGTTGCGCCTTGTTTTTCTTTAAACCACATCGCACGTGTTAAGCCAAATTCATCATTTGGATTAATCACAAATTGAACGCCATTTGTATCAAATTTAGTGTCATTTTCCGTGAAATTAATTTTTGAAGTTGTATCAGGAACATGACTTATACAAACTAATATTTTCATTTAAGTAGGGTTTATACGTTTTACATTGCGAATATAAATTTTTTAGTCTAAATTTCCTATGCATGCATAATAAATTTTTCTAAAAATCTAGTAGTGTAAAGTGAATTGAATTAGTATTTTTGTGCTTCAAAGAAATCAAAAGACAAACAGATTATATAAAATGAAAACAATTCAATTTAGAGAAGCCATTGCTGAAGCTATGAGCGAGGAAATGAGAGCAGATGAGTCTATTTATTTGATGGGTGAAGAGGTTGCAGAATATAATGGTGCTTATAAAGCTTCTAAAGGGATGCTTGATGAGTTTGGTCCTGAAAGGGTGATTGATACACCAATCTCAGAACTAGGCTTTGCTGGTATTGGCATAGGATCGGCAATGAATGGTAATAGGCCTATAATTGAATTTATGACTTTCAATTTCTCTCTAGTTGGTATCGATCAAATTATTAATAATGCCGCTAAAATGCGTCAAATGTCTGGTGGTCAATTTAACATCCCAATTGTTTTTCGAGGTCCAACGGCTTCTGCTGGTCAATTAGGTGCAACACATTCTCAAGCATTCGAAAATTGGTATGCAAACACGCCTGGCTTAAAGGTCGTGATCCCTTCTAATCCTTATGACGCTAAAGGTTTGCTGAAGTCTGCTATACGTGATGATGATCCAGTTATTTTTATGGAAAGTGAACAAATGTATGGCGATAAGGGAGAAGTTCCTGAAGATGAATATACAATTCCGTTAGGTGTGGCTGATATCAAGCGACAAGGTGAAGACGTTACTATTGTTTCTTTCGGGAAAATCATTAAAGAAGCATACAAAGCCGCTGATGAATTAGAAAAGGATGGTATTTCTTGTGAAATTATTGACTTAAGAACCGTTAGGCCTTTAGATTACGAATCGATTATTAAATCAGTGAAGAAGACTAACCGTTTAGTTGTTCTTGAAGAAGCTTGGCCATTTGGTAATGTCTCAACTGAAATCACATACAAGGTTCAAAATGATGCCTTTGATTATTTAGATGCCCCGATTGTTAAAATAAACACAGCCGATACACCAGCACCTTATTCTCCAGTATTGTTGAAAGAATGGTTGCCTAATCACGAAGATGTTATTAAAGCTGTTAAAAAAGTTTTATACATCTAATACTAACAAAATTCTCATAAATTTGAAGCTTCATTTATTGACTTAAAAATGAAGCTTCTTTAATTATATGAAAAACCTATTAGCCTTACTTTTCTTCCTTATTAGCATCAGTTTTTACGCCCAAACTAAAGTAAGCGGAAAGGTATATGATGAAAGTGGCGAACCGATTCCTTATGCAAATGTGATTTTTGGAAATTCTTCAGAAGGAACAATTACTAACGAAGATGGTAAGTTTTATTTAGAGTCTGAAGAAAATTATTCAGCAATTAAAATTTCATTTATGGGATTTAAAGCTGAAGTCATAGAATTGTCTCAGCTGGTAAGTTACAACTTAGAAATTACCTTGAAATCTGATGCTGAAGCTTTAGATGAAGTGATGATTTATAGCGGTAAAACTTCAAAAAAGAATAATCCCGCTATAGATATTCTTCGAAGAATCTGGGAAAATAAACGACAAAATGGTGTTAATAAGTTTAAATACTATCAATATGATAAATATGAGAAGTTAGAATTCGACTTGAATACTATTGATAGTAGTTTAATTAATTCCCGTGTATTTAACGGAATGGAATTTATTTTTAACCAAGTAGATACTAATCAAGTTACTGGTAAAACTTATTTACCAATATTCCTTAACGAAGCTGTTTCAAAAGTTTATGGTAATAATGTTAATAATACCGAACGTGAAATTCTGTTAGGGAACAAAAATTCTGGATTTAGCGATAACCAAACTTTAATACAATATATTAAGGACATTTATTCAGATTATAATGTCTATGACAACTATCTCAAATTTTTCGATAAAAGCTTTGTAAGTCCTTTATCACGAACAGGAATTGATACCTATAATTACGTGTTAGCAGATTCAACTTATATCGGAGATAAGTATTGCTATAATATTGTGTATTATCCTAGACGTAAAGGCGAACTTACTTTTAAAGGTGATTTTTGGGTGAATGATACCACTTGGGCAATCAAAGAAATTGAAATGACCATGAATAAAGGCGCTAACATAAATTGGGTTAAAGAAGTCTTTATTGAACAAGAATTTGAAGTCTTAAATGATTCGATTTTTTTAATTACACGTGACCATTTTATGACTGATTTTACTTTTCAGAAAAAAGAAGAATCACGAGGCGTTTATGGTAAAAGAACTACACTATTCGATAATTATGAATTCAATAAACCGAAACCGAATAAATTTTATCGAGATGAAAGAGAAATCATAAATGATAGGGTGTATTTTAGAGATTCTGAATTTTGGAAAAAAAGACGTTTAGAAGAACTCAACAAAAATGAGCAACAGGTTTACTCAATGTTAGACACCTTAAAAACGGTTGATGCTTTTAAACGAATTTATAGTATAGGCACAATTTTAGCCACTAATTATTGGGAACAAGACGGTTGGGATTTTGGACCCGTTTTTTCGACCTTTGGTTATAATGACGTTGAAGGCTTAAGACTGCGTGTTGGTGGAAGAACTTACTCAGGGCAAAATGATAAATACCGTTTGCAAGGTTTTTTAGCCTACGGTTTTAAAGACGATAAATTTAAATATGGTATTTCAGGAAAATACTTATTAGATCAAAAATCACGATTAGTTGTTGAAGCCGGAAATAGACGAGATGTAGAACAATTAGGTGCAAGTTTAACCAATACATCAGATGTTTTAGGTCGAAGTTTGGCAAGTTCTTCTGTTTTAACAGTTGGCTCTAATGCTAGTTTAACCAATATTAATCTATCGAGTTTAGCCTTTACATTTGAGCCATTCAAAAACTTTGAGGTCAGGCTAGGTTCTACCTACAGGACATTAAAATCGGCTTCAGACCAGTTTAGTATCGCTTATTTCGAAAATGAAGCGCAAACGCTTATTGAAGAAGAAACTAGACAAATGGAAGCTTCAGTCATTCTTAAATACATGCCAGGTCGTAAAACTTCTGGTTATGGTGTAGAGCGATATATTTTGAATGACGATGATTACCCAGAAATATTTTTAAATTATTCAAAAGGGCTTACAGGAGTTTTAGATAGCGATTTTAACTATTATAAACTTCAATTCTATTACAGACAACCAATACAAGTTGGTGGATTTGGTAAGTTTACTTCAACCTTCGAGGCAGGTAAAACCTTTGGCGATGTTTCTTTAGGTTTGCTTAATGTTGTTCCTGGTAATCAAACCTTATTTTCCATTCTAGGCACATTTCCATTATTAGATTTTTACGATTTTGTTACCGACACTTACGCTAGTGTTCATGTTGAGCATAATTTTAATGGTCGCTTATTTTCTAGAATTCCATTGCTTAGAGACTTAGATTTGAGAGAAATTGTAAGCGCAAGAGCTGTGTATGGTTCAATATCAGATTCAAATCAAGCCTTAAACGCTTCGTTCACAAATCCAGAACTTTTTGCGCCAGATCAAGAGCCTTATTGGTCTTATAGTTTCGGTGTTGGTAATATCTTTAGGGTATTTCGTTTAGACTTTCATTTTAGAGGAAACTATAAAACACTACCTGATGCTCGAAATTTTGGAATTACAGGCGCATTCGGATTTTATTTCTAAGATTTAAACTGCTAATAAGCAAAGTTTTATTAGTTTTGTCACCCGATTTTTTAACCTAATAAATACAATAATGACATTTGATGCTTTTATAGAAATACCAAGAGGTAGTCGTAATAAATACGAGTATGATTTTGATACAAAAACGATGAGATTCGATCGTATGCTATACACTTCAATGGTATATCCAGCCGATTATGGTTTCGTACCAGAGACTTTAGCTTTAGATAATGATCCACTAGATGTGCTAGTTTTATTTACGCATCCAGTTATTCCAGGTTGTGTTGCTGAAGTTAGACCAGTTGGTGTTTTGCATATGTCTGACGAAAAAGGTCCGGATGAAAAGATTATCTGTGTTCCAGTTGATGACCCAATGGGTAAAGCAATTCAAAAATTTGATGATGTTAATCCTCAGTTAATAGAAGAGATTGAGCATTTCTTTAGAACTTATAAAGATTTAGAAGATAAAGAAGTTACAATAGGGAATTGGGGAGACGAAGTTGAAGCAAAAGAACTTGTAGAAACAGCTGTAAAACGTTATAATGAAAGTGACAGAAGCGAACATAATTACGCTTTGTAGCACTTACAATAATTAATTTAAAACCACCTTTTTAGGTGGTTTTTTAATTTGTAAAAACTTCAATAATAGGATTCAAATCCTTACTTTTGCATAAAACTGATTAAGAATATGTTTGATAGTTTAAGTGATAAGTTAGATAAAGCCTTTCATGTACTTAAAGGTCACGGTCAAATTACCGAAGTAAATGTAGCCGAAACTTTAAAAGAAGTTAGAAGAGCTCTAGTTGATGCTGATGTTAACTTTAAAATTGCTAAGAATTTTACAAATACTGTAAAAGAAAAGGCTATTGGTCAAAACGTTTTAAAATCATTAAAGCCTAACCAATTAATGGTAAAAATCGTTAAAGACGAATTAACAGATTTGATGGGTGGCGATGCTGAAGGTGTTGATTTATCAAGCTCACCATCGGTTATTTTAATGTCTGGCTTGCAAGGTTCTGGTAAAACGACATTTTCAGGTAAGCTTGCTAACTTTCTAAAAACAAAAAAAACACGTAAACCTTTATTAGTAGCATGTGATGTTTATAGACCAGCTGCTATAGATCAATTACACGTAGTTGGAGAACAAATAAATGTTGAAGTTTTCTCTAATAAAGAAGAAAAAAATCCTGTTAAGATTGCGCAAGATGCTATTGCACACGCTAAACAAAATGGCCACAATGTAGTTATTCTTGATACCGCGGGTCGATTGGCTGTAGATGAGCAAATGATGAATGAAATTTCAGACATACACCAAACAATTCAACCTAATGAAACGCTCTTTGTAGTTGATGCTATGACAGGTCAGGATGCTGTAAATACTGCAAAAGCTTTTAATGATGTTTTAGATTTTGATGGCGTTATTTTAACCAAATTAGATGGTGATACGCGTGGCGGTGCTGCTATTTCTATCAAATCAGTCGTTAATAAACCAATTAAATTTATTGGTACTGGAGAAAAGATGGATGCCATAGACATTTTTTATCCATCACGTATGGCTGATAGAATTTTAGGAATGGGTGACGTTGTCTCTTTAGTAGAACGTGCTCAGGAGCAATATGACGAAGAGGAAGCCAGAAAACTTCAGAAGAAAATCGCTAAAAATAAATTTGGTTTTGATGATTTTCTTAGCCAAATCCAGCAAGTTAAAAAAATGGGTAGCATGAAAGACTTGATGGGTATGATTCCTGGCGCTGGAAAAATGATGAAAAACATGGATATAGATGATGATGCCTTTAAGCATATTGAAGCTATTATTCATTCTATGACACCAAAAGAGCGTGCAAATCCTAATATTATCAATTCAAGTCGTAAACGTAGAATTGGTAAAGGCTCTGGTACTTCTGTTCAAGAGGTTAACCAATTGCTCAAACAATTTAGCCAAATGAGCAAAATGATGAAAATGATGCAAGGCGGCGGTGGAAAAAAGATGATGCAAATGATGCAAAACATGAAGCAATAAATAATATTGGTTTACAACACAGATAAAATGACAATACTAGACGGCAAAAAAGTAAGCAATGATATCAAAAACGAAATTACTGCTGAAGTTGAAAAAATGAAGGCAAAAAATGAGAAAGTCCCTCATTTGGCCGCAGTAATTGTAGGTAACGATGGCGCTAGTTTAACTTATGTTGGTAGTAAAGTAAGGTCATGTGAACGTGTTGGTTTTAAATCGACTTTAGTTAAGCTTTCTGGAACAATTTCTGAATTAGAATTACTCGACAAAATCGATCAATTAAATGAAGATGAGGATATTGATGGTTTTATAGTTCAATTGCCATTACCCAAGCAAATTGATACTCAAAAAGTAATTATGCGTATAGATCCTAATAAAGATGTAGATGGTTTTCATCCAACAAATTTTGGCAAAATGGCGCTTGATATGACTTCATTTATACCAGCTACACCATTTGGTATATTAGAACTACTAGAGCGCTATAACGTTCAAACTAACGGTAAACATACCGTTGTTATTGGTAGAAGTCATATTGTTGGTCGTCCCATGAGTATTTTGATGGGCCGTAAAGGCTGGCCTGGAAATTCAACCGTTACTTTAACACACAGCCACACCAAAAATATCACTCAGATTACAAGCCAAGCAGATATTATTATTTCCGCTTTAGGAATACCAAACTTTTTAAAAGCTGAAATGGTAAAAGATGATGCGGTAATTATCGATGTTGGAATTACGCGCGTACCTGATGATACTACTAAAAAGGGTTATGTGATTACAGGTGACGTAGATTATGAAAACGTGAGCAAAAAGGCATCACATATTACTCCTGTTCCTGGTGGCGTTGGCCCAATGACTATTGCAATGTTATTAAAAAATACACTTCTTGCTCGTGAGCAGCACAGATTAAGAAAAGGTCTTTAAACATCTATTGACGTTTCTTGATGCTCTTTCCAAGTCTTAAAATCGTTAATATCACTTTTTACTAGATTAAGGCAGAACGTTAGCACACTGATATCGTCTAAGTAACCTATGAAAGGTATAAAATCTGGAGCTAAGTCTAATGGGTTAATAATGTATAGGAGTGTAAATGTTATGGCTGAAATGCTTTTCCATGGGGTTTTTGTGTAGGTTTTATTTTTAAAAGCTTTAAGCATTTCTATAAGTTGTAAAACTTCAGTTTTTATGTGATCCCATTTTTTATGCTTCAGTTTATTTAATAATTGTTGTTGACGACTAAGCGTTTCGTCAATATCTTTCTCTGAAACTTTTTTAGACTCAGCTTTAACGTAAGCTTCGTCAATCTTGTTCTTATTCTTGTATTTGTTTTTTTTCAAGTTCATTGTTGAGGCTTTTTTCTTGGCGTGCATTTTCAATTTCACCATATTCTTTTTTATAAATCACTACAATAAGCAAAAATAAAGATATTAGGAGTGGACCAAAAATTAGTCCAATAAAGCCAAATAAAGGGACGCCGATAATAACACCAATTAAAGTGATGAGTGGATGTTCATTAGCCATTTTTTTTAAAATTAGTAAGCGCACAATGTTATCTGAAGACCCAACAATAATAAAACCATAAAGTAAAACACCAATAGCTGCAAAGTTATCTCCTTGATAAATCATTAACAAAGTTACTGGCAAAAAGCCGATTGCTGTTCCAATAAATGGAATCATAGAGCCTATGGCTGTAATAACAAACCAAAATAATGGATCTGGAACTCCGAAAATCCAATAACCAATTAATGAAATTATACCTTGTATTAATGCTACTAACGGAATTCCTATGGCATTAGCCTTTACTTTTTTACCTGATTCTTTAGCAATAATTTTTAGATTTTCAACACCGATAGGGATATAGGTTTCTAAAGAAGAAGAGAGTTTTTTTTGGTTTAATAGCATGTAGTATAATAAAAAGTACATAATGCTAATAGCAATAAATATTTCAAATGTGCTGCCGGCAAATCCTTGTAAATTATTTGAAATCCAATTTGTAACTGCTCCTGTGTCTATGCTCGATGCTAATTTATAGCCTGTTAAATGTTCAATTTCTTTAATTTGAGAATTCACGGCGTTTACGACAACTTCTGAGTTTTTAACTGCTTTTGAGATTTTTGAAGACAGCATTAAAACAATACCTGCTATTGGTAATAGTATGAGTATAAATGATCCGGTGAGAAGTATGCTTACAGATAAGTTTTCGTTCCAGCCTTTGGCTTTCATCTTTCTCATGAAACCTCTGAGTAAAACATAAAAAGTTATGGCACCTAAAACACCTGATAAATAAGGCAATATTTCTATGAATATCAAAAATCCAAGTGAAATAATAATCATTAATATAAAAAGCTGTCTAACTAATTTTGGTGATAGTGTTTTCATTTGGCAAAGAGTTGGTTCATATTTTTAAAGCTCTTAAATTCGAGTGCATTCTCACTTGGATCTTTAAAAAACATCGTAGCTTGCTCTCCAGGCTTATTTTTAAATCTTATGTAAGGTTCAATGATAAATCTAATTGATTGTTTTTTAAGATGCTCAGCAAATTCCCAAAATTGTTCCCATTCTAAAACTACACCAAAATGAGGCACAGGCACGTTGTGGCCATCAACCTGGCTTACAACTTCGGTTTGGCTAAAGTTTTTACTTTCATGAATAACAAATTGATGGCCAAAAAAATCATAATCTACCCAATGAGAGTCACTTCGGCCTTCTTTTAACTGAAGAACTGTTGTATAAAAATCTCGACTTTCATTAATGTCCTTAACTGGAATAGCAAGATGAAACGGGTTTATATTTTTCATTATAATATGATGTATTAATGTTGTAAGCCATTTATTTCAGCTGTAGTTAAATGCCTATATTGGCCAACTTCAATATCTAGCTTAATATGTTTAATTCTGATACGTTTTAATTTTGTAACACGATAATCTAAAGCTTCACACATACGTCTTATTTGTCTGTTTAATCCTTGTGTTAGGATAATTTTGAAGGTGTAGGTATCAATTTTTTCAACCTTACATTCTCGAGTTATAGTATCAAGAATGGGCACACCATGACGTAATTTATCAATAAATTGATTTGTAATGGGTTTAACTACTTTAACAATGTATTCTTTTTCGTGGTGGTGTCTTGCTCTTAAAATTTGGTTCACAATTTCACCATCATTTGTCATTAAAATTAAGCCTTCACTCATTTTATCAAGTCGTCCTACAGGGTAAATGCGCTCAGGATAATTAATATAATCAACAATATTGTTTTTTTCAACTTTAGAATTGGTTGTACAAACCACACCTTTAGGCTTGTTAAATGCCAAGTAAACCTTTTCTTTAAGTTCTATTTTAACTAATTTGTTATCAACATAAACTTGATCATTAGGGTTTACCTTTTGTCCCATTTTAGGCACTTCTTTATTTATGGTAACACGACCTTGTTTAATTAGAGCATCGGCTTCACGTCTTGAGCAATAACCTGCTTGGCTTAAAAATTTATTTATTCTAATGGGATGATTCATAGCTTTTAAGACTGAATAAATTTAAGTATATTTTTATCAATATCATTATTTTTAAGTGAATGCCCTGCACCTTCAGTAATGATAAGCCGACTATTTTTTAAGTTTTTACTGATAGATTTAGCTGCTTCTACAGGTGCTATCTTATCATATTGGTCATGAATAATAAGGCTAGGAACATGAACCGATTTTGCAAATTCAGCGATAGAAAACTCTTGAAAGTAGTAACCAAATTTTTGTTTAAAATATGTATTGAGTTCTGACATGAATTTTGGACTAAGTTGAAGTATCTTTTGATAGTCCTTCATTATAAGTTTCATTTCAGAAGGCGCACCAAGCAAAACTTGCTTTTTTATTTTGTTTGAATCTTTAAATTTGAATTGATTAAAAATAAGTGTCATTGCACCAATACTATGACCGACTAAGTAGTTGGGTTTGTGTATAGAAATGAGTTCTTCTAAAACTTCAGCATATAAAGGAACATTTAACAATGCTCCCGTTGAATTGCCGTGAGCTGGTGCATCAAAAGCAATAATATTAAAGTTGCTCGCTTTTAACTCTTTAACTAAGCTTTTCCATCTAGAAGTATTACTATCCCAGCCGTGAACTAGTAAAACAGTCTCGCCATTTCCAGGCCAATGATAAGTTTGAATTTGATACGAGTGGATGCTGTGTTTTTGAGCTTCTGCCGTTTTTAAAAATTGAGCTTGATGTGGTTTTATATCGCCTTTTCGAGGTGTAGAAAACAATTGGTAAGCTTTGTTTAAAGCTTTCTCTTTGTTTAATTTGAATTGTGTGTTTAATTTGAAACCAATAATTCTAGGGGCAAATTTCTTTATTATTTTTTTAGGCATTTTTTTAGCTTTATTCTTTTTGGTCTGCAACTTCTTGAGGTGCATCAAAAGCAAACCAAACATATTTAAATTTGGCCTGATTTGGTATTTGAGTTTCAGTTATAGTTGAAGTTCGGTCGTATCGAAGATTACTTGGTAATTCAGCTTTATCTATAATAACATATAGACCAAACTCTTTAATATCTACGATGATATTCTTAAAGCTATTTTGAATCGTTTTGATGCTGTAATTCTCATAAATAGTTTTAAAATCACTATTCACATTTAAGCCATTAGCAGTTTTATATTTTGGATTTATAATTTGAATTTCCCGAATCGTACTTGTACTATCGCCATAAATTCTAGGTTGTATTTTTAAGCTTAAGTCACCATTTTCATAAATGTATACATCGTTTCCATTGGCTTCAAACCTGTTTTTGTAATTCGGTTTAACGATAGAATCTTTTGGAAATAGCAGTTCTAATTCATTAATTTTTGTTGAATTCGTAATCTTGCCAACTTTATTTTCTGCAATAAGATAGGCTTGATCAGAGTTGCAAGAAAGAATTAGAAAAATCACTAAAAAGGAAGCTGTAATAAATTTGAAATGAGTCATGATTAGTATGGTTTAAATTTCGGATATTTTTTAATTCAAAAACTAATGCCAAAAATATAATTATCTTTGCGATATGCTTGAAAAAGAAACAAAAGAATTAGTCAATAAAGGTGAAATGCTGCCTCTGATGGAGCAGTTTTATACAATTCAAGGTGAAGGCCATCATACAGGAACAGCTGCGTATTTTATTAGAATTGGAGGTTGCGATGTTGGCTGTCATTGGTGTGATGTTAAAGAAAGCTGGAATCCCAATACACATCCGCCAACAGCTATTTCAGAGATCGTTAAATCTGCTAAAATGTACAGCGATACAATCGTGATTACAGGTGGTGAGCCTTTAACTTGGAATATGAATCCATTAACCGCTCAACTAAAATCATTAGGACTCAATATTCATATTGAAACTTCTGGAGCTTACGAATTAACGGGTCATTGGGATTGGATTTGTTTATCTCCTAAGAAAATCAAACTTCCTAAACCAGAAATTTATAAAGTCGCTAATGAGCTTAAAGTGATTATCTATAATAAACATGATTTAAAATTTGCCGAACAACAAGCTGAGTTAATTAAAAATTCATCCTGCCAATTATATCTTCAGCCAGAATGGAGTGTCCGCGAAAAAATGATGCCAATGATCGTTGAATATGTAATGAAATACCCAAAATGGAAGATTTCTTTACAAACGCATAAGTATCTTAATATTCCTTAAATATTTTTATTTCACGTTAAATACTGTTAAGATTTAAACTTTGACTGATTTTGAGTGAACCATAGTTTGTTTTGGTCCGTAAATAAAAGCGAATCAAAAATAATACTATGAAATTTTTAAAATCACTTACAATTTTGTTCATCGCAGCAAGCTTTTTTATAAGCTGTGACGATGATGACAACAACATGTCACCAGTAAATCCAACTGGTGAATCTAAAACTTACGATTTATTTGAGCGTTCGGCTTCTGGGATTTCTGGAACAGCTGTTTTTTCAGAACAAACAGATGGCAGTGTTTTAGTGAGACTTGATGTTACTGGAACACCTCAAGATGGTATGCATCCATCCCACATCCACATGAACACAGCAGCTGAAGGTGGTGCAATTGCCGTTTCTTTAAATGACGTAAATGGTGCTACTGGTATTAGTGAAACTATTGTAACACAAACTAATGATGGTGACCCAATTAGCTACCAAAGTCTTCTCGAATTTGATGGCTACATCAATATTCATTTAAGTGCTGATGAACTAGAAACTGTTGTAGCACAAGGTGATATTGGTCAAAATGAATTAACAGGCGAATCTAAATCATACATGTTAGGCGAAAAAGATGTCGCAGGTATTAGCGGATCAGTTTTATTTGAAGAACGCGTTAATGGTGAAGCGCAAGCAACTATCATGTTAGATGGAACACCAGATGGCGGCATGCATCCGGCACACATTCACATGAATACAGCAGCTGAAGGTGGCGGAATTTTATACACTTTTATGCCAGTTGATGGAACTACAGGAATGAGCCGTTCGAATGTAGCAATGTTAGATGATGATACCATGTTCGGCTACGAAGATGTATTAACAGTTGATGGTTACGTAAATGTTCATTTAAGTGCCAATGAATTAGCGACAATTGTAGCACAAGGTGATATTGGTCAAAATGAATTAACAGGCGAATCTAAATCATACATGTTAGGCGAAAAAGATGTCGCAGGCATTAGCGGATCAGTTTTATTTGAAGAACGCGTTAATGGCGAAGCGCAAGCAACTATCATGTTAGATGGAACACCAGATGGCGGCATGCACCCGGCACATATCCATATGAATACAGCAGCTGAAGGTGGCGGAATTTTATACACTTTTATGCCAGTTGATGGAACTACAGGAATGAGCCGTTCGAATGTAGCGATGTTAGATGATGATACCATGTTCGGCTACGAAGATGTATTATCAGTTGATGGTTACGTAAACGTTCATTTAAGTGCCAATGAATTAGCGACAATTGTAGCACAAGGTGATATTGGTCAAAATGAATTAACAGGCGAATCTGTATCATATCCTTTAGGCGAAAAAGACGTCGCAGGCATTAGCGGATCAGTTTTATTTGAAGAACGCGTTAATGGCGAAGCGCAAGCAACCATTATGTTAGATGGAACACCTGATGGCGGCATGCACCCGGCACATATCCATATGAATAGTGCAGCTGAAGGCGGCGGAATTTTATACACTTTTATGCCAGTTGATGGAACTACAGGAATGAGCCGTTCGAATGTAGCGATGTTAGATGATGATACCATGTTCGGCTACGAAGATGTATTAACAGTTGATGGTTACGTAAATGTTCATTTAAGTGCCAATGAATTAGCGACAATTGTAGCACAAGGTAATATTGGCTCAAACGCTATGTAAATAGATTAACTTCATCCTGATAATTAAAAGACTGTCATATGGCAGTCTTTTTTTATGGTGCTAAAAATCGGTTTGACCAAGCATTATCTTTTTTATTAAACTCACATCTAATATGATTAGGACGTTTTAATTTTAGATATTCAATTCTTTCAACTTGTAGAAAAATGCCTTGAAAAAAATCATTTTCAATATAATCTAGTTCATCGGGATTATTTATTTCTTTACCAGGTGAAAAACAACTTGTATAATCTTTTTTTGAAATACTTAAAGCTTTTTCGCGATGTTTCTTAATTAAATCATCATCTTTTAATAGTTTTAGTTGTCCGTCTAACCTGATTTGAATAAGTTTTTTAGGATGATAAAATAAAGCTGAAGCATTTTTGTTTTGTTTTAAATCTTCAACTTTAAAACTTCTGGTGTCAGTATAAAAAAGAGGGTCTATTTCATTTATACAATCTCTTAAAATTACCGTTCTAATAATTGGTTTATTTGTTCTGATTGTCGCCAAATAAGTGTGTCTTGTTGGATATTTCTTCTTTAGGTAGCCAAATTTTACTTCATCTACAGCTTCTTTTCTAAGTTTATCAAGCATTTTTAATTTAAATGTATAAAAATGCATAAGAGACTGTTTTGTTTTAACGCAAATTTTTACTTTTGTTCATGCAAAAAAATGTCCTCATCTTAGATTTTGGTTCGCAGTATACACAGCTTATAGCAAGACGTGTTCGAGAATTAAATATTTACTGCGAAATATTTCCGTATAATAAAGTTCCTGATAATTTAAATGAATTTAGAGCTGTAATTTTATCTGGCAGTCCTTTTTCGGTAAGAAACCCTGATGCTCCCAAACCTGATTTAACAAAAATAAAATCAAAATTACCAGTTTTAGGTGTATGTTTTGGCGCTCAATTCATGGCACATAATTATGGTGGATTAGTTGCCAGCTCTAACACTCGTGAATTTGGTCGAGCTAATTTGAGTTATGTCGATGCCACTTCAGATTTATTTGAAGGTGTTACCGAACAGTCTCAAGTTTGGATGTCACACAGTGACAGTATTAAAAAATTACCTGAGGATGCTAAATGCATTGCCAGTACACCTGATGTGAAATTTGCGGCTTATAAGTTTCAAGATGAGCTAACTTATGGAATTCAATTTCACCCTGAAGTTTATCATTCTACAGACGGCAAAAAACTGCTTGAAAACTTTTTAGTTAATATTGCTGGTGTTCCACAAACTTGGACGCCTTCTGCCTTTGTAGATATGACTGTCTCTGAGTTGAGAGATAAAATAGGTAGTGATAAGGTTGTTTTAGGTTTAAGTGGTGGTGTAGACTCTACAGTGGCAGCTACTTTGCTTCATAAGGCAATAGGGAAGCAATTGTATTGTATTTTTGTTAATAATGGCTTATTGCGGAAAGATGAGTTCAATTCTGTTTTAGATCAGTACAAACACATGGGCCTAAACGTAAAAGGTGTTGATGCTTCAACGTATTTTTTAGATAAGCTAGAAGGCGTTTCAGATCCTGAACAAAAACGTAAAATCATAGGTAATGCATTTATAGATATTTTTGACGATGAAGCTGGGCAAATTAAAGATGTTGTTTATTTAGCTCAAGGTACAATTTATCCTGATGTTATTGAATCGATTTCTGTTAATGGACCATCAGCGACTATCAAATCACACCACAACGTTGGTGGCTTACCAGATTTTATGCAATTAAAAGTTGTAGAGCCTTTGCGAATGCTTTTTAAGGACGAAGTAAGACGTGTAGGCGCCGAAATGAATATCGATGCCAAATTACTTGGTCGCCATCCATTTCCTGGACCTGGTTTAGCTATTCGGATTTTAGGTGATATTACATCAGAAAAGGTTAAATTGATTCAGGAAGTTGATCACATCTTTATTCAATCTTTAAGAGAATGGAAATTATATGATAAAGTTTGGCAAGCTGGCGCCATTTTGTTACCAGTCGAGTCTGTTGGTGTTATGGGTGATGAGCGAACTTATGAAAAAGTTGTTGCTTTAAGGGCTGTAGAATCTACTGACGGTATGACAGCCGATTGGGTAGATTTGCCCTATAAATTTTTACAATATGTTTCAAATACAATAATAAATAAGGTAAAAGGCGTTAATAGAGTAGT
This sequence comes from Psychroflexus sp. ALD_RP9, assembly GCF_017311165.1. Taxonomy (GTDB): domain Bacteria; phylum Bacteroidota; class Bacteroidia; order Flavobacteriales; family Flavobacteriaceae; genus Psychroflexus. The sequence goes on along the minus strand of NZ_CP062973.1, from coordinate 576,690 downwards.
GTACGACATCAGTTCTAAACCGCCAGCAACAATTGAATGGGAATAATTATGAAAAAAATCATATTAACTGTATTGTTTTTCGTGTTTCCTCTTGTTTTGTTTTCCCAAAACTTTACAACCTATAATGTAGAATCTGAAGAGGATTTAGAAAAAATTGCTCAGAAATTTGAAGTAGAAACTACTGATATTTTAAATTATAATCCTGATGTGTCACGTTACACTAATTTGAAAGGTAAAACATTAGTAATTCCATTATTGAAGTCATCTGAGCAAGTTAAAAAGTTTAAATCTTATAATGTTTCACCAAAAGAAACACTTTATAGTATTGCTAAGCAGTTTCAAGTTGAAGTAGAAACTATTATTAGATATAACTCTTTCTTAAAGAGCAGAACACTCGATGTAAATGACGTTTTACAAATTCCGATTTTAAAGCAGCCAACAAATTCAGAAAATCAATCAATTAAAAATTCGACTTTTTCTAGCTTAAAGCATCTCGTACAACCAAAAGAGACTAAATATGGCATCGCAAAAACTTATGGTATAACTGTAGAAAAGCTTGAACAATTAAACCCAGATAAAGACGTGCTTCAACCTGGTGATTATGTTGTTATAAAGCGTGAAATAGAGCAAAATTCTGTAACACAAACTCCAAATGACTTAAGTTACGTAAAAGTTCAAACAGAAGATGATGTAAATTTACTCAAAAAGCAATTTAAGCTTTCAGAAGAAGTACTTAAACAACTAAATCCAGCTTATCAGTATGGTAATTTTTCATCAGACTTTGTTTTAAAAATACCTAAAAAAAATGTAACTGTTGATAAACGCATCAATTTAGTAGAGTATATCAAAAAAGCTCAGCCACAGCGTATTGCATTAACTTTACCTTTTAATTTGCATAAATTTGCTTATGATAGCATAAAAAAACCTAAAGCACTTCTTGAAGAGCGTATTACTCGTATTTCATTAGATTTATTTGAAGGTGCCAGAGCGGCAGTAGATTCGGCCAAAAAAATTGGTGTTTTTGTGAATTTAGAGGCATTTGATACTGCTATGAGCCAAGATACGCTAAATGAAATTTTAGAGAAAAATAATTTTTCAAGTTTTGATGCTGTCGTTGGACCTGTTTTGGCAAATAACATCGAAATTATGGTTAATGAACTTCGCCAAGATAGCGTGCCATTGGTTTTGCCAATTACAAATTCACCTATTAACACTAAACAAGTTTTTAACTCTGTACCACTTGACCGCTTTAAGGAAGAATTGATCATAACCTACATCAATCAAAATATGAACGATAGCATTAAACTTTCATTCTTAAGTGATAGTTTAAACCTAAATTTTAAGCAAAAGTTTTCTTATAGTTTTCCAGAAGCAGCTCATGTTGAAATGACTGAAAGTTATCTTCAATTTGAAGAGTTAAAACAAGTCATTAAACAAGACAAAATTAACTGGTTTGTGCTTGATACCAAAGATTTAGGTATTGCTGAAGCTACCGTAAATTATCTTGAGGCTTTAAGAAAAGAAGGTTTTAAAGTAAAATTAATTATGCCTTCAAATACTGTTTTAGCTGATGAGATATCTAATTTTTATTTAGCAAGGCTTGATTATTTATATGCAACCACAAGTTTCGACGTTAGTAATTATAATCTCGATTCATCTAACGAAGCTTACCATTCAAAATATTTTTTGAGAGGTTTTGACGTCATGTTAGATGTTATTTTAAGAATAGCTTCTACAGACAATTTTATTGAAACAACAGAATTAGATGGATTTACAGAGTATTTTCAAAATAAATTTCAATATGAGTATGATGCCTTTGAAAACGTAAACTATAACACTGCTGCATATTTAATTGAATATCAAAAAGACTTGACTTTAAAAGTTATTCAGTTATCTGATGACTGATTTTATAAGTTTTCAATTTTTTCTTTGGCTTCATTAAATTCGTTAAGCATATTTTCAAGAATTTGTTGAGCAGGTAAGATATGGTCTATTAAGCCTGATATTTGACCTATTTCAAGTTCACCTTCATCTAAATCACCTTCAAACATTCCTTTTTTTGCTCTTGCTCTTCCAAGTAAGTCAGCTAGTTGTTCTTTTGTGGGAGATTGTCGGTATAATTCCTGAATATCATCATAGAATTTATTTTTTAATAATCTGACAGGTGCTAATTCTTTTAGTGTAAGCTTTGTATCACCTTCTTTAGCTTTAATCACTTCATTTTTGAAGTTGATATGTGATGATGCTTCTTCACTAGCAACAAAACGAGTCCCTACTTGAACTCCATCAGCACCTAAAACCATACATGCCAGCATTGCTTGGCCATTGGCAATACCGCCAGCTGCAATGACAGGAATTTTAACAGATTTCGTAATCATAGGTAGTAAAGTAAGTGTTGTTGTTTCATCACGTCCATTGTGTCCGCCAGCTTCAAAACCTTCAGCAACAATTGCATCAACACCAGCTTCTTCCGCTTTTAATCCAAACTTTACACTACTGACAACATGAACGACTTTAATACCATATGACTGTAAATGCGATGTCCATGTTTTTGGGTTTCCCGCTGAAGTAAATACAATTTTAACCTCTTCTTTTATGATGATATCGATAACCTTGTCTATATCTGGATAGAGCATAGGTACATTAACCGCAAAAGGTTTTGAAGTGGCTGCTTTACATTTTTTAATATGCTCTTCCAAAATATGAGGATACATAGAGCCAGCACCAATAATGCCCAAGCCGCCAACTTCACTCACGCTACTTGCAAGTTTCCAGCCGCTAGCCCAAATCATCCCAGCTTGAATGATAGGATATTTAATATTGAAAAGTTGTGTTATTCTATTATTTTGAAACATGTTTTATTATTTAAGAAATGGCTCCAGAACCTAGAAGCTCGTCATCATGATACCATGCGACAAATTGCCCTTCAGTAATGGCAGATTGTTTATTTTTAAAAACCACAAAAAGCCCATTGTCATGTAAAATCAACTTAGCTTTTTCGAGTGGTTGTCGATATCTAATGCGTGCTTTTACGCTCATCGATTCGCCAGGCTTAAGTTTCAACTCAGGTCTTACCCAATGTATATCTTCAGTCTTAACTCTAAGGCAATTTCTGTTTAAGCCTGGATGATTTTTACCTTGCCCAGTATAGATAATGTTGTTTTTAACATCTGTTTCAATTACAAAAAGAGGTTCTTTAGTACCGCCAACCGCTAAACCTTTTCTTTGTCCTTTTGTAAAAAAATGCGCACCATCATGTTTGCCTACAACTTTTCCTGTAGTTGAATTGTAACTGTAAGGTTTTGAATATTCTGCCAAAACTTCAATTGGTAAAGAATCAGCTTCATGAAAGCTTATGTTTTTTTCGTTTTCATAAACAGGATGATTTGAATCGACTTCAATAATATCACCTTGTTTTGGTTTTAATTGTTGCTGTAGAAACTCAGGTAACTTAACTTTACCAATAAAGCATAAACCTTGTGAATCTTTTTTTTCGGCTGTGATTAAATCTAATTCTGCTGCAATTTTTCTAACTTCAGATTTTTGTAAATCACCAATCGGAAATAAAGCTTTAGATAGTTGTTCTTGAGATATTTGGCATAGAAAATAAGATTGGTCTTTATTAATGTCTTTTCCAGCTAAGAGTTTATATCTTGTTATGCCGTTTACTTTATAGCTTTCTTTTCGACAATAGTGACCTGTGGCAACATAATCAGCACCAAGTGACTCAGCTATTTTAAGAAAGTCATCAAATTTGATTTCACGATTGCAAAGTACATCAGGATTGGGAGTTCTTCCAGCTTCGTATTCTTTAAACATGTAGTCTACAATTTTAGATTTATAAGCCTTGCTTAAATCTACTGTTTGAAATGGAATACCTAACTTATCGGCTACTAACATAGCGTCGTTACTGTCTTCAAGCCATGGGCATTCATCAGATATAGTGACCGAATCATCATGCCAATTTTTCATAAATAGTCCAATTACTTCATAGCCAGCTTTCTGACATAAATAAGCGGCAACACTAGAATCTACACCACCACTTAGTCCGACAACAACCCTTTTTTTCATTTAAAATTAATTGAATTGCAAAATTAGTAATAATGCTTAAGCTTTTAATTGAAGTCTTTCATAAATTGAATAGTTAACAAACGTTTAATAGGTATTAACTAAAATTAAACAGTTTGTCAATTATAGTAAAACTACATTTACAAAAACAAAAAAATATAAAAACTATGAAATTTCAACTCAAAACACTAACATTGGCCTTACTGGCTTTAATTTTTACATCTTGTGACGATGATGATTCCGGAGAACCTATTACTAATGTACAAACTACTTTTGAGATTATAGCTTCTAGTCCTGATCATACAATATTAGAACAAGCTTTAATTGATACAGGTTTAGATGAAGCTCTAAACCAAGGAACTTACACTGTTTTTGCACCAACTGATGATGCATTTTCAGGCGTATTACTAGATCAATTAAGTAACGAACAACTTACTAATATACTTCTTAATCATGTAATAGATGGCTTAGCTGCATCTAATACTTTAGAAAATGGTTATTTTACCACTCTTGCTACAGAATCTGCATCAGGAAATGCTAATAATATAAGCATGTATATTAATACAGATTCTGGAGTAGAACTAAATGGAGCATCATCAGTTACTTCTGCAGATTTAGGTGCTAGCAATGGTATTGTTCATGTTGTCGACGCGGTAATTCCTATTCCAGATGTAGTAACATTTGCTACTATAGATCCAACTTTTGACACTCTTGAGGCAGCTTTGACAAGAAGTGACCAACCAGACTTTGTTGGCACGCTTTCGTCATCTGAGGCACCAGCGCCATTCACAGTTTTTGCACCTACAAATCAAGCTTTTTCTGATTTATTAGATGAATTAGGCGCTACATCTTTAGATGATATTGATGGTCCTACTTTAACCTCGACATTAAACTCTCATGTAATTGATGGTCTTAATGTGACTTCAAATGAATTAGAATCTGGTAGTGTAGAAACTTTAGGTGATGATATAATGATAGATGCTGAAAACGTTCAGTTAATCGATCAAAATGGACGTACAATTGAAATAATAGTGACCGATGTTCAAACAAGTAATGGTGTAATTCATGCCATTGATCGTGTTATTTTACCTGATGCTGCTGTTGAATCTACTTTTGAAATTATTGAAGCGAGTCCAAATCACACAATTTTAGAGCAAGCATTAATCGATACTGGTTTAGATGTTGCAGTAAACAATAATGAACTTACTGTTTTTGCACCAACTGATGCGGCTTTTGGAAATGTTGATGTGTCAAGTTTAACGGTAGAACAATTATCTAACGTTTTATTAAATCACACTGTTTCAGGAACTATTTTATCTGGTGATTTATCAAACTCTTATACAAACACTTTAGCAGTTGAAACCAACACTGGAGATGAAAATAACCTAAGTCTTTACATCAATGTAGATAATGGTGTTAGTTTAAATGGTATATCAAATGTTACAACTCCAGATTTAGAAGCTTATAATGGCGTTGTTCATGTCGTAGATGCAGTTATTACAATTCCAGACGTTACAACATTTGCTTTGGCTGATCCTAATTTTAGCATTTTAGTAGATGCGTTAACACGTGAAAATAGTTTTACTTATGTAAGCACGTTACAGTCAACTGAATCTCCTGCGCCTTTTACCGTGTTTGCTCCTACAAATGATGCGTTTGTTGATTTACTAACTGAACTAGAATTAAACTCTCTTGCAGATGTACCAACCGCAACTTTAGAAGCTACTTTAAACACACACGTTATTACGGATGCTAACGTCACCTCATCTACATTGTCAAGTGGAACAGTTTCAACATTAGGTGATGATGTCAGCATTGACGCAGATGAAACTACAGTAACCGATCCAAACGGTCGAGTGTCAAATATTATTGCTGTTGATGTACAAGCTGGAAACGGCATTATTCACGCGATTGATCAGGTATTATTACCGCAACAATAGTTTAAATCTTAAATATGAACAAAAAAGGTGCTATGATCAGCACCTTTTTTTGTTATCTATCTTCAAAAATAATTTTTTAGATGTTTGATATGAGTTTAAAACTGTATTCGTTCTTAAAGAGTTACAAATTATTATAAGGTTGTAGCCATAAAAATCTAACTAAGTTTTGAATTTATAATGAGTTAAAGATTAGTTTTTAAGTGATCTATTTTCGTCGTTATTTGAGGTTTTGGATTTCAACTTGTGGACAATAATTCTATAAATTCTTAATAAATAATAAAATGTAGTTTTTAGTGAAAATAAAAAAGACACCTATATTAAGTGTCTTTTTTGAAAGCTTGTTATATAAAATAAAATTATTTGTTTTTCTTTCTTTGTTGTTCTTCAGCTTGTTCCATGATTTCTTGAAACTTCCTAGTAAGTTTATTTTTCTTCTTTGGCTTTTTCTTTTTCTCTTCAATTTTAGCCAAAATTTTATTTTCATCAATAATCACATGTTTAATCACAAGCATAATTCCAATGGTAATTAAATTGGAAATAAAGTAATATAGAGATAAACCACTCGCATAGTTGTTGAAGAAAATAAGCATGACTAGCGGTGATAAATACATGATAAACTTCATATTTGGCATGCCTGGTTGTTGGGCTTGTTGCATGTTTTGGCCAGTTGTCATTGTCATATAAATAAATATGGCTATTGACGCTAAAATTGGAAACAAACTCACATGATTGCCATAGATCCAAGACACAAGTGGAATATAAGCATCCCACTGAAATATTACATCGTAACTCGATAAATCATCGGCCCATAAAAATGGTTGTTGGCGTAAATCAAATGCGCTTGGGAAAAACTGAAATAAAGCATAAAATACAGGAATTTGAAGCAAGGCAGGAATACAGCCTGCTAATGGGCTAACGCCAGTTTTACTGTACAGCTTCATGGTTTCCTGCTGTTTTTTCATAGCATTATCCTTGAACTTTTCATTTATTTCATTAATCTCTGGTCGTAAAACCTTCATTTTAGCCTGAGATAAATAAGATTTATAAGTAATAGGAGACAGCACAATTCTAACTGTGATGGTCATTACGATAATTGCCAAGCCATAGTTTCCTAAGAAAGAACTTAAAAAGCCAAAAAACGGAATAAAAATGTATTGATTAATCCAACCAAAAATGCCCCAACCTGTTGGAATAATTTCATCGAGATTTTGATCATATGTTTTTAAAAGCTGATAATCAGCAGGGCCAAAATATAAATTCATATTTTCATTAAACTCATTATTAGCCAGTTGAATTGGTAGTTCAGCTTTGAAGGCTTTGGTGTAGAGTGTGTCAATTTGCTCATCTTGAACCAAATTTTTTGATGTAAATTTTCCTTCGTTAAATGTTTTTTCGTTTAAAAGTATGGTTGTAAAAAAGTGCTGTTTAAACGCAAACCATTTAATGTCGAGTTCATCTTCAATAGCTTCATCGCCTTGGCCTGTATAGCTAACAATGTCACCTTCATATTGATATAAGGTTTCAGTATATCTGTTTTCGTAAGAAATACTTTTAGACCTTCTATATGCTTTTAAGTCCCAACTTAGATTCGCGATTTTGCTTGAAATAACATTATTTAGACCTTGAGATTCTATGTTGAAATCCAGCATATAGTCGTCTGGTTTAACCGTATAGCTAAATTCTAAAAACTCATTTTCAGAGACTTTAGCACGCATGTTCAAGGTGCTAGAATTGTCGTTTGTAATTAGTTCAGGTATAAAACTTAAATCTTTGGTGTTTAAATTACGATTGTCTTTGGTGGTGAAGTTAATGTTAAAATTAGAGTTACCATCTTTAACTAAATAAACAGGTTTATCATCATAAGTGTCAAACTTTTTAAGTTTAGCTTCGATTACTTGAGCGCCTTTGTTTGAAATTTTTAAATGAAGGACATCATTTTCAAGAATTGTGTAATCGGTCTCTAATTGATTGGCTTGCATAGCAGAATAAGCAAACGCACCGAATTTTTGCTGATTTAATAAACTTTGAAGTGAATCACTTAAAGCTGCTTGATTGTTATTTGTTTTAGCAACAGTAGAAGTATTTTTTACCGCTTGCTTTGATGTTGTACTACTATCAACTTCTACTTGATTTGTGTTGTTATTATTAGGTTGAGGTTCTTCAGCTGGTCTGAAATACATCCACGCCAAAAGTATGGCACCAATTAATAAAAACCCTATAACCGAATTTTTGTCAAATTTTCCTTGTTCTTCCATTCGTTAATTATACTTAATTGTAAGACTTGCAAAAGTCAGCATTTTAGATGACTTATCCTTGTAAACTATTTAAATATGTAAATAATCTATCGTTTTTGTGTATTAAATTCTTTGGCAGCTTTTATGAATGCTAAAAATATTGGATGTGGATTAGAGACTGTGCTTTTATATTCAGGGTGAAATTGCACACCTACAAAAAACGGGTGATTTTTAAGCTCTACTGTTTCAATGAGACCAGTTTTAGGGTTCTTGCCGCTACAAATTAAACCATGCTCTTCAAGCGATTTAACATAAAAGTTGTTGACTTCATAGCGGTGTCTGTGACGTTCGCTAATTGAAGTTTTACCATAAATTTCAGCTAATTTAGATCCTTTTTGTAATTCGCAATCCCAAGCGCCTAATCGCATTGTTCCGCCATAATCTTCAACTGCTTTTTGGTCATCCATTATCGCGATGACAGGATGTTTTGTATTTGGATTCATTTCGGTGGAATTAGCATCTTTTAAGTCTAATACATTTCTGCTGTATTCAATTACCGCCATTTGTAAACCGAGGCAAATCCCGAAAAATGGAATATGATGCTCTCTTGCATATTTTACGGCTTCAATTTTACCTTCAATACCACGTTCACCAAATCCAGGAGCCACCAAAATGCCGTCTAAAGATTTAATGGTGTCGAGTTCATCTTCAATAAATTCAGAATGAATACTCACTACATTTACTTTTACATCATTATATGCACCGGCATGAATGAAGCTTTCTAAAATAGATTTATATGAATCTTGTAATTCGACATACTTGCCAACTAACCCAATATTAAGTTCAGTTTTAGCCTGTTTGAGTTTATTTAAAAAGCCATTCCACTGCTTTAAGTCTGTATCTTGTTTAAGAGGTAAATTAAGTTTTTTAAGTGTAATTTGATCGAGCCCTTCAGCCATCATTAAATTAGGGACATCGTAAATGGTAGCAGCATCAATAGATTCTATGACTGCTTCTTGCTTTACATTACAGAATAAGGCTAGTTTGCGTCTAATGTCTTCGGTGATGTGATGCTCTGTCCTACACACTAAAATTTCAGGAGAAATACCACTTTCCATCAAAGTTTTAACGCTGTGTTGTGTCGGCTTAGTTTTTAATTCGCCTGCGGCAGATAAATAAGGAATTAGTGTTAAGTGAATTACTAAGGCGTTATAGTCGCCTAATTCCCATTTTAATTGTCGAACAGCTTCAATGTAAGGCAAAGATTCTATATCGCCAACAGTTCCGCCAATTTCAGTAATTACGATATCATATTGATGGTCTTGGCCTAGAATTTTGATACGATTTTTAATTTCGTTTGTGATATGTGGTACCACCTGCACCGTTTTGCCAAGAAATTCTCCACGGCGTTCTTTTTCGATTACACTTTGATATATTTTTCCGGTGGTAACATTATTAGCTTGCGAAGTGTTAACATTTAAAAAACGTTCATAATGGCCTAAATCAAGATCGGTCTCAGCACCATCTTCTGTTACAAAACATTCGCCATGTTCATAAGGATTTAGTGTACCTGGATCTACATTAATGTAAGGATCAAGTTTTTGAATTGTACAAGTATAACCTCTTGATTGTAGAAGTTTAGCAAGTGATGCAGCGATTATTCCTTTCCCGAGAGACGAAGAAACACCACCTGTAACAAATATATATTTTGTTTCGGCCATAGTGTTGAAAATATGTCTTTACGGGATGCAAAATTACCAATTAATTTAAGCCTAACCTAATTGATTTTCTAAGTTTTTATCAATCAAATTATTTAAGCCTATAATGCTTTATAATTAGCTGTAATTTATGTTGTAACAAGCTCATAAATTGTTACTTTTGTAAACCAAAATTATATCTTTTAAAACCTGATTATGAATTTACACGAATATCAAGGCAAAGAAATATTAAGCAGTTTTGGTGTTAATGTACAGCGAGGAATTGTTGCTACAACACCAGAAGAAGCGGTTGAAGCTGCTAAAAAACTAACCGAAGAAACCGGCACTGGTTGGCACGTGATTAAAGCACAAGTTCACGCTGGTGGTCGCGGAAAAGGCGGTGGTGTTAAATTAGCTAAAAACTTAAAAGAAGTTGAAGAAATAGCAAAAGAAATTATAGGTATGGATTTGGTTACACCTCAAACTTCTAAAGAAGGTAAAAGGGTGCACCAAGTATTAGTATGCGAAGATGTTTATTATCCAGGAGATAGTGAGCCAGAAGAATATTACATGTCTGTTTTGCTTAATCGCTCAACAAGTCGCAATATGTTAATGTACTCGCCAGAAGGTGGTATGGATATTGAAACTGTGGCTGAAGAAACGCCAGATTTAATTTTTACTGAAGAAATAGATCCTGCTACTGGTATTTTGCCTTTTCAAGCTCGTCGCGTAGCTTTTAATTTGGGCTTATCTGGAAAAGCATTTAAGGAAATGGTTAAGTTTGTGATGTCTCTTTACAAAGCTTATGATAAATCAGATTCTTCATTGTTTGAAATTAATCCTGTCTTAAAAACAAGTGATGATAATATCTTAGCCGTAGATTCTAAAGTAACACTCGATGACTCGGCTTTATTTAGACATAAAGATTATCAAGAAATGCGTGATATACGCGAAGAAGATCCAACTGAAGTTGAAGCTAAAGAAGCTGGGCTGAGCTACGTGAATCTTGATGGAAACGTGGGTTGCATGGTAAACGGTGCTGGACTTGCAATGGCAACTATGGATTTAATAAAATTTGCTGGTGGTGAACCTGCAAACTTCTTAGATGTTGGAGGCACAGCCGATGCTAAACGTGTTGAAGAGGCTTTTAGATTAATTTTAAAAGACGAAAAAGTTGAAGCTATTTTAATTAATATCTTTGGTGGTATCGTGCGTTGCGATCGTGTTGCTCAAGGTGTTGTTGAAGCTTATAAAAACTTAGGCGACCAAATTAAAGTTCCTATCATTGTAAGACTTCAAGGTACAAATGCTGAAGAAGCTAAAGCTTTAATTGACAATTCTGGTTTAGCTGTGCAAAGTGCAGTTCTATTTAAAGAAGCTGCAGATAAAGTGCAAGCTGTATTGAAGTAAATAAAATATTTACTGGATTTATAAATTAAAAAGCCTGCAATTAATTGCAGGCTTTTTAATTTATAAGAATTTTGTTTGAGAAAATTAGACTCTATTTTTTAGTTAACTGCATCAAGTAAATTTTTAATTCTGTTCAGGGCTTGAGATATGTCAGTTTCACTTGCAGCATAAGAAATTCTAATACAACTTGGGTTTCCAAAAGCTTCACCAGTAACGGTTGCAACATGTGCTTCTTCAAGTAAAAGCATAGAAAAATCAGTTGAATTATGTATTGTTCTGCCTTTGATTGTCTTACCAAAAAACGCACTCACATTCGGGAAAACATAAAATGCACCTTGAGGTTCATTACATGTAAATCCATCAATTTTATTAAGTAAATCAAGAATCAATTGTCGTCTTGATTTAAACTTATCAATCATATATTGAATGGCAGATTTATCGGCTTCAAGAGCTGTGATTACAGCGCGCTGAGCAATACAATTTGCACCACTTGTAACTTGTCCTTGTAGTTTAGTGCAAGCTTTAGCAATGTATTCGGGGGCGCCAATATAGCCGATTCTCCAGCCTGTCATTGCAAAAGCTTTAGAGACACCGTTTACTGTAACAGTTCTATTTTTCATACCATCAATACTGGCCATAGAAACATGAGTAGTACTGAAGTTAATGTGCTCATATATTTCGTCACTAACAACTATAATGTGCGGATGTTTTTTTAATACATCAGCTAAGCTTTCTAACTCTTCTTTTGTATACACGCTGCCACTTGGGTTGCAAGGAGACGAATACCAAAGCATCTTGGTTTTTGGTGTAATAGCAGCCTCTAGTTGTTCAGGTGTCATTTTAAAGTCTTGTTCAATATCAGTCTTCACTTCAACAGGAACACCTTCATTTAATTTTACAATGTCACTATAACTTACCCAATAAGGACAAGGTAAAATCACTTCATCACCAGAATTTAAAATGACAGCAGCAAGGTTGTATAAAGATTGCTTTGCGCCAGTTGAAACAACAATTTGAGATGTATTGTAGTCTAAATTATTATCACGCTTGAATTTTTGTTGAATGGCTGATTTTAATTCTAGATATCCATCAACAGGCGTGTATGAATTGTAATTTTCATTAATAGCATTAATGGCAGCATCTTTTATAAAATCTGGTGTGTTAAAGTCTGGCTCGCCTAAACTTAAACCAATAATCGACTTGCCTTCAGCTTTTAATTCTCTTGTTTTGGCAGCCATTGCCAAAGTTGCTGATGTTTCAAGTTTGTTAATCTTGTCAGATAGTCCATTCATATTTATAACAATTTAGGATGCTAGATTAAGTTCAGGTTGCGAACCTAATTTTTTTAAGTAGCGAAAATGTGAAATAATAGCTGCTCGAGTTGTTTCATACTCATTGTAAGGTAAGTTGAACTCTTTGGCAGTTTCTTTTACTATTTCTGAGATTTTAGTGTAATGAATATGACTGATATTCGGGAAAATATGATGTTCTACTTGATGATTTAAACCACCAGTAAACCAATTGACTAATTTATTGTTTGTTGCAAAATTGGTTGTTGTAAAAAGCTGGTGTATTGCCCAGGTGTTTTTCATTTCACCTTTTTCATTAGGAAGCGGCATTTCGTTTTCTTCAACAACGTGAGCGAGTTGAAAGATGATACTTAAAATCAATCCAGCGGTGTAGTGCATTACAAAAAAGCCAAGAAGGACTTTCCACCAAGTGATTCCGATTAACATAGGAATCACTAACCAAATAGTTACATAGATTAATTTTGTAATAGCTAAGGTACTCCATTGCTTTATTGGACTTGGCATCTTTTTGTATGATAGTTGTCGCTTTAAGTAATCTCTTGTTTGTTTAAAATCAGTAGTTAAAGCCCAATTAAAAGTTAGTAATCCATACAACGCTACTGAATAAATATGTTGAAACTTATGAAAACGTCTCCATTTAGTATGTTCAGAAAATCGAATAATTCTGCCAGCATCTAAATCTTCATCATGGCCATGAATATTGGTGTAAGTATGGTGAAGAACATTGTGTTGTATTTGCCAGTTGTAAACATTACCTGCTAAAATATAAATGCTACTTCCCATTAATTTATTAACCCAAGATTTGCTCGAATAGGTGCCATGGTTACCATCGTGCATTACATTCATGCCGACTCCAGCCATGCCAGCGCCCATTAATACCGTAAAAAGGAGTTTCCACCAGCCAGAAATATCTAAAAATAATATCAAAAAATAAGGTGCTAAAAACATAGAAAACATTACAATTGTTTTTACATGTAATTTCCAGTTCCCTGTTTTTTTGATGTTATTTTCTTTAAAGTAAGTGTTAACGCGTTTGTTGAGAGTACGAAAAAATTTTTGAGGATCTTTTCGAGAAAATTTAACTGTAGGTGTATTCATTATAAGTATTCTTAGATTACAAATATATTAATTAAATTTTCATGCTAACTTTTACAGCTGTTAATTTAGGCAGTTTATAATTGCTTTTTAGTAAGCAATTATAACCGCGCTTTTTATTGCAATGCTTCGTGTAAAACAGTAGATAACTTAACTGCTAAAGGTTTTTAAAAAGTCAAACTTTAGCAGTAAGTTATCAGTATCTGTTTTACACTGCAGGATTTTCATTACAATCGCTACTGCAACCTGAGTTTATTTGTTTAGATTTTATATAAATCAACATGTTATAGTTATTTTTGTCTAAAAATTTTTAATGTCATTACAACTTATTGAATCATATTTTCCTGATATTACCGAAGCTCAGCGTAAACAATTTGCTCTAATTAGTGAAGTATACAAAGATTGGAACCAAAAAATAAATGTCGTTTCTCGAAAAGATATAGATGAGATTTATACAAGGCACGTTCTTCATAGTCTTGGTATAGCTAAAGTGCAAGCTTTTAAGCCAGAAGCTAACATTCTTGATGTAGGAACCGGCGGAGGTTTTCCAGGAATTCCATTGGCTATTTTATTTCCAGAAGTTCAATTTACTTTAGTAGATAGTATTGGTAAAAAAATTAAAGTAGTTGATGAAGTTGTAGATGCCTTAAAACTTACCAATGTTAAAACTGTAAATAGTCGTGTTGAGCAATTAAATGGAGAATTTGATTTTATAGTCAGTAGAGCAGTTGCCGTTATGCCAAGTTTTGTTCGTTGGGTTAAAGGTAAAATTGCAAAACAAAATCGTCATGAATTAAAAAACGGAATTTTATACTTAAAAGGTGGTGATTTAACAGAAGAGCTTGAACCCTACAAAACAGTTAGATTGTTTTCGCTTTCTGATATATTTAAAGGTGAATTTTTTGATACCAAAAAAGTGGTTTACTTACCCATGAAGTACAAATAAAAAGAGAGTTCAATTAAGAACTCTCTTATGATTTCTATTAAACTGATTAACTTCAGTTATTATCCCATAAATGGGTATCTGTAATCTGTTGCGGGTACAAAAGTTTCTTTTATTAAACGTGGTGAAGTCCAACGTAATAAATTCAATTTAGACCCAGCTTTATCATTAGTACCACTATTTCTAGCGCCACCAAAAGGTTGTCTGCCGACTACTGCACCAGTACATTTATCATTTATATAAAAATTACCTGCTGAATTTTCTAAAATATCAGTAGCTAAGGATGCTGCATAACGATCTGTTGAAATAATAGATCCTGTTAAACCATATTGGCTCGTTTCATCAACTAAATGAAGGGTTTCTTCGTATTTATCATCGTCATAAACATAAACTGTTAATACAGGACCGAATAGTTCGGTAACCATTGTTGTATACTTAGGATCTGTTGTTACAATAACTGTAGGCTCTACAAACCAACCTTTAGATTTATCATAATTACCACCTGCAATAATTTCGGCTTCGTTATCTTTTTTAGCTTGATCGATGTACTTGGCAAGTTTATCAAAAGAGGCTTCATGAATAACAGCATTAATAAAATTCTCCATATTTTCAGGAGATCCCATTTTAAATGATTTAATATCCTCTACTAGTAAACTTTTAACTTCAGGCCAGATACTTTTAGGAATATAACTTCTTGATGCTGCACTACATTTTTGTCCTTGAAATTCAAAGGCGCCTCTTGCTAAGGCTGTTGAAACAACTTTTGGATTTGCTGAATTGTGGGCAACAATAAAATCTTTACCACCAGTTTCGCCTACAATTCTTGGATAAGTTTTGTAATTATGAATATTTTGACCAATTTTCGCCCAAATTCCTTTAAATACATTTGTACTTCCTGTAAAGTGTACACCGGCAAAATCAGGAGAAGCAAGAACAGTGTCAGTAATCATTTCAGGATCACCAATAATCATATTGATAACACCGTCAGGTAGTCCAGCTTCTTTAAAAACTTCCATAATTACTTGTGCTGAATACATTTGAGAATCTGATGGTTTCCAGACGGCAACATTGCCCATTAAAGCCGCACTTGATGGAAGGTTTCCAGCAATTGCAGTAAAATTAAAAGGTGTGATTGCATAAACAAAGCCTTCTAAAGGTCTATGTTCTACACGGTTCCATGCTTGAGCATCAGATTCTGGTTGCTCTTCATAAATTTGAGACATATATTCAACATTGAATCGTAAGAAGTCTACAATTTCACAAGCAGAGTCAATTTCTGCTTGGAAAATGTTTTTTGATTGACCAATCATGGTCGATGCATTCATTTTATCGCGATATGGGCCTGCGATTAAATCGGCTGCTTTTAAAAATACAGCAGCGCGTTGTTCCCATGGTAATTTCGCCCATTTTTTTCTAGCTTCTAATGCAGTTGAAATAGCATCTTCAACATGTTGTTTTTCGGCTGTATGATAAACGCCAACTTCTTTTTGGTGGTCATGCGGCGGTCTTATGCTTTTTGTTTGACCTGTTTTAACTTCTTTAGCACCGATGTATAATGGAATTTCAACCTTAGAATTGTATAGTTTTTTATAGGTTTCTAAAACCGATTCTCTTTCTGGAGTTCCAGGCGCATACGACTTAATAGGCTCGTTGACTGCTGGTGGAACTTGAAAAAATCCTTTTCCCATAATCTTATCTTTTTTTTAGTTATAATTTTCGATAAAGATAATTAAATTATAGGTATTTAAAAGTATAAGAAAATAAGGTTTTATTAATAGTTGTTAATTCTTCTAAAAACTAATTTCTAATATTTCTACTAATAATGTTAGACATGCCAATTACCTTGTCAAATCTTCCGCCAATCGGTCTATAGTAAGCGATGATGGTGTAAAGATTTTCAGTTTGAGCAAAATTTCCACTCGCGATATTATTAATGAATTTACCTTCATTTGAGTAGTAAACATATTTGTAATTATAAAACCCTTGTTTGAGCTCAAGATTTCCTTCATATAAATCTGTTTTAGAATTGTAAGTCATCATTGTATCATCGGTTAGCATATAATTATTAAACTGACCATAAATATGAACTTCACCATCTTTTAGATTTTGTGAGGTTTGAAGTTTAAAGTATACTCGTGTATAATCAGCTTCGCGACTTACATCATTGCCTTGAATAGTGTTAATTTTGAAATTACCATTTATATCTGGATTATATGTGTAGACATTATTAGAGCGATCAAAATCTGTGAACAAATACGACTCATATATATCATTTAATTCAATAGATCTTATTTGCGAGGTTCCTGCGCGAACATCTTTAGTGTCGAAATTTAAAAACTCATTTCCACCTTTAAAAGACGATTTTTCATTATATCTGTATATTAGGCTATTCCCAGTGGTGTATTGTGGTTTTAGATTGAAGATACCAGTAGAAAAGTCATTGTTTTGAATAACTGCAACATTAACAGTTTCATTAGGATTTCTGAAAATATAGCCTTTTCTACCAATTTCAAAATTAACAACTTGGTGAGACTCTGTTTTGTCTAGCCTTCTGTCTTCGCGAATAGTAGTTTGTATATCAACATCTGAATTGTACACTATAAATTTTCGAGAAAAAATAACATTATTATTAACATCTTTAATAATTAACATGTAATTTCCTGTTTTTGTAATAGCTCGCGTATTTTGGTTGGGTATGTCGAGTTTATAGTTGGTGTAGGGCTGAAAAGTACTTAATGAATTTTGGAAATTAAAAATCCGAACATCATCAAAACCTGTTAAGTATTCATTTTGAGCTAAAGTTGAAGGCGTCCAGTCAAAATTATAGTGCTTTATTTCGTAATAATAATCAGTTTCACTTGCATTTAAGTCGTCAAACTCTAATTGAAGGCGTTGTCCTAATCTAATTATTGGTGTACCGCCGAATTCATCTGCAGCCGATTTAAATATAATGGTTTTTATATTCTTTGGAGGTACAACTTCATAAGTCTGGCCTATTGATGAATTAATTAGGACCAAACAAAACATTAAATTGAGTAAATATTTCACTTTTTTAAACAAATATATAAAACTTACAAATCATTTATTTAGAATCAATATAAATAATATAAGTATAACTTTTGTTTATCAGGAATTTGATACTTTGATTGTTATATTTGCCATCCAAATTTAAACTACACGTTGCACATGTCTAAAAACGTTAAAGTTAAGAGAGGATTAAAACTCTCTTTTAAGGGTGAGGCAGAGAAAATTCTCGAAAAAACTCCGCTGTCTAAAACTTATGCTATAAAACCACCAAACTTTCATTCGATTGTACCCAAAACAACAGTGAAAGAGGGTGAAAAAGTATTAGCTGGAGATGAATTATTTTATTCAAAATATTCAGAACATACACGTTTTGTATCTCCTGTAAGCGGCATAGTTAAAGAAATCGTTAGGGGAGCCAAACGGAAAATTTTAGAAATTAGGATTGAAGCTGACAAGGAAATCTCTTATAAAGATTTTGGCAGTTTAGATCCATTGAAAGCATCTGCAGAAGAGGTAAAATCAAAAGTCTTCTCTTCTGGATTGGGTGTTTTTATTAAGCAAAGGCCATACGATATTTTAGCAAATGCTGAAGATACACCAAAATCCATTTATATTTCAGCCTTCAATACTGCGCCAATCGTTGGTGATTTAGAATTTATTTTAAAAGATAAGCAAGCGCATTTTCAAACAGGTATTAACGTTTTAACAAAACTCACTGAAGGTCAGGTTTATTTAGGTGTTGAAGCAAATTCAAATTCTTATTTGAAAAAGTTGGATCATGCTGAACTGATAAATGTATCAGGTCCACACCCAGCAGGAAATGTTGGGACTTTAATTCATGAAACCGAGCCAATTAATCAAGGTGAACGTGTATGGACTGTAGGAGCTGAAGATGTTGCTATTATCGGTGAATTATTTTCAACTGGAAAATACAATGCCGAACGAACAGTTGCTGTTACAGGTGAATCTGCAAAAAATCGAAAATATTATAAAACGTTAATTGGTGCTGAAATACAATCATTTGTTGGTGAAGTTGAAGCTAATTCTCGGTTTATTTCTGGAGATGTTTTAACAGGTGAAAAAGTTGATGCAAACAATTATATAAACTTTTATGATAACGAGCTAAGCGTTATTCCTGAAGGAGATAATTACAGAATGTTTGGTTGGTTGCCTTTTAAAGATAATCACGTTCATTCAATGTCTAAAACCTCATTGTCTTGGTTGTTTCCAAATAAAAAATATAGTGTAAATACAAATCTAAATGGTGAGGAAAGAGCATTAGTTGTAACTGGTGAAATGGAAGAGGTGATGCCTTTAGATATTTATCCAATGGAACTACTTAAGGCTTGTATGGTTGGTGATATTGAGAAAATGGAAAATCTTGGAATTTATGAAGTTATCCCAGAAGATTTTGCCCTTGTAGATTATATTAATACATCAAAAATTGAAGCTCAAGAAATAATAAGAAACGGTTTAGATTTAATGATAACTGAAGTAGGTTAAAAATAATGTTATGAATTGGATTAGAAAAAAATTAGATGAAGTAAAAGCTCCATTTCAGCCTGGTGAAAAGTATGAAAAATTTGCGCCGGCCATAAACGCGCTTGATACTTTTTTGTTTGTACCAAACCACACGACTAAGAAAGGAGCTCATGTAAGAGATGCAGTTGATTTAAAAAGAACAATGATTACTGTTGTTTTAGCATTAATTCCTGCATTGATTTTTGGTATGTGGAATACTGGTTATCAACACTTTACTCAATTAGGTGAATCGCCTGGCTTTTTTGAAGCATTCATGCATGGTGCTTGGAAGATTGTGCCTATGATTATTGTATCTTACGGTGTTGGTTTAGCTTTAGAGTTTGCTTTTGCAATAATGCGTGGACATGAAGTTAACGAAGGCTACTTAGTAACAGGTTTACTGATTCCTATGATTATGCCAGTTGATATTCCGTTATGGATGGTTGCACTGTCTGTAATATTCGCAGTATTAATAGGTAAAGAAGCTTTTGGTGGAACTGGTATGAATATTTTAAATCCTGCATTAACTGCAAGAGCTTTTGCATTCTTTGCTTATCCAACATACATGTCAGGAAACAAAGTTTGGGTCAGTGAAGCATCAACTATGGATGGTATTACAGGTGAAACTATTTTGGGAACGCTGGCAGCTAATAAAGATGTTGCTTACCAAACTGCTGATATGTTTACAGGAGTTATTCCTGGTTCAATATCTGAAACATCAACACTTTGCATTTTGGCTGGTGCTTTGTTACTTGTTTTAACAAAAGTTGGAAGCTGGAGAATTATTTTAAGTGGTTTTGTTGGCGCGGCAGTCATGGGTTTAATATTCAATGCTCTAGGAAACTCTGTATTCACTGGTAACGGATTAATGAATTTTCCATGGTATAATCACTTAGTAGTAGGTGGGCTTGCCTTTGGAATTGTTTTCATGGCTACAGATCCTGTAAGTGCCGCACAAACTATGCGAGGTAAAATCATTTATGGATTCTTAATAGGATTATTCGGAATAATGATTCGTGTATTTAATCCAGCATACCCAGAAGGTATCATGCTAGCGATTTTACTCATGAACGTATTTGCACCTACAATCGATTATTATGTAGTGCAAGCTAATATCAATAAACGTAAAAAGCGTTTAAAACCACAAACCGTTAAAACAGCTTAAGAAATGGATAAGAATAGTAATGCCTATACATTTATTTTTGCAATTGCTATGGTAATTGTCGTTGCAGTTGCCTTATCTTTCACGGCGACTAGCTTACAGCCAATGCAAGCTGAAAATGTTCGTCAAGAAAAAATGCAAAATATATTATCAACTTTTACAGGCGATTCAATTATAGTTGAAGGAGAAAAAGTTGAGTTAACAAGAGCAGTTGCTTCTAAAGTTTACGACAACTATGTCACTGAAGAACTAGCTTTAAGTAATCAAGGAGAGTCAAAAGATGAAGATGCTTTTAAAATTAATCTAGCTAAACAGCTTACTTTAGACGAATCAGAACAGACTTATCCGCTTTATGTGGCTAATTACCAAAATAAAACTTATTATGTTGTTCCTCTAAGAGGTAGTGGTCTTTGGGATGCTATATGGGGATATGTAGCTTTAGAAGAGGATGTAAATACCATTAAAGGTGTTGTATTCGACCATAAAGGTGAAACAGCTGGTCTTGGTGCTGAAATTACAACTGATTGGTTTCAAGAGCGTTTTGTAAATGAGAAAATTTACAATGATTCGGGACAAGTTGTAGGTGTTGAAGTAAAAAAAGGTTATAGCGGCGGTGATAATAAATCTGATAACGCTGTAGATGCAATATCAGGAGCTACAATTACAGGTGATGGTGTTAGCAAAATGATGAAAGAGCGACTTAAAAATTATAAGCCGTACTTCGAAAAAATTAAAAAATCTGGTAAAGTTGCAATTCGATAATTATGGAAGTAAAACAGCAAAAAGAAATCAGTAAAACTGATAAAAAGAAAGAAATGATTATGTTTCTCTCAAGTTCTGAGGAAAAAGAACATTTCTTATCTAAGGCAAATAGGAAAATTTTATCAGATCCTTTAAATGATAATAACCCGATTACCGTTCAAGTACTCGGTATATGTTCAGCGTTAGCGATTACAGTTCAGTTAAAACCAGCTATTGTTATGTCTTTAGCAGTTGTATTTGTAATGGCTTTTAGTAATGTTATTATTTCTATTTTAAGAAATTCAATACCAAGTAGAATCAGAATAATTGTTCAGCTTGTTGTTGTTGCTACAATGGTAATTTTAGTTGACCAAATTCTTAAGGCTTTCGCTTATGATGTTAGTAAACAGCTATCGATTTTTATTGGATTAATTATTACCAACTGTATAATTATGGGACGTTTAGAAGCTTTTGCACTTGGTAATGGTGTTTACAAATCATTTCTTGATGGTATTGGTAATGCTGCTGGTTATGGTTTAATTCTAATCGTTGTAGCCTTTTTTAGAGAATTATTTGGTTCAGGAAAGCTTTTAGGATATGAAGTTTTGGGTCATAAAGGCCTTACCATGGCAGATTCAACAGGGTTGTATGCATTGGGATACGAAAATAATGGTTTCTTTTTACTATCTCCAATGGCGCTAATTGTAGTTGGAATTGTTATTTGGGTTCAAAGATCTAGAAACCGTAAATTAATAGAAGAAAATTAGTAAGATGGATTTAATCAATTTATTTGTAAAAAGTATTTTTATTGAGAACATGGTTTTTGCCTATTTTTTAGGTATGTGTTCTTATTTAGCGGTTTCAAAAACTGTAAAAACTGCGGTTGGACTGGGTGCAGCTGTGATTTTTGTATTGTTGATTACAGTTCCTGTAAACTATTTAATCGATAATTACTTACTACAAGCTGGTGCTTTAACATGGTTAGGTCCTGAGTTTGCAGATGTAGACTTGAGTTTTCTTAGTTATATCATGTTTATTGCTGTAATTGCTTCAATGGTTCAGTTAGTCGAAATGATTGTTGAGAAGTTCGCCCCTGCATTATACGGTTCATTAGGTATTTTTTTACCACTAATTGCTGTAAACTGTGCTATTCTGGGAGGTTCATTATTCATGCAGCAAAAAGCATTTAACGGTATATCCGAGGCTGTAACTTATGGCGCAGGAAGTGGTATAGGTTGGTTTTTAGCGATTCTGGCAATTGCTGCCATTAGAGAAAAGATTGCGTATTCAAACGTTCCAGCACCTTTAAAAGGATTGGGTATTACTTTTATAATAACTGGTCTTATGGCTATCGGCTTTATGAGTTTTATGGGTATAAAGTTAGAAGGTGCTAAACAAGAGTCAAATGAAGTAAGTGAATCTAGCGTTGATAAACCTTCAGCAGCTGCTAAGTCTACAGCTTCAATTAGTACAATCATAGAAAATAAATAAAAATAATTATGACAGTAATAATCACGAGTGTTGTTGTATTTTTAACCTTAATACTTCTTTTAGTTGTTATTTTACTTTCAGCTAAAGCTAAATTATCGCCATCAGGTCCAGTTAATATTAATGTTAATAATGAAAAAGATATTGAAACTGGGTCTGGTTCAACCTTATTATCTACATTAGGTGATAATAAGTTGTTTTTACCATCAGCCTGTGGTGGTGGTGGAACTTGTATTCAGTGTAAATGTATTGTTAAAGAAGGCGGTGGTGCAATTTTACCAACAGAAGAACCGCACTTTACAAGAAAAGAAATAGCTGAAGGCTGGCGTTTAGGTTGCCAAGTTAAGGTTAAAGAAGATATGAAAATCGAAATTCCTGAAGAAATTTTTGGAATCAAAAAATGGGATGCGACAGTTGTATCAAATTATAACGTAGCTTCTTTTATTAAAGAATTTGTTGTTGAAATCCCTGAGGATATGGACTATAAAGCTGGTGGATATATCCAGATTGAAGTTCCTAAATGTAAAGTTGAGTTTAAAGATATAGATATTGAAGCACATCCAGAAGAGCATCCTGGTCAGCCTGATAAGTTCAAAAAAGAGTGGGATAACTTTGGTCTTTGGCCTTTAGTTATGAAAAATGACGAAACTGTAGAAAGAGCATACTCTATGGCTTCATATCCTGCTGAAGGACGTAGAATAATGTTAAATGTTCGTATTGCTACTCCACCTTGGGATCGCGATAAAAATACTTGGATGGATGTTAATCCTGGTGTAGCCTCATCTTATATTTTTAACCTTAAAAAGGGTGATAAATGTGTTATATCTGGTCCTTATGGAGAATTCTTCATTAATGAAAGTGAATCAGAAATGCTATATGTTGGAGGTGGTGCTGGCATGGCACCAATGCGATCGCACCTTTATCACTTATTCAGAACATTAAAAACGGGTCGTAAAGTAACATATTGGTATGGTGGACGATCTAAACGTGAGTTATTTTATATAGATCATTTCAAAGCATTAGAAAAAGACTTTCCAAACTTTAAATTTTACATGGCTCTATCAGAACCTTTAGAGGAAGATAATTGGAAAGAGAAAAAAGATATTAATGATGAAGAAGGTGATGGATTTGTTGGCTTTATTCATCAGTGTGTTATCGATAATTACCTTAATCACCATGAAGAGCCAGAAGAAATAGAGTTATATTTCTGCGGACCACCATTAATGAACCAAGCTGTTCAGAAAATGGGTGAAGATTTTGGAATTCCAGACGAGAATATTCGCTTCGATGATTTTGGAGGATAATTAATTCTATAAATTTATGACCCGAGTTAATTAACTCGGGTTTTTTATTATGTCAATACTTAGTCAACAACAGCTTCATAATCTTGCTATGAATATTGTAGGAAAAGACCTTGAAGATCAAGGTTATGAATTCCTTGGCGTTAATAGTAAGCTTGGTAAAAACCCACAATTTGTAGCCATAAAATCATCTAAATTATTTTTTATAATTGTTAGAGCTGTTATCTATCCTGATAATCCTGTGATTTATAATGAAGATCTAGTCAATAAAATCAGAAGTCATGCTGTTAAATTTAAGGCAAGAACTTTTTACGCAGGAGTTGGTATAGCTAATTCGGTTGATTATAGTATACCTATAAGCTCTGATGATGATTATGTAGTTAATTATTCTGGCTTAATAGAAGTTAAGCCTTAAGTTTTAAGAGGTTTTTTACAAACAGGTATTGCCTCATACTTATTGATTCTATAGCGATCTATTAGATAGTCATCTAACTCTGAAGCATATTTATTAGCCTCAACTTCAAAACCTACGCTTCTTAACTTATCATAATAATCTTGGCCATATATTCTTACATGATCATATTGTCCGAATATTTCATTTCTCTGCTTCTTATCGGTTATACTATCATCAGAATAAGTCTGATTTCTATTCTCATCTATTGGTATTTGAAGTATAGCTGTTCCACCCGGCTTTAACACTCTAAAGATTTCCATCATAGCTTTAGTATCATCTTTAATGTGTTCAAGCACATGATTACATAAAATAAAATCAAATGAATTATTATCAAATGGTAAATTGCATATATCTGCTTTTATATCTGCAAGTGGAGATTCTAAATCTGTGGTTGTGTAATTAAGGTGGCCAAGTTTTTTAAATTTTTTATAAAATGCTTGCTCTGGGGCAAAATGAAGTAATGATTGTTTCTTTGTCATTAAATCTGTCTCATTTAAAAGATATAACCACAATAGGCGATGTCTTTCTAATGATAAAGTTGAAGGTGATAATACATTTTCTCTTATCGTATTATAACCGTATGGTAAAAAACTTCTAAAAGTTTTACTGTCTATAGGATCTTCGTATTTACGACCATAGTAAAACAATGGTAATATAGGTTTGAGTAATTCACTTATCTTGATTAGAATTGGCCTAGGAATATGATTTAATATATGCTTAAAGAGTTTTTTCATCTAGGCTTAAATAAAAGTGCCCAGAGCGGGAGTCGAACCCGCACGCCCTAAAGGACACATGGCCCTCAACCATGCCTGTCTACCAGTTCCAGCACCTGGGCGTAAATAGAAGTGATCTGGCTGGGGCTCGAACCCAGGACCCTCTCCTTAAAAGGGAGATGCTCTACCAACTGAGCTACCAGATCTTTGGTTATGTTATTGTGATCTGGCTGGGGCTCGAACCCAGGACCCTCTCCTTAAAAGGGAGATGCTCTACCAACTGAGCTACCAGATCTTAAAAATGAACTTTTTAAACGCGGGTGCAAATATAGTATCTTAATTTATTTTATCAAGTCTAATTCGCTTAAATTTGTAGTAATTTTCAAAAAAGTTAAACATATGGAAAAGATTATAATTTGTGGTTACATGGGAGTTGGTAAATCTACTATTGCTAAACATGTTTCTGAAAAAAGCAAACTACCTTTTTTTGATTTAGATCAACTTATAATCTCACATGAGTCAAACTCAATAGATGAAATTTTTAAATCCAAAGGAGAAATCTATTTTAGGAAGTTAGAAAATGAACTATTAAATAACTTTTTGAAATCTAAAAAAAAATTTGTTTTAAGCTTAGGAGGCGGCACACCGCTTTATTATAACAATTCGAACATCTGTTTTGATCCAGATGATATCTTAAGCGTTTACTTAGAAGCTAATCTTGAACTTCTCGTGGAGAGGTTGTTTTTAGATTCTAACCGTCCGCTTATTGCTCACATAAAAAGTAGTTGTGCGCTAGAAGATTTCATAAGAAAACATTTATTTGAGAGACACCATGTCTACTCAAAGGCAAAACATAGAGTAAATGTCAATGATAAAACACCTTATGAAATATCTAATGAGATTATTAACTTAATGTCGTGAAATAATTTTGTTTATTACTCAAATCTACCTCTACGTGATTATTCATTGATGTAGATAGTGATAAGCCTTTAAAATCAGCTTTTACAGGGTATTTCTTATGACTTCTGTCTACTAAAACTGCTGTGCTTATGCTGTTAGTTTCACATTTTAATAAATAATTGACAGCATAGATTAAAGTTTTCCCAGAATTTAAAACATCATCAACGACAACAATATGTTTAGATTCTAATCGATTCAAATCTGAACTTATTGACACATTATTAATTGGTTGTTTTTTGTTTATATTTATTTTGATGAGACTAATTTTTTTTGAAGATTGTGCTTTTTCAATAACATTAGCCAAAAGTTCTGCTAACTGATATCCTTTAGCTTCTATTCCTGCAATAATTAATTCATCTACTTCATAGTGCCTTTCAATTATCTGATAGGCAATCCTATTAATTTTATTAAGCGTATCTTGGTGATTTAAAATTATTTTGGTGTTAATTTTCATGTTTATCTTCTTTTTCAGGGTCTAACCAATCATCAATTTCGCGACGGTCTTTCTTAGTGGGTCTTCCTGTGCCTTTTTTTCTATAGTAATCTTGCGTATGTTTTAGTAACTCTAATTTGTTTAAGTCTTCCTTAGGTGTTTTGTCTATGCAATATATACTAACAAGCTTAGCTCCAACACGAGATTTCGGTAAGTCAATAACCTCTATTTGATAATTAATTTGATTTTTGCGAACTTGGATACGATCTGAAGGATAAACCTCTCTAGAAGGTTTTACAACATCATTATTTATGCGAACATGACCTTTTCTGCAAGCCTTTGTAGCAATGCTTCTTGTTTTGAAGTATCTAACAGACCATAAGTATTTATCAATGCGCATAATAATAGTAACGATTTAGAGTTCAACTTAAACAAAAATACAAGAAAATTGTATCTTGCACCCAAAAGTAAAGTTAATGAAAAGAATAAGTTTTTTAGTATTAATTAGTGTCCTGTTTTTAAATATCAGCTGTGGTGATGATGACGATGGAGGTAATACTCTAGAACTCCGTGATGAAACTGAAGTTCGTGATGAAAATGCTACTCAAATCGAAGATTTTTTAGCAACACATTTTTATCGATTTGAGACAAATCCTAGTAATAATAACTATCAACGAATTGTATTTGACACAATAGCTGGTGAGAATAGTAATCAAACACCAATATTGGATTCTGATTTGCTAGAATCTAAGACTGTAATCAATAATGATATTGAGTACGAAATGTATTATTTAAAATTTCGTGAAGGAGCACCATCACAACGTCAACCCAAATTTGCAGATTCAACTCTAGTTACTTATGAAGGGTTTACACTTGATGGTGATGTTTTTGATGTCTCTCCCAATGCAGTTTGGTTCGACTTAACACAAGTAGTTAGAGGGTTTTATGAAGTTCTGCCAGAATTTAGAGGCTCTACTGGTTTAGATGAAAACTTAGATGGAACTATTACTTTTAATGATGATTTTGGTATTGGGGCTGTTTTTATCCCGTCAGGTCTTGGTTATTTTGCATCACCACCTGTTACTTCAGGTATAGGTGCTTATAGACCTATAATTTTTTCATTCCAGCTTTACCGTTCTAATTTATCAGATCATGATCGAGATGGCATCCCTAGTTGGATGGAAGATCTTAATAATGATAGACGCTTAAATAATGATGATACAGATGGAGATACAGCACCTAATTATCTTGATAACGACGACGATAATGATCGTGTTTTAACTATAAATGAAATTATTATTGACGAACAAACAGGAGAGCCAAGTTTTCCTGATACTAATGGCAATGGTACACCTGATTATTTAGATGAAACATATACTCCTGTAGCTGATTAAAAAAATAGATTAAATAAAAAAACCAAGCCCTAACTGGCTTGGTTTTTTATCTCTTGTTTTCGGTATGAAGAACGGTTTTAAACAGTTCTGTTTGTATCAAATGCTTCTAAATATTGAGCTACTCGTTGTACAAATTGGCCGCCAAGCGCTCCATTAACCACACGGTGGTCATAAGAATGAGATAAGAACATCTTATAACGAATACCAATAAAATCGCCTTCTGGTGTTTCAATTACAGCTGGAACTTTTCTAATTGCTCCTAAAGCTAAAATACCAACTTGTGGCTGATTTATAATAGGTGTTCCTAAAACGCTTCCAAATGTTCCAACATTAGTAACAGTGTAAGTTCCACCTTGTGTTTCATCAGGTTTTAGTTTGCCAATTCTCGCTCGGTTTGCTAAATCATTAACTTGTTTAGCCATGCCTAATAAATTTAATTGATCTGCATCCTTAATTACAGGTACAATCAAATCCCCATTTGGTAGAGCTGCAGCCATCCCTAAATTGATGTGTTTCTTCTTGACAATTTGATCGCCGTTTAATGAAATATTAATCATTGGGAAGTCTTTTATTGCTTTTGCAACTGCTTCCATAAAAATAGGAGTAAAGGTTAATTTTTCGCCCTCACGTTCTTGGAAAGTTTGTTTATGTTTATTTCTCCAGTTCCAAATATTGGTTACATCAACTTCAATAAATGATTGTACATGTGCAGATGTTTGTTTACTAGCTACCATGTGACTAGCAATCAATTTACCCATTCTTGTCATTTCAATTACTTCATCCTCAGCGTTGATATTGACAGGTGTTTCCGTTTTGGGTAATGCTTTTGCTGAATTCGCTTGTGTTGTAGCTTCTTTTGTTTTTTGAGGTGCTTTGTTTCTATTTTCTACATAGGTTAACATGTCTTCTTTAGTGACGCGACCTTCTAAGCCAGAACCTTCAACCTTTTCGAGTTCTTCTAGCGAAATACCTTCTTCTTTAGCAATATTTTTAACCAAAGGTGAATAGAAACGAGATGCATCTGAAAAATTATCTGAAGATGAACTAACCGAAGATTTTACTTTAGATATTTCATTTTCAAGTTCAGCAGCTTCAGAGTTTTTTGTGCTGGTTTTATCAGTTTTAGTTGAAGCTTCTTCATTATGATCGTTGTTTACTTCAGCTTCACCTTCAACTTCTATGATCGCAATTGTTTGTCCAACTTCAACAACATCATCAACTTCAAAGCGCTTTTCAACTAATACACCATCAACTTCACTAGGAACTTCAGAGTCAACTTTATCAGTAGCAATTTCTAAAACAGCTTCGTCAGCTTCAATGCTATCGCCAATTTCTTTCAACCAGTTAGTGATTGTTGCTTCTGCAACGCTTTCACCCATTTTAGGAAGTTTAAGTTCTATCTTTGCCATATTTTTAATGTAATTCTATTTTTTGAATATAAAATTGCGAATTTACTAAAAAAACGCCATTTATAGTTTAAATTTTGTTATAATTATAAACGCAGAACTTCACCTTGAGATTCATTAGAATCGCTCCCAACGCAAAAACTGCCTTGTTTTGGCTTGATTCTATAGTTTAAATTTAAGTCCTGCCAAGATAACATTTTTTCTATAATTGTTTGATAGCTTAATGCACTTGCGTCAAAAATAATCGTATTAAATTCTCTCAACGAATCTTTATTAATTACGACTTGGCTGCTAAATTTAATTTCCTCGAAGTTTTTTAAAACCGAATTAAACTGTGATTGATTTTCAGTTATAACGAGTGCTTTTTTATCTTTTGAGGTAATTTTTTTTGTCTTTGTTTTGTTTGGCGCTATATTGATTAGTAAATTTAAGGTTAATTTTAACACTGAGTTTATAATTGGATTTGCATAATACTTCTGATAAAACAAATGCATAGCTCCATAAAAGCGTTTGTAATAGGTCTTGTTTTTTTGAGTGCTTTCTCCTTTAAAATGGATTGAAGTTAATTTTCCATAATAATAATTGTCAAGACCTTTTTCAAGTAATTGATAACTAAAATCAATATCCTCGCCATACATAAAGTAGCGCTCGTCAAACCCATCGATTGCATGATAGTGTTTTTTTTCTAAAAACATGAATGCACCAACCAAAATTGAGGTTATTCCATTCTCGTGAGCTTGGTTAGTTGTATCATAATAATTTGATTTTAATCCTAGTAGTTTTTTAAATGCAACTTTAGGTGTTGGAATTTGGCGTTTAGATTCTGGGAGAAATTTACCTTTCCCGTCAATTAGTCGAGTACCTATAGCACCAATATTTGAGGTGTTTTCTTTGAAGTGAATTAACTCTTTAAAGCAATTTTCGCCAATGACTGTATCAGGGTTAAGTATGCATAAATACTTACCTTTAGCTTGTGTTACTGCTTGATTATAAGCTTTTGCAAAGCCTAAATTTTTAGAATTTGCTATACAAATAGTTTCAGGGAAGTATTGTTTTACTAAATCTAAGCTATCGTCTTTAGAATTATTATCAGAGACAATAACTTCAGCATTAATCCCTTTTATTGCTTTATAAACACTGTCAAGACAAAGAATAAGATAATAGGGTACTTTATAGTTTAGTATGATTATGCTTAGCTTCAATATTAATTTTTAAGAGAATTTTCAAAAGGAATACGGTTAGTAATACTTCTACCAAGCGTAACTTCGTCTGCAAATTCAAGTTCGTCGCCTACTGAAATTCCTCTGGCAATGGTAGATGTTTTAATACCTTGATTTTCAATTTGTTTATAAATATAAAAGTTTGTTGTGTCACCTTCCATTGTACTGCTTAAAGCAAAAATAAGTTCGGAAACTTTACCTTGTTTAACTTTTTCAACCAAAGGAGAAATGTTTAAATCGTTTGGACCAACACCTTCAATAGGGTTAATTTTGCCATTTAAGATGTGATATATTCCGCGGTATTGCTCTGTGTTTTCAATAGCCATAACATCTCTAATGTCTTCTACAACACAAATAATTGATTTATCCCGTTTTGGGTTAGAACAGATTTCGCAGATCTCTTGATCTGAAATATTAGAGCAGTTTTTGCAACGTTTAATTTTGGTTTTCACATCAATTAGAGCTTTAGCTAAATCGGTAGTAACCTCTTGGTCTTGATTCAGTAAATGCAATACAAGTCTCAGAGCGGTACGTTTACCAATTCCCGGTAAAAAACCAACTTCATCGACGGCATTTTGTAATAATTTTGAAGAAAACTCCATTGAAATTTTTTGTGGTTCAAAAATACAATAATTAGTAGGCTTACTTGGCTAATTTAGTAATTTTGTAAGCATATTTACAATTATGCAGCCTATTCATATTCTTGCACTTATCGCAATATATTTCGGAGTACTAGTTTTAATTTCCTATTTAACCGGAAAGGAAGATTCTAACGCAGCTTTTTTTAAAGCTGAAGGAAAATCACCTTGGTATATTGTAGCTTTTGGTATGGTTGGGGCATCTTTAAGTGGTGTTACTTTTATTTCTGTACCTGGTTGGGTTGGCGATGCTCAATTTAGTTATATGCAAGTAGTCATGGGCTATTTTGTAGGTTATATTATAATTGCTTATGTACTTTTACCTATCTACTATTCTTTGAATGTCACTTCAATCTACCAATATTTAGAACAACGTTTTGGGATGGTAAGTTACCGAACAGGAGCTTTCTTTTTCTTTATTTCTAGAGTTTTGGGGGCTTCATTTCGCTTGTTTTTAGTCGCAACGGTGTTACAGTATTTTGTTTTTGAAAGTTGGGGAGTTCCTTTTTTTGTAACGGTAATATTATCCATTTTATTAATTTGGATTTATACAGCTAAAGGCGGAATTAAAACTATAGTTTGGACAGATACGCTGCAAACACTCTTTATGCTAGGTTCTGTGATTATTGCTGTATATTACATTAGCAATGAGCTAAATTGGCATTGGGCAGACTTATTAAAAGCTGAAGAATTAAGTGCTTACACCAAAACTTTTTACTTTGATTCTATTTTAGATAAAAATTACTTCTGGAAATCCTTTATCAGTGGTATGTTTATTACCATCTGCATGACTGGTTTAGATCAAGATATGATGCAAAAAAACCTGACCTGTAAAAGCTTAAATGATGCCAGAAAAAATGTATTATCTTATGGTATGGTTTTTATTCCTGTAAACCTTGCCTTTTTATTTTTAGGTGCATTATTGTTTATTTATGCTGAACAACAAGGTATTGCCATTCCTGTTTTGGACGGAAAAACTAAAACCGATTTACTTTTTCCAGAAATCGCGCTCAATGCTGGATTGCCTGTTGGCTTGAGTGTAATTTTTATCTTGGGCTTAATTGCAGCTGCCTACTCTAGCGCAGATAGTGCATTAACATCACTTACTACCAGTTTTTGTGTTGACTTTTTAGCTATTGAAAAGCGGGAAGCCTTAAAACAAAAAAGTTTACGAAAAAAAGTACATGTTTTAATAAGTGTGATTTTAATTCTAGTAATCATTGCTTTTAAATATGTACTAGACAGTAATGTGATTGATAATTTACTGAAAGTAGCAAGTTATACCTATGGCCCACTTTTAGGATTATTTAGCTTTGGGATATTTACTAAATTTAAAATAAAAGATAAATGGGTATGGCTGGTTGCACTCTTATCTGTAGCTATAACTTATGGTTTAGGAAGCCTTCCTGCATCTTTTTTTGGCGGCTATCAATTTAATTACGAATTGTTAATTGTAAACGGAGCACTCACTTTTTTAGGATTAATATTGCTGCGTAGAAAGCATAACTAAAGTACAAGCGTGCACTACTTCAATATTATTTTTAGCTAGTAAATTTTCCAGTTCAGGATTTTGCGTACCAGGATTAAAAATAACTCGCCTCGGATTTAGTTGAAGTAAATAATCGTAAAAATCAGTTTGGTTTTTAGCACTTAAATAGAGTGTAACCGTATCAATATCTGAAAATACTTTTTTGTCTTTGTAGATTTTTATACCGTTAATTTCAGCTTCTTTTAAGCCTACTCCAACTACTGGATAATTATGCTTTACTAAACTTTCTAATGCTAAATAAGCATATCGATTGGGATTAGTTGTAGCCCCGATGATTAATGTTGTGTATTTTGTTTTCATTTTGTCAAATTTTTTTTAAGAATTGTTTTAGCTGATGTTAAACTCTGTTAAGACTTGTAACAAAGGAATGTTTATTGCGTTTAATATAATAGTTTATTAATTTATTTGAGTTAGCCTTCATAAATTTAATATATCTAAATATCAAGGAGTTAAATCTTTTTTTAACTCCTTTTTCTTTTTTTTAAAAGTTTTTATACTCTAAAATTAAACCGCTTAGCGATTATTCTCGTAAATACTTTTATCACAATAAAAGCATGTATCATGAATGTTCGCAAGTTATTAAAACGTACCGCAATAGGACTTTTTGCAAGTTTCTTTATTCTAGTTATTATTTTAATAGTTCATATTATAAATGTTACACCAGAATCAATAGATAATCCAACACTTCAAATCAGCCGTATAGATTTCGAGTCTTCATTAGATAGAAACACAGAAAATCAAATAAAATCGCAATTGAAATCTCTTCCAGCAGTAAAATCTTGGAGAATTAATAATGATACTGGTGTCTTAGTTTTTTTTTATGATAATCGGTATTTACAATCTCAAGATATAGTATCTCAAATAGATAAGAACACAAATCTTCATCCAAAATTATACAAATTATCCGATAGTCTTGCACAGCGAAAAGTGTGTCCCGTAGATCAAAATAGTTTCGCATATCACTTCTCTAAAGGCGTTCAACGAATTTTTAAATAATATTAATCCTAAATATATTACTTATGACTAACTACAAAAAAAGTTTATTAACCTTACTAGCTGTTGCGGGCATATTTACTGCTTGTAGCGATGACGATGATGCTAACAATACCGTAACAGAGCAAACGCTTTACGATAAATTGGGAGGAACTACTATGGTGACAGACCCAAATGATCCAAATAAAATGATCGAGCAAGGAAGACTAAGTTATCGTTCAGTTGTCGATTCTACTATAGTTTTAATTGTGTCAGATGTTATCGCTGAAGAAGAAGGTAACTTAGGTGCACATTTTGCACCAATACTAGCTGAAGTTTCTGCTGGAAATGAAACGAATGTTGCTGTTTTAAGTGATAATCTAACTGATTTTTTCTCTGCCAATACTGGTGGAGGCGAAACCAATACATACAATGGTTTGAATATGGTTGAAGCTCATGATCCAGAGCAAAATCCTAGAATGGGGGTGAAAGCTGATAATGGAGATTACGATAAATTTGTAAGTTATGTTGGGCAAGCTGCTGCCTTAAATGGTGTAACTGATCCAGAAATAATTAACGAAGTTGTTGAAGTACTTGAATCACTTAGAGCACCAATTGTTCAAGATCCCCAATAATGTTTTGTTTTTGTTGTGTTAATTAAGGGATGGTTTTTACCATCCCTTTTTTTATTTTTAGTTCCAACGAATTAAAGCGCTTCCCCAAGTAAAGCCACTTCCAAAAGCCGCCAAAATAACTAAATCTCCAGAATTAATTTTTCCTTTTTCCCAAGCTTCAGTTAAAGCAATAGGTATAGAAGCTGCTGTGGTATTACCATATTTCTGAATGTTATTATAAACTTGATTATCATTTAAACTAAATTTTTTTTGAATAAACTGCGAAATTCTCAAGTTGGCTTGATGAGGAATAAACATATCAATATCTGCAGCTTTTAAGTTATTCGCTTGAAGTCCTTCATTTATAACTTCAGCAAATCGAACTACTGCATTTTTAAATACCAACTGTCCGTTCATGTAAGGATAATAAGGGATATTTTCTTGTGGATTTTCTTTAATGATTTGCGGAACCCAATATTCGGTTGATGGGCCAATCAGAGAAAGTTCCTTGGCAAACTTACCTTCTGAGTGTAGATGAGTAGATAAAATTTTACCATTGTTTTCACTTCGGCTAATAATTGCAGCACCAGCACCATCTCCAAATATTACCGAAACATTTCGTCCTCTTGTTGTAAAATCTAAACCACCGCTATGATTTTCACTTCCAATCAATAAAATATTTTTATACATACCTGTTTTGATAAACTGATCTGCTACTGAAACCCCGTAAATAAACCCACTACATTGATTTCTAATATCTAAGGCAGGACATGTCTTTATTTCTAAAATATCTTGTACTTGAACACCACAACCTGGGAAGTAATAATCTGGACTTAAAGTTGCAAAAATTATTAAATCGATATCGTTTTTATCTATTCCAGCACGTTCTATTGCAATTCTAGCTGCTTTAGCGCCCATTGTTGCAGTAGAGTCGCCTGTGTTTTTTTTGATGTGACGTCGCTCTTTAATTCCTGTTCTTTCCTGAATCCATTCATCACTAGTGTCCATAATTTTAGACAAATCTTCATTAGTAACAACTTGTTCAGGTAAATATTTACCTAGTCCTTTTATAGTAGAATTGTACATTTATATTGCTTTTTAATTGCAATATACGTAAAATGAAAACTTTTTATTATTAATTATTTAAAAAGAAAACGCCCAAATTGCAATAAATTTAAGGGCGTTTTCCCAACCAACCTAACCAATAAAACTTTTATATATAGCGTTTGTAATCATTTATAGAGACTTTAGCTTTCAAGTCATTTAGTAAATTATAAAGACCAAAAAAAGTTCTATTTATATATAAGAAATGTTTACTTCCGCGATTACCATTCATTTTTCTCAGTTCTTTATCACTAGAATATTTTTCGCTTAAATTTGAAACCTGTTGCCAAAACTCATCGTCACCAAAATCAAATTCTTCACTATGAAAAGGTTTAGTAAACAAGCTCAGCATTTCATGAAATAATTTTGAAAAATAGGCTACTTCATTTGGTTGATCATCCTCTCGTAATATCTCTAGCTCCCTCAATTTATTTTCAAAAATTTCAGGATTATCTATATTTTTTGGTTCTGCTAATTCAAAATAAGGTGTGTAAAATTGATTTGGAATAACTTTAATACAGCCAAAATCAATAGCAATTAAGTTGTAATTCTTATCGATTAAAAAATTTCCAGGATGTGGGTCGGCATGAACTTCTTTCAGATGATGAATTTGAAACATATAGAAATTCCAAAGTGTTTGACCAATTTTATTGCCTTGTTCTTGCGTAAACTTGGTTTTTGTAAACTCGCTTAAATGCTGTCCGTGCATCCAATCCATTGTGATAATGCGTTCACTAGAAAGTTCAGGATAGTATTTTGGAAACTTAAGATTTGGAATTGCTTGGCAAGCTTCAGAAATACGTTGGCTTTGTTCAACCTCTAAAATATAATCAGTTTCTTCAAGGAGTTTGTCTTCAATTTCTTTAAAGTATTTCTCAGAATCCTTTCCTTTAATGTTAAACATACGCATTGCAATTGGTTTAACTAAGGCTAAATCTGAACCAATACTATCAGCTACGCCAGGATACTGTATTTTAACAGCTAATTCACGACCATCTTTGGTTGCTTTGTGTACTTGGCCAATACTTGCCGCATTAACAGAATCTTTCGTAAATTCATCAAAGATTTCTTCAGGATATTGATCTAAGTATTTTTTAAATGTTTTTCTAACTAATGGTGCCGACAATGGCGGTACGCTAAATTGTGACAAGCTAAATTTTTCAACATAAGCATCTGGTAGCAAGCTTTTTTCCATAGATAACATTTGCGCTACCTTTAATGCACTACCTTTTAAACTTTTTAAGCTATCATAAATATCGCTCGCATTACTTTGGTCAAGTTCTTCACGCGTCGTGTTTGGATTAAATGTCTTTTTACCGTAGTATTTAAGATAGTTTTTCCCAATTTTAGCACCTGTAGAAACTAATTTAGAAGTTCTACTTAATTTACTTGTTGGTATTTTGTCTAATGTTTTCATCTAGGCTTTTACAACTTCTTTATAAATAAATTTCCCAAAATCAAAAACCTTATCTAATGGTGTATTGTCGAAAACATCAAAAATGGTGTTTACAGATTTTTCTATGGCAACATCTGTTTTTTCAAAATTGGCAGAATTATCATCTTTCCAAAATTTTAGCAAGAATAGAAATTGAATCCAAGCACCTTCAGAATATATTTTGGTGTTCTTTTTGAGTAAATTATTTTGCTTTTCGTCGTTATCGTCTTCAATTAATTCTGTAGCGAATGTTTTGATGTGTTTCCTAAGTTCTTTAAGCTGTTCTAAATTTTTCAATTTATCATCATGTTCATCTAAAACATAAATGATGTAGCTTCTATTTGCTGTAAAAATTTCAAATAAAGTATAAAAAAACGTAAGCATTTTCTCACGGCTGCTGTATGCATCAACCTCTTCGTTATTCTCAAGAAGTTGTGAAGCGTTTAAGTAAAATTGAGACCAAATATCTTTACGCAACGCATTGATACTTCCGTAAAACTGATAAAAATCTTGCTCTTTAAAATTGTTGTTTTTTGCAAATTTATAAACCGATTTAGGATGCATTTCATGTTCTAAAACATGGTCCATGTAAAAACTTAATAAATCGTGTTTAGATATTTTTTTTTTGCTTTTAGATGTTGATTTAGCTGCCATATTTATAAGCTTTTTACAAAGATAAGACTGTTTAATATTTTTGCTATAAGTTTAAACAAAATCTTTTGTTAAATCTGATTGTCACTTTTAAGTGTCAAGTTGTCACATATTTCAACTTGGTATTTACTTTGCCATGTGTTGATATAAAAATTATAATTATGTCTAAAGGTAATATTAACGTTTCAGTAGAAAATATTTTTCCACTGATTAAAAAATTCTTATACAGCGATCACGAGATTTTTTTACGTGAATTAATTTCTAATGCAACTGATGCCACTTTAAAGTTGAAGCATTTAGCCAGAATTGGAGAAGCTAAAATTGAAATTGGTCATCCAAAAATTGAAGTCAAAGTTAATAAAGACAACAAAACACTTCATATTATAGACCAAGGTGTTGGGATGACTAAAGATGAAGTAAAAAAGTACATTAACGAAGTAGCATTTTCAGGTGCTGAAGAATTCCTTGAAAAATACAAAGACTCTGAAGCTAAAGAAACCGGAATCATCGGTCACTTTGGTTTAGGTTTTTACTCGGCTTTTATGGTGGCTAAAAAGGTTGAGATTTTTACCAAATCATGGAAAGATGAACCTGCAGCTCACTGGACTTGCGAAGGTACGACTGAGTTTAGCTTAGAAGAGCATGATAAAAAAGATCGTGGTACCGAAATTGTTTTACATATTAATGATGATGAAGAAGAATTTTTAGAAGAACCGAAAATTCGTGAGCTGTTAACCAAATATAATAAGTTTATGCCGGTGCCAATTAAATTTGGTACTAAAGAAAAAGAGCTTCCAAAAGCCGAAGACGCTTCCGAAACGTCGGAAGAAGACGAAAAACCTAAAACGGTTACAGTAGATGACATTATCAATAATCCTGATCCAGCTTGGACAAAGCAACCAAACGAATTAGAAGAAGACGATTATAAAAATTTTTACCGCGAACTCTACCCAATGCAGTTCGAGGAACCTTTATTTCATATTCACTTAAATGTAGATTATCCTTTTAACTTAACCGGAATATTGTATTTCCCTAAGTTAACTAACGACATGTCGGTGCAAAAAGATAAAATTCAACTTTACCAAAATCAAGTCTTTGTAACTGACAATGTAGAAGGTATAGTTCCTGAATTTTTAACTATGTTGCGAGGAGTAATCGATTCGCCAGACATCCCACTAAATGTCTCGCGATCTTATTTACAAGCCGATGGTGCGGTAAAAAAGATTTCTAGTTACATTACCCGTAAAGTTGCAGATAAGTTAAAGTCACTTTTTAATAATGATCGTGAAGATTTCGAAAAGAAATGGAATGATATTAAAGTTGTGATTGAGTATGGTATGCTAACTGAAGATAAATTTTATGATAAAGCTCAAAAATTTGCCTTATATCCATCTGTTGACAATAAATTTTACACTTACGAAGAGTTAGAAGCCAAAATTAAAGATCACCAAACAGATAAAGATGATAAGCTGGTTATATTGTATGCTTCTAATAAAGAAGAACAACACAGTAACATCAAGGCTGCTCAAGATAAAGGTTATGAGGTTTTATTACTCGATTCACCTATTGTTTCACACTTAATTCAAAAAATTGAAAGTTCTAAAGAACAAAAAGTCAGTTTTGTACGTGTTGATAGCGACCATGTTGATAACTTAATTAAAAAAGAAGAAGAGCAAGTTTCTAAACTTTCAGATGAAGAAAAAGAAAAACTCAAAGAAAGTTACGAAGCTGTTGCACCAAAAGAAAAATATACAGTTCAGGTTGAAGCTTTAGATTCAAATTCGGCCCCAGTTATGATTACACAGCCAGAATTTATGCGACGTATGAAAGAAATGCAGCAAACTGGCGGCGGCGGAATGTTCGGTATGGGCAACATGCCAGAAATGTATAACTTGGTTGTTAATGCTAATCATTCATTAGCTTCAGAAATCTTAAGTATTGAAAATGATGATGATAAGCAATCTAAAATTAAACAAGCTTTAGATTTAGCAAAACTAGCACAAGGTCTATTAAAAGGAGAAGATTTAACCAACTTTGTTAATAGAAGTTTCGAAACGATTAAGTAATAATCATCTTTAAAATTTAAAAAAAGCTGTTTAGCAAGTTATTGTTAAACAGCTTTTTTATTTTTACTGTATAGAAATGCTGTTAAAATAATGCGCATGAAAAAATATCAACTCTTTGGTTTTTTGGTTTTAGTCTGTCTAGGATGCAATAATTCATCAAAAAATGAAACTCAATCAACAACAAGAAACACTGAAGTCACTCAACAAAATCCATTGTCTGAAGCCCAACAATTAATTAAAAATATTCAGCATAGCCATAACGTAGATGCTTTTAAAAATCATGAAGCTGTTCAATTTAATATTAAGCTTCAATTAGGACAAAAAAAGCAGCTAGACGCAAAAATTAGTATGACCACAAACTCATCAAAAGTAGTTTTAGAAACATCAAAAGGAGTATCAATATATTATAATCAAGGTCAGTTTCATCAATTTCCGTCTTCAGCCAATTATAAGTCGGCACGATTCGATGTGTTAACTTGGTCTTATTTTTTTGCCATGCCATTTAAACTTGATGATGAAGGAACAAAGTGGCAGAATTTAGATGATAAGTTATTTCAGGAAGAAGTTTATAACTCAGCAAAACTCAGTTTTGAACCTCAAATAGGTGATGCACCAGACGATTGGTATGTGGTCTATGCCAACCCCAAAACACATTTGTTAAAAGCTGCAGCTTACATAGTAACCTTTAATCAAAGTACTCATGAAGCTGAAAAAAAACCACATGCTATTGTGTATAATAATTATTTTAGTTTAGATAAAGTGCCGTTCGCTAGCCAGTGGAAGTTTTATAATTGGTCTTCAGAAAATGGAATCTATGGAAAGCCTATAGGTAAGGCAAGTATCAGAAATCTAAAATTCATTTCGGCTAATCATTCTGTATTTAATATTCCTGAACAAACGAAACTAATTAACTAATTAAGACTTCAATTAAACCACTCATTAAAAAACTTGTCAACAAGATTTTACTCAGTATCTTTGCCAAAAATTTATATTCATGATTAATATTACATTACCAGATGGTAGCGTGAAGTCTTTTGAAAATGGTGTAACTCCTTTTCAAGTAGCGCAAAGCATCAGCGAAGGTTTAGCAAGGCAAGTTATATCTGCAAAATTTAATAATGAAACTGTAGAGACCACAACGCCGCTAACCACCGACGGTAGTTTAGTATTATTTACGTTTAAAAACGACGAAGGTAAACAAGCTTTTTGGCACTCAACATCACACGTTATGGCACAGGCTATTCAAGAATTGTATCCTGGTGTTAAGTTAACTATAGGACCTTCAATAGAAAACGGGTTTTATTATGATGTTGATTTAGGAGACCATAAAATTTCAGAAAACGATTTCCCGAAGATAGAAAAACGTATGCTTGAAATCGCTAGAGGTAAGCATGATTTTAAGATGCGAGAAGTGTCAAAAGATGAGGCGCTTGAGTTTTATAAAAACGAGAACAACCACTTTAAAGTAGAGCTGATTGAAAATCTTAAAGATGGAGATATTACCTTTTGTGATCACGATAGCTTTACCGATTTATGTCGAGGTGGTCACATTCCTAATACTGGGTTTATAAAAGCTGTAAAATTAATGAGTGTTGCTGGTGCGTATTGGCGAGGCGATGAAAACAACGAGCAGTTAACGCGTATTTACGGTATTTCATTCCCAAAGCAAAAAGAATTAAAAGAATATCTAAAACTTTTAGAGGAAGCTAAAAAGCGCGATCATAGAAAACTTGGAAAAGAATTAGGCTTATTTACTTTTTCACAAAAAGTAGGTCAAGGGTTACCTTTATGGTTGCCAAAAGGTGCGGCATTACGAGAACGTTTAGAAAATTTCATGAAAAAAGCCCAGGAAGAAGCTGGCTATGAAGCTGTTGTATCTCCGCACATTGGTCAAAAGGAATTATATGTAACCTCTGGACATTACGCGAAATATGGTGAAGATAGCTTTCAGCCTATCAAGACGCCAAATGAAGGAGAAGAATATCTCCTAAAACCGATGAATTGCCCACATCACTGCGAAATATTTAATGCAGAATCATGGAGTTATAGAGATTTACCCAAACGTTTTGCAGAATTTGGAACGGTTTATCGTTATGAGCAAAGTGGTGAGTTGCACGGTTTAACACGTGTGCGCGGTTTTACACAAGATGATGCGCATATTTTTTGTACACCAGATCAATTAGATGAAGAGTTTAAAAAAGTGATTGATTTAGTTTTATATGTATTTGGATCTTTAGGTTTTGAAAACTTTACGGCTCAAGTATCATTACGCGATCCAGAAAATCAAGAAAAATATATTGGCAGTGAAGAGAATTGGCAAAAAGCCGAAGATGCTATTTTAAACGCGGCCAAAGAAAAAGGTTTAAACTATGTAGTAGAAACAGGAGAAGCGGCATTTTACGGGCCAAAACTTGACTTTATGGTTAAAGACGCTTTAGGAAGACAATGGCAACTTGGTACTATTCAAGTAGACTATAATTTGCCAGAGCGTTTTGAGTTAGAATATAAAGGCAGTGATAACGAGATGCACCGACCAGTGATGATTCACAGAGCACCATTTGGTAGTATGGAACGTTTTATTGCTATTCTGTTAGAACATACCGCAGGTAATTTTCCGCTTTGGTTAATGCCAAAACAAGCTATTGTACTATCAATCAGTGAGAAATATGAAAATTATTCTAAAAAAGTTTTAAGTTTACTTAAAAATAACGAAATTCGCGCCGCAGTCGATCATAGAAGTGAAACCATGGGTAAAAAAATCCGTGAAGCTGAAATGGATAAGATTCCATATATGATCATCATCGGCGAAAAAGAAATTGAAGCTGATAAAATTGCAGTAAGAAAACACGGTGGTGAAGATTTAGGGCAAATGACAGTTGAAGAATTTGCGCAAATTGTCAACACTGAAATTAATAGAGATTTAAAAACATTTGAAGTTTAACATTAAAAAATTTTAAGCCATAGCATTAAGAAGAAAAAAATCAAAAGGTTCACCGAGGAGACAAACAGAAAATCCTCACAGAATTAATAATCATATCAAGGCACCTAAAGTTAGGTTAGTTGGTGATAACGTAGATGTTGATATTTACGATCTTAAAACCGCACTTGCCAAAGCTGAAGAATTAGGCGTTGATTTAGTTGAAATTTCTCCGAAAGCTGATCCGCCTGTTTGTAAGGTGATGGACTATAAAAAGTTTTTGTACGAACAAAAGAAACGCGAAAAGGCCTTAAAGCAAAAAGCCTCGAAAGTTGTGGTTAAAGAAATTAGGTTTGGACCTAATACTGACGATCATGATTACGAGTTTAAAAAGAAAAACGCCGAAAAGTTTATTAAAGATGGCGCCAAGTTGAAGGCTTATGTTTTCTTTAAAGGACGTTCAATTGTGTTTAAAGACAAAGGCGAAATTTTATTATTACGTTTAGCAACCGACTTAGAAGAAATTGCTAAAGTAGAACAAATGCCAAAACTTGAAGGAAAACGAATGATTATGATGTTAGCTCCTTCAGCAAAGAAAAAGTAAGTTACGATTAAATTTATATAAAACAGGATACAATGCCTAAAATGAAAACCAAATCGAGTGCAAAAAAACGTTTCAAACTTACTGGAACAGGTAAAATAAAACGTAAGCATGCATTCAAAAGTCATATTTTGACTAAAAAGTCTAAAAAGCGTAAATTAAAGTTAACGCACAGTGCTTTAGTGCACAAATCTGATGTAGACAGTATAAAAACACAATTACGATTAAAGTAATTGTTTTTATAGGTTTATTAATTATTAATTAATCCATGGAGTACGGCCTCAAAACGATTTTAAATCTGCCTACTACAAAAAAACATTAAATTATGCC
Source organism: Psychroflexus sp. ALD_RP9 (assembly GCF_017311165.1). Classification (GTDB taxonomy): domain Bacteria; phylum Bacteroidota; class Bacteroidia; order Flavobacteriales; family Flavobacteriaceae; genus Psychroflexus. The sequence goes on along the minus strand of NZ_CP062973.1, from coordinate 533,296 downwards.
AAGATCAACAAACTCAGTAGCGTCTAGAGCAAGACGAAAAAAAATCATGAAGCAAGCTAAAGGTTATTACGGAAGACGTAAAAACGTTTGGACAGTTGCTAAAAATGCAGTCGAAAAAGCAATGTTATATGCTTACAGAGACCGCAAACAAAAAAAGAGAAATTTTAGATCACTTTGGATTGTGAGAATTAATGCCGCTGCTAGACTTCACGGTATGTCATACTCACAATTTATGGGGAAAGTTAAAAAGCACAATATCGAATTAAACCGTAAGGTTTTAGCCGATTTAGCAGTTAATAATCCAGACGCCTTTAAAGCCGTCGTTGATCAAATAAAATAAATTTCTAATCATAAATTCTCGTAACTTATCTAAAGCCTGATTGATTTTTCAATTAGGCTTTTTTAATTTTATAAAATGGAAATATCAGATCAACTAAACCGACCTTTGTCAATTAGCAAAACACCTCAAAAATTAATATGCCTTGTTCCAAGCTTAACAGAACTCTTAGTTGAATTAGGTTTAGCATATAAATTGGTTGGTGTAACAAAGTTTTGTGTTCACCCAAAGAATATTCGTCAAGAAGCACAAATTATCGGCGGGACAAAATCTGTTAAATATCATAAAATAACGCAATTACAACCTGATTTTATTTTAGCAAATAAAGAAGAAAACACGCCTGAAATTGTTAGTGAACTTGAGCAAAACTATAGGGTTTACGTTTCGGATATTTCAACTATTGAGGATTTAATCGATTTAGTTGAAGACTTAAGTCTTGTTTTTGAAATACAAACTAAAGCTAATGATTTTATAGAGCTACTTATGTCTAAATTCGAATTTTTTAAAAAAGAAATAAGTCATTTCCCTTCAGTTGATGTTGCTTATTTTATTTGGCGTGAACCATGGATGGTTGCAGGGCATTCTAATTTTATAAATTATATGCTTCAACTATGTAAGATGAATAATGTTTATCGACATTTATCGCGATATCCTGAAGTTGATTTAGCTAATATGCCTCAGCTAGATTATGTTTTACTTTCTTCTGAACCATTTCCATTCACAGAACACAATTTTCCTGAAATCCCTCTAAAATCAGAACAAATAAAAATTGTAGATGGAGAATGTTTTAGTTGGTATGGAAGCCGACTTATAGCGGCTTTTGATTATTTATTAAAGTTGAGAAATTCGTTATAAACTATAAATTTCTTTTAAAAATGTTTAGTAGATTTACTTTTGGTCTATATTTACTAAAAATTTTATTTAGTGTTACATTATTCCATTCATCGTCATAATTCTTCTAAACAATGGGTTACTTTTGTTCATGGCGCTGGTGGCAGTTCTTCTATATGGTTTAAACAATTAAGAATTTTTAAATCTCACTTTAATATACTTCTCTTAGATTTACGTGGTCATGGCCGTTCAAAGCCAAGCTTAAAAGATAGTCTTAAAACCGATTATACTTTTGATGTTATTACACAAGATATTGTTGAGGTTTTGGATTATTGTAAAATTAAAAGTTCACATTTTGTTGGTATTTCTTTAGGGACCATTTTAATTCGTAATCTAGCTGAAAAACATCCTAAACGTGTTGAAAGCATGATTATGGGTGGTGCTGTAATGAAAATGAATGTGAGGTCTCGTTTTCTAATGCGAATGGGTGTAATTTTTAAGTCAGTTGTGCCTTACATGATGCTATATAAGTTATTTGCGTTCGTTATTATGCCACGTAAAAACCATAAAGCCAGTAGAAATTTATTTGTACGAGAGGCTAAAAAGCTTTACCAAAAAGAATTTATTAAGTGGTTTAAATTAACTTCTGAAATTAAGCCGCTACTCCGTTTGTTTCGTCAAAAAGATATTCATATTCCTTCACTATATATTATGGGAGAACAAGATCATTTGTTTTTGCCATCAATAGAAAAGTTGGTTCAACATCACCAAATGGCTCAACTCATTGTTGTTAGAAAATGCGGACATGTTGTTAACGTTGAACAACCTCAAGAATTCAATTTAAAATCAATTAATTTTATAAAAGGCTTATCTAATTAGTTACCAAATACTGTTCTTAAAATATCTGAAGTTCTTGCACTTAGTTCATTTCTGATGTCTAGCTCTTCTTTTGCGATAGATTTAAAAACACCTTCAAGCGCTTGAGAAGTAACATAGTCTATTAGATCTGGATTAACATCTTTAGTAAACGGTAAGCGATTATATTTTGTGGTTAATTGAGACCAAATGGCATCAGCTTTAACACTTTTAAATTTTACGCTAACTATCGGAGACATCTTGTTATAAAGTTGTTGATAAGTTTTTTGTTTTAAATAAGTTGTTGCTGCGCTTTCATTGCCTTTAATGATATTAATACCATCTTCAACTTTTATGTTTGTAATAGCATCGGTAAAAATTGGGATGGCCTCTTTTGTAGCTTCCTCGGCAGTGTGGTTAAGTGATGCAACGGCTTTATCAACTAAATTGTCTAAACCAACAGCACGAAGTTTACGTTCAACATTTTTTATGTTTTCAGGAAACCCAATTTTTGCTAACTCGTTGTTTAAGAATCCGTTTTTAACAGTAAGTTTTTTAACTTCTTTTCTAACACCATTTTCGAGTGTTGTTTTAATAGCTTCAACAGCTTGTTGTTCTGTAAAATTAATTGACTCATCTCCTGAGATTACGTCTTTTAATCGGCCAAATTGAGCAAAAGTAGTAAACGTGCACAAGATCAAGCAAATGAATAATTGAAATTTTTTCATAACCTATGTTTAGATTTACAAATGTAGATAATTTTAATAAGCTCGCTGAAAGAATTATATTCTTAAAATTTTTGATATTTACTGAATTTTAGTTAATTGATTATCAGTCTTAAATGTATTTTATTTTGAACTCTCATTATTAAACCTATTTTGTAAATTATTATAAAAATAAGTAGCGTTGTATAAGCCAACAGCTTCAGCTAATTCTGTTTTACTAATTTTAGGTTTTTCAATTAATAATAATCTTGCTTTTTGATACCTTACTTCTTTAATCAATTCGTTAGGAGTTTGTCCTAAAAAATATTTTGTTTTTCTAAACAAACTACTTCTAGATAGATTCATCATCTCTGCTAACTGCTCGACACCAAAATTTTTGCTAGAATAATTTTTTTCTATTATCGCTAGTATTTCCTGATAATAATCATGATGTTGATTTGATAGTTTCAGTTTTTCAGAATTTGGAATTTTTTGTTCAAATTGTTGAATTTGTTTATAATACTTTATAGCTTTAGTTAAGCCTAATAAGAGTTCTTCTTCGTTAAATGGTTTGGTTAAATAAGCATCAATGCCTACACGTAACATATTTAATTTGTCTGTTTCACTATTACTTGCAGTAAGCACAATTACGGGCGTTTTTAAAGATTGACTTTTTAGCTCTTTTACTAATTCTAAGCCGTTCATTACAGGCATCATGTAATCTGTAATTATTGCTTTTGGTTTATGCTTTTCTACTAATTTTATTCCTTCTAAGCCATTTGATGCTAGAACAACTTTGAAATCTTTTAGAACAAGCTTCAAATAATTTTGCATATCAATATTGTCTTCTACTATAAGAATTGTTTCATCTTTCAAGCTTTTTATTTTAGATTGCAAAGTATTTTCTAAATAATGATTATTTATTTTACTCACTTCGATTATAAATTGTGCAGGTACTTTTATAGTAAATTTTGTTTCAATGTCTGGAATACTTTCTACATCAACACTAAAACCATGCTTTTCTATAATACTTTTTGCAAATGAAAGCCCTATACCAGTACCAACACTTCTGGTAATATCATTATCAGCTTGATAAAACCTTTTAAAAACCTTAGGTAAATCTTTTTGTGGAATACCAACACCATTGTCAAGGATAGAAATTTTAAGTGCTTCTTCATGATGAATTGCAATAATTACTTCTCCATTTTTTGGAGTAAACTTTAATGCATTTTCTAAAATGTTTTCTAATGACTTTTCAAAATAGTCTTTATCCATTTCGATGGTTACCGGTGAAATGTTGATGTCTAGGGAGAGTTGTATTCCTTTATCGCTAAACAGTTTTTTATATCTGTTGTAAAGCTTATTAATGAAATTTGTTATTTCTATTGCAGATTTACGTAGTAAAAGTTGGTTTGCATCTAGCTTAGATAAATTAAGTAAGTCATTAACAATGCCTTCAATTTTATTTGCTTGCATTTGTATAATGTCTAAATATTCAGAATTTTCTTTATTGTTTTCAGTTAAGCTTAATCGCTCTGCGTATCCTTTTACTAAGGTTATAGGAGTTCTAATTTCATGTGATATGTTTGTAAAAAAATTTGATTTAAAACGATTCAATTCTTTTAATTCATTTTGTTGTTTTTCTAATAGTTTTTTGTCTTTTACTACAATATCTTTCTCTTTTTTGAGGAGAAGTTCATTTTTATCATTTTCATTTTTAAAAAAACTAACTAATAAAAATAAACCTCCAAAAAGAAGCGAAACATTAAAATAACCAAAATAGGCCTCAGGATAATTATTAAAATATAAATTAGGAAGGTAAAAAGCAGCGATAGCAATACATAGTAAAAAGTAGTGTAAGTATTTATTATCAAAAAAAAATAAAGAAATTAATGGTAAAACTATGTACTGATATTCACCATAAAAACCTTTAAAGGCATAATTACAATGGTAAAATAATATTACGAATACTAATAAAAAAAACAGTGCTCTTGCAAGTAGAAATCTTTGCTTGTATTGTATGTAAATAATAGTGAAAAATAATAGTAATTGAGTGCCAAGAGTTAAAGCTTTTTGCAAATCGAAAATATCAGTCAAAGCATCAAAAACTAAAAAAAATAAAGCATGAGCTATAGATATATAAGCTACTAAATTAAGAAGTCTTATTCTTTTTTTTTCTTTTGATTTATTATCTGAGCTTACTCCTACATTAAGCGCTTTTTTCCAAAAATTCATTTAGCTTTTTTATTCAAAATTAGATTTATAATAAAAATACTTCAAGTTTTTATTTCACTTTTTATCTAAATGAGACTTTTGAAAGTAATTGAGACATTTGAAAGCTTTAGATTTTGATATGAAACATTTCAATTTTATTTAGGACTTTTAAAAAGCTATCTCAAATTTAAATTTGCCAAGTAAAATAAAAAAAAAGTCATTGACATGAAAAAAACACTACTTTTACTAGTATTTATTACACAACTTCTCAACGCACAAACCGCATTAGGTCCGATTTTAACAAATCCAAGGTCTTTAATCGTTATTGATAATTTTGCTTACTTTGAAGACAACAATCAAATAAAAAGGTTGGATTTAAACAACCCTTCTTCGTTAACCACTGTTATAGCAAATCTAAATATTACACCATATACTTTTGAGGAAGCACCTAATGGTTTTTATATTCCTAATACAGGTGGAAACAATGTTGTTTTGGCAACAATAAATGGAACTACTGTTAGTCCAAATTTCAATTTCATTGATGGCACAGGCGGTGCTATAGGTTTTGCTTTTCAAAGCGATAATGGAGATGTTTACTTTACACGAAACGGTACAGCAAATAGCGGTCAGTTAAGACTTTTACTTAATAGCCCTAACTCAAGTAGTGTTGTGGTTAATTTACCAGCTTCTCATACTGATATTACCGATGTTGCTACAATTGGGGCTGATTTTTATTTTACATCAATACAAGGTTTCGTTTGGCATTATAATATCAACAATCCCTCGGCAGGCTTTACGGCATTAGTATCTTCTTCAGGTAATGTACTTACAGGGGTTGAAGTCACTCAAGATTATCTTTATTATGTAAATGCAAGCAGTAATAGAGTTGTTAGAGTTAATCGAGCTAATGGCTCTGGAGCTGTAAATTTATTTATGAATTTAGGTATTCAAAATATTGATATCGTCAATAATATAATTTATGGTATCAGCTCAAATCAAAATCAAGATCGTTTGTACGCCTACACTGACCCGCAATTGCCACCAGCTTGCGCTATTCCAAATAATATTACAGCAACGGTTACAAACGGAACAGACGCTTTGGTTACTTGGGATGCAGTAACAAACGCTGATAGTTATGATGTGGCATATGTTGAAACAGGTCAACCTATAGGTAATGCAACCGTTGTCAATACTACAAACACATCCCAACTGATATCTAATTTAAATAACTCTATAATTTATGATATCTATGTAAGAACAAATTGCAACTCCGGTACTACTAATTATTCTTCACCTATACAATTTGGGCTACCGGGCATAGTTTATGTTGATATTGATGCCACAGGAAATAATGATGGTTCTTCTTGGGCAGATGCTTATACCTCAATAGAAGTCGCCATTTCTAATGCAGTGATAGGAGACGAAATTTGGGTTGCAGAAGGTAAGTATATACCAGTTTCAAGCTACACTATTAATAAAAGGCTCACTATTTATGGTGGTTTTGATGGTATTGAAACACAATTAAATCAAAGAGATTTTATAAATAATCTCAGTATTTTTAGTGGTGACCTGGCTGATAATGATGATCTTACGGCTTTTCCGTTTACCGCCGGTGAACCGACAAGGCAAGACAATGCACTACGTGTCATTGATGTAAATGCAAATAATGTAATCCTAGATGGTATTTCTGTTAGAGGTGCACATGACATGAACTTTACAGCTTTTAACGCTATTGCAGTAAATCAAGCAGTATCCACTTTTACCTTAAGAAATTCTGAAATTGCTTATCAATTTAATACAGGTGCTAACTCTGGTGTTAATATGCAACCAGTAGTTGACGCCAATTTTGTTTTAGATAATAATCGATTTCATCACAACCAAAGTAACGCAGCAACTGGAATTTACATTTTTACAAATGCTGCTGTAGCTGCTGATGTGAGTATTAAAAATAATTTATTTTATGAAAATTATATTATTTCATCGGGTAATGTTTTTTCTGGTGCTGCAGGATGGGTAAGGGCGTTTGCTACTGGTAGTACTGTTAATTTAGAATTAATAAATAACACCTTTAGTAAGAACTTTACTGTAGTACCTTCAGCTGCAGGTAACATACAAACTGTTTTTGGTATATCTCAAGGAACTGGTACAATGAATGCTACTGTTGAGAATAATATATTCTGGGATAATTTTGGGCCAAACGGCTTTATACCGGCAGGAGTATCTTCCGTTATAAGTAATGGGACTACTGTTGGAAATGTCTCTGCTAGTTCTGCAAATATCGATGCACAAGGTTTAGGCTTCGTTGGTAACCAGGGTCAAAATGTAAATCCATTGTTTACTGATCCTAGTAATAATGATTTTACTTTACAAAGCGGTAGCCCAGCCATTGATAGCGGCAATAATAGTTTTGCTTCTGGATCTGATGTTTTTGGGTTACAACGCATTGCAAATGGTACAGTTGATATTGGCGCACATGAATTTAGTACGTTATCTGTCTCAGATGTTATTCAAGATACACAATTTAAAATTTATCCCAACCCTGTTGTTAATAGCTTAAATGTATTATCACAGCATAGCCTAAAGAATATAACTATTTATTCGATTTTAGGAGCCAAAGTCTTGAGTTCTTCTGAAAACACTATTAATGTGAGCGGTTTGAGAACTGGAGTTTATTTAGTTATAATAGAAACTCTTGATGGCAAGCAGTTTTCTAAAAAATTAATAAAAAAATAATTATGAATTGGTAATAAGGTCATTAATTCATTTTTAATGACCTTATTAAATTTTAATGCTCCTAGAGATTTTTTCTATAAAATGATAAGATTAATCATAATATTTGTTTTGACTCTTGTCTTTAATTCTTCAATTGCACAAGAAGCAATTAACGTACCTCAATACTTAAACTTACCTTTAGATTCTACGAGCGAACAAAAATTCCGCAAAAGTCTGAATGACTTGTTTTCAGATTTGTATACAGGAAATATTAATAAAGCCCTAATAACGCCTAAAAGATTCAATCTAACAGTATCCCAACTTCAGGTATTAATCAATTATGAAGCCAGAAAAACAGATAGTGCTAAAGAGCTTCAGGATAAATTTTTGATAAATTGTTACCCTGTTTCAAGTAAAGATTATATAGTAAAAATATCCTATATAAATCAAAATCAAGAATCTCAACCTATACCAGTATTTGCGATAACTTTAATAGCAACAGAGACCAATAATAATTTTACCTTTTCAATTCCATTAGATTATTTAACGCGTTACTGGAAAACAAAAATCTTTGGTGACATTACCTATCATTTTAGAACAGAAATTAATGAACACTTAGCAAAGACATTTAATCATAAAAATACTGAAATAGCCAAAAAGCTTGGTTTAAAACCACAAAAATTCAATTTTTATCTGACTGACAATTACCAAGAAATCTTAGGACTTTTAGGCTTTACATATTCTCTTACTTCAAATGGAAAGTATAGAGATGGTTATGGTGTCAATGCGAATACAATTTTTGCAGTTATGAATAATGAAGATTTTTCTCATGATATTTTTCATTACTATTCTGGACAAATAAACAAACCTAAGAACAGAAATTGGATTGCAGAAGAAGGTATTGCATACTTATGGGGTAATGCTTACTATACCGATACTAAAGGTGACATGATCACACAACAACAATTGGTTGAAGAACTAAAAAAATATTTAGCTAATAATCCCGATACAAGTTTATTTAGTTTATTTAAAAACGACACAAAAATTTTTAGTCATCTTGCGCCAGAAATTTCGGTGCGTTCTACAATTTCAGGAATTATTGCCAATCATATAGAACAGGAAAAAGGTACTGATGGTATTTTGAAATTAATTAATGCTGGCAGTAAAGATCGCTTTAATAATTATCTTAAAACTACAAATCAACTGATTGGTTTAAATGAAGACAATTTTGACCAAAAGGTTAGGAGTTTTATTAAATAAAAATTAATACAAAAATTAAAGAGCTCTTGATTTTATTATAGTTAATTAAATAATGACAATATGAATTTTTTTAAATTCAATAAAAAACTTACTTTTTTATTAATACTATCTTGTACTTTTATAAATGGATTTTCCCAAGAAAAATTCAAAATTACAATTGACTCTGCCTGTTTCCCATCTAATGATTCTATCAAATTAGATGGTAAATTTGGATTATATGGCGATATGAGAATATCAAAACATCCATTTTTGGTAAAAGATACGCTTATTAAGACGCTTGAATTCAAAAAAGAACAAGTTTTAACAGATTTAGAGCCTATGCCGTATACAATACGCTTTATTCCCAAAGATTCAACAGAAAGGAGTCATTCTGTGCAAATTCATTCACGTAGTGATTACAAAAATCTAAGCTGCTTTTTTTTCAACAAAACGTATCCGCTTGTTCTCAGGAAAATGAAAAACAACGACTATATAAAGATTGTTTCTTGCTATGCTGGACCAACAAACATGGCTACTGCTATTCCAATTTACACCTTAAAGATTGCCAAGAAGCGTGGTAGATATTTTATGAAATACTGGGAGACTTCAACTAATGAACAAGGACTTCGATTTATAGACCTTCAAGTTCAACCCGTAAAAGATGATAAAATTAAAATTGATAGAAGTTATGTGAAACTTTCAGATGAGCAGTTAGGGGTCATTGAGAATTTTTGGAGAAATATGTATACGTACTGGTTTGATAATGACTATTCTTCCATAACTTCTAATACGGTTATTTATGATAAAAATGGTTACTTCAATTTTCAGTCTAACAGATATGTTAGCCAGATACTTTGGGGAAAATTGAATTAGAAAAACTGCTATCCACAAAGCGTATTTTTAAAATAAAAAGAAATTGATAATTTATTAAATGAATAGATAAGTATCTATAAAGCACATTTAGACTATTTTTTTATTTTTTCTGAATAGTCGAAATTAAAGGAGACATTAAAAAATAATCTGCTGGGCTGTTAAGGACAAAAAGCATCTTTATTCGCTTAGTTGAGAATAATTTAATTTAACATAAAAATGTAATATGAAAAGATTAATAATAAATGTAATATTCATTTTGATAGTATCAGTTGGAATAAGTCAAAATATGGCTTACATATCAACTGAAAAGGCAATAGCAGATATTAATTATATGATTAAAAATATAGAAGATATCCATTATAATCCTTATTTTAAAATTGAAAAGCAGTATTTTGACAAAAGCGTAAAAGCTACATTATCAACGTTTGATAGGGATTCTATACCTCTTAAAACTTTTATTGCTTCAAGTATGAAGCTATCTGCATTACTTAGTGGAGGTCATACAGGCTTAGATTGGCAAAACGATAAAATCTTTCCTGAATTAATCAGCTATCAATTCTTACCATTTACAGGGAAATTAATTAAAGATAATACTGTTTTTAAAGTGACGAGATCTATAAACGATAAAATACCTGTTGGTATTGAGTTAACCGAAATCAATGGTTTTAGTATCGTTGAATTGTACAAAGAATGCATGAGTTTTATAGGTGGAGTTAATACATTTAAAAATGCAAATTGTGAAAGGCTGTTTCCGCTTTATTTGTTTTTTACCGATAAATTAAAAGCTCCATATAATATTTATTTAACTGATCGCACTATCAGTTTGAAAGGAATAAATGTACAGGAATTAAATGATTTTTTAGTTAATGGTAATTCTATCGACAACTATACTTTTGAAATTATTGATGATAATATTGGACTTATTAGTTACAATAGTTGCACAGATTATAGCGCCTTTGAAGTTTTTTTGTCCAAAACTTTCAGCGAAATTGATGATAAAAAAATAAACAAACTCATTATTGATATAAGAGAAAATTCAGGAGGAGACTCAAAACTAAATGATTTATTACTTTCCTATATTACCACAAAACCATACCGTCAATCCAGTGGAAGATTTTGGAAAGTAAGTAGCCAAGCCAAAGTCGCTTACAAGAAAAACAACTATAGCAAGCATCATGGAAAAAGTTTTATGGAATATTATTACAATAAGGAAAGTGGAACTATAATTGAAGATTTTGATAGTGAATTAATAAATCCAATTAAACCAAGTTTTTATTTTACAGGTAAAACCTGTGTTTTAATTGGACCAAAAACTTTTTCAAGTGCAAACTTTTTAGCGGATGCTGTTAAAACATATAATTTAAGTACGCTTATTGGGACATCAACTGGAGAGCTAACAAATGATTTCGGAGAGCTTATTGATTTTAAATTACCTTATTCTGGTAATATTGTTTATGTAAGTTCAACCTATGATATAGGCGCTAAAGGAAATCCAAAACTTTTTGAGCCTGTTTATCCAGATATTAACACATATAATGATGCTCTTCAATATGCCATAAAATGGATTGAGTGAAATCAAATGTCATCAAATTATTCAGATTGAAAATAAAATATATGTGCTAATAAAAGTTTTTCAAACTTAATAAAGTAGCTACAAATTATATAATATTAAAAGTTGGTATCTATTTAAAATAAACTTAAACAAATGGTTTTAGTTATGAAATTCGTAAATTTACCGCATCATAATTTTAAATATAATTCAGCTTCAGCATGGAACAACAAAAACCATATACACCCAAAAATCAAATTCGAATTGTAACGGCAGCATCACTCTTCGATGGTCATGATGCAGCCATCAATGTCATGCGAAGAATTATCCAATCTACTGGAGTAGAAGTCATTCATTTAGGACACGATAGAAGCGTAGAAGAAGTCGTAAATACAGCCATTCAAGAAGATGTAAATGCCATAGCTATGACTTCCTATCAAGGCGGCCATAACGAGTATTTTAAATACATGTACGATTTACTTCAAGAAAAAGGAGCAAGCCACATCAAGATTTTTGGTGGCGGCGGTGGCGTAATCCTGACGGAAGAAATTGAAGATTTAATGAATTATGGGATTACTAGAATTTATTCTCCAGACGATGGTCGTGAAATGGGATTGCAAGGCATGATTAACGATTTGGTTGAAAAATCCGACTTCCCAACGCCAAAATTAGTTGAAGCAGAAAAAACTTCAGAAAACCTTAAAAATAAAAATGTAAACACCATTGCTCGCTTAATTTCTTTAGCTGAAAATCGACATGAAGAATTTAAGTCAGTTTTTGAACCGATACAAAAATCGAGTAATAATGAAGTTCCTGTATTGGGAATTACAGGAACAGGTGGCTCAGGAAAATCTTCTTTAGTAGATGAATTGGTTCGTCGTTTTTTAGTCGATTTTGATGACAAACAAATCGGAATTATCTCTGTCGATCCATCTAAACGAAAAACAGGCGGAGCTTTACTGGGCGATCGTATTCGTATGAATGCTATTAATTCGCCAAGAGTTTATATGCGTTCGTTGGCTACGCGTCAGTCTAATTTAGCACTTTCCAAATATGTGCAAGAAGCTGTTGAAGTTTTAAAAGCGGCCAATTACGATTTAATTATTTTAGAAACTTCAGGAATTGGACAAAGCGATACTGAAATTCTAGACCATTCTGATGTTTCATTGTATGTAATGACGCCAGAATTTGGAGCAGCTACACAACTGGAAAAAATCGATATGCTTGATTTTGCAGATTTGGTGGCCATTAATAAATTCGATAAACGTGGTGCTAAAGATGCGCTGCGGGATGTGAAAAAACAATACCAACGCAATCACCAATTATGGGATGCAAAACTCGATACGCTTCCGGTTTACGGGACCATTGCTTCTCAATTCAATGATCCTGGAATGAATGTGTTGTATAAGCAAATTATGGATTTGGTTGCCGATAAAACCAAAGCCCAACTCAATAGTACTTACGAAATTACAGACGAAATGTCTGAGAAAATTTTCGTCATTCCGCCAGCAAGAACACGTTACTTGTCTGAAATTGCTGAAAATAATAGAAGTTACGATCAAAAGGTGAATCACCAAGTTGAAGTAGCTCAGAAGTTATACGGAATTTATAAAACTTTGTCATCTTCGGTTGAAGCTGAATTGGCTTTAGATAAAAATGGAATTGAAGAAGATGCATTACAAAACAATACTTCACCTGAAAACGAACAATTAGTTGGTTTACTCAAAAAAGAATTCGATCGGGTAAAAATGGATTTAGACCCATACAATTGGGAAAAAATATTAAGTTGGGAATCTACCGTAAAGCGATATAAAGATCCGATTTACAGTTTTAAAGTTCGCGATAAAGAAATCAAAATAGAAACGCATACCGAATCACTTTCGCATCAGCAAATTCCTAAAATTGCCTTGCCTAAATACCAAGCCTGGGGCGATTTACTCAAATGGATGTTGCAAGAAAATGTACCAGGCGAATTCCCGTACACAGGCGGTTTATATCCGTTTAAACGCACTGGAGAAGATCCAACTCGAATGTTTGCTGGAGAAGGCGGACCTGAGCGCACCAACCGTAGATTTCATTATGTAAGTCAAGGTTTACCGGCGAAGCGTTTATCTACTGCTTTCGATTCGGTTACCCTTTACGGAAACGATCCTGATCACCGTCCAGATATTTATGGAAAAATCGGAAATGCAGGAGTTTCAATCTGTTGTTTAGACGATGCTAAAAAACTGTATTCTGGTTTCGATTTAGCACATCACATGACTTCGGTAAGTATGACCATTAACGGTCCAGCACCAATGCTTCTTGGGTTTTTTATGAATGCGGCTATCGATCAGCAATGTGAAAAATACATTACTGAAAACGGACTTGAAAACGAAGTAGAAGCTAAAATTAAACAAATCTACAAGGAAAATGGCTTAGAAAGACCTAAGTACAACGGAGATTTACCAGAAGGAAATAACGGTCTTGGTTTAATGTTGTTAGGCGTTACCGGAGATCAAGTTTTGCCTGCAGATGTGTATCAAAAAATAAAAGCAGAAACCATAGCTGTAGTTCGTGGTACCGTTCAAGCAGATATTTTAAAAGAAGACCAAGCGCAAAACACTTGTATTTTTTCAACTGAATTTGCTTTGCGATTAATGGGTGATGTTCAAGAATATTTTATTGAAAATAAAGTTAGAAATTTCTACTCAGTTTCCATTTCTGGATATCATATCGCAGAAGCAGGAGCCAACCCAATTACCCAATTAGCTTTAACGCTTTCTAATGGCTTTACATATGTAGAATATTACTTAAGCCGTGGAATGGATATCAACAAATTTGGGCCTAACTTAAGTTTCTTTTTCTCCAATGGAATCGACCCTGAATATGCGGTAATTGGTAGAGTTGCTAGAAGAATTTGGGCGAAAGCCATGCGTGATAAATACGGTGCTAATCCACGAGCACAAATGCTAAAATATCATATTCAAACTTCAGGTCGCTCATTGCATGCGCAGGAAATTGACTTTAATGATATAAGAACAACTTTACAAGCTTTATATGCCATTTATGATAACTGTAATTCATTGCACACCAATGCTTACGATGAAGCCATTACCACACCTACAGAAGAATCGGTAAGACGCGCCATGGCTATTCAGTTGATTATCAATAAAGAATTAGGCTTGGCGAAGAATGAAAATCCAATTCAAGGGGCTTTTATTATTGAAGAGTTAACCGATTTAGTAGAAGAAGCCGTTTTAACTGAATTTGATCGTTTAACCGAACGCGGTGGCGTTTTAGGCGCTATGGAAACCATGTATCAGCGCAGTAAAATTCAAGAAGAAAGTTTACATTACGAAACTTTGAAACACACTGGCGAATTCCCAATTATTGGGGTAAATACATTTTTAAGTTCAAAAGGTTCTCCAACGGTGAAGCCAAGAGAAGTAATTCGTGCTACGGAAGACGAAAAGGAGTTTCAAATTAGCACCTTAAATAAATTACATCAAGCTTACGAAAATAAAGCGGAAGAATATTTAAGTAAAATTCAAGATGCAGCTATTAATAATCGCAATATGTTTGAAGAATTGATGGAAGCGACAAAATATTGTTCCTTAGGTCAAATTACAGAAGCATTATTTGAAGTAGGAGGTCAGTACAGACGAAATATGTAATTATATATTTTGCTTTACTAACACAAAAGCCGTTTCAATCGAAACGGCTTTTAATTTATCATTAAATTATAATTAGCTCTAACTCAGCCCCAAATAAAAAGTCTATATTTGCATGCAATTAAATCTAATTGCAATGACTAATTCAAAAGTAAAAGGACTTGGACTGACTTATGACGATGTTCTATTAGTTCCAGCATACTCAGATGTTCTGCCTAGAACAGTTAGTATTCAAAGTAAATTCACCAAAAATATAAGCCTTAATGTCCCTATAGTTTCAGCTGCTATGGATACAGTTACAGAGTCTCGAATGGCTATTGCAATTGCGCGAGAAGGCGGCATAGGTGTTTTACATAAAAATATGACAATTGAAGCTCAGGCACTTAAAGTTAGACGTGTTAAGCGTGCTGAAAGTGGTATGATTATAGACCCTGTTACATTACCAATAACTGCTACTGTTAAAGATGCTAATGATAGCATGAGAGAACACAGCATTGGAGGAATTCCTATAGTTGATGACTCTAAAAAATTAATAGGAATAGTTACAAATCGTGATTTACGTTTTGAACAAAAAAATGACAGGCCAATTAAGGAAGTTATGACAACCGATAATTTGGTGACCGTAAGTGAAGGAACATCACTAAAAGAGGCTGAAGTTGTTTTACAGCAGCATAAAATAGAAAAACTTCCTGTGATTGATAATGAAAATAAATTAGTAGGCTTAATCACCTTTAGAGACATTACAAAACTAACTCAAAAGCCAGCTGCTAATAAAGATGAATTCGGGAGATTACGCGTTGCTGCAGCTCTTGGCGTTACAAACGATATAGTAGAAAGAGCTTCAGCACTTGTGAATGCAGGTGTAGATGCTGTTGTAATTGATACAGCTCATGGACATACAAAAGGTGTTGTTGAAGTTTTAAAACGTATAAAGAGCAAATTCCCAAAACTAGATGTTGTGGTAGGAAACGTAGCTACCGCAGAAGCTGCAAAATATTTAGTTGATGCAGGTGCTGATGCTGTTAAGGTGGGTATTGGTCCAGGTTCAATTTGTACAACTAGAATTGTTGCTGGTGTTGGTTATCCTCAACTTTCAGCAATAATGGAAGTTTCAGAAGCTATTAAAGGTACTGGTGTACCTGTTATAGCTGATGGTGGTATTCGTTATACAGGCGATATACCTAAAGCTATTGCTGGCGGTGCCGATTGCGTCATGTTAGGTTCATTATTGGCAGGAACTAAAGAGTCTCCTGGAGAAACCATTATTTATGAAGGTAGGAAGTTTAAATCTTACCGTGGAATGGGTTCAATAGAGGCCATGGACAAAGGCTCAAAAGATCGATATTTCCAAGATGTTGAAGCTGACATCAAAAAATTAGTACCTGAAGGTATCGTTGGTCGCGTGCCTTATAAAGGTGAGTTGGTAGAAAGTATGGTGCAATTTATCGGAGGCTTGAGAGCTGGTATGGGTTATTGTGGTGCTAAAGATATTCAAACGCTTAAAGACAGTGCTCAGTTTGTGCAAATTACAAGTTCAGGTGTGATGGAAAGTCATCCGCATAGTGTTTCAATAACTAAGGAAGCGCCAAATTATAGCAGATAAATAAATGTATTCTTAAACTTAAAAAGCCGTCAAAATTTACTTTTAACGGCTTTTTTATGTTTAAAACATTTGCCTAGTTTCCTATCGCTTTTTGGTCTTCTTCACTAATTTCAAGTCCAATTCTTTTCATGACTTTAATAGTTAAGTCATATTCTGGGCTTATGTAAATTAAGCTTTGATTTTCATTAAAAACTTGAGTAAAACCTTCTTCTTTAACAATAGCTTCTAGTGCAACAGCTATTTTTTGATATAATGGTCTTAGCAATTCATCTTGCTTAATTTGTAATAACTTACTTGAATTTTCTTGTAATTTTTGTAGATCGGCCTCAGCAGCACGTATTTTTTTCTCTCGTGCAAGTCGAATAATTTTGGTTAAAGATTCGCGCTCATTGTTATATTTCTCTAACATTTCACGATAATCGTCATATTTCTGCTTGATGCTAGCATCTAATTCTTCACCATAAGCGGTTAAATCTTTTTCAACTTGTTTTATTTCTGGCATTTGAGATAAAATATACTCATTGTTAATTGTGCCAACTTTGGTTTGTGCTTGTAGAGCTGAGAAACTTACAAGACAAATCATAATAGTAATTGCTTTTTTCATCATTCTTAAATTTGCTGCAAATTACGCTATATTTTATTACTTTAACAAAGCCTTATTTAAGCGAGGCAGAATTACCATTTTCTATATAATCTTTAAAATCTTTCATGATTATTTTAGAACGTTCTTTAAAAATTGAAGGCAATAGTTTACTAATCATCTTCATGTATCCTGAAAATTTAAATTCGCTTTTAGATTTCCATAACGTAGAACCTTCAACTTGCTGAAAATAATTTTTTTGAATACTTACTAATCCAGCGCTACGATATTCAGCAAACCATTCATAAGGTAAGTTCTTATAAATCATTTCTTCTCGCATACTAACTGTGCTAAGATCTAAATCAATTTTTAATTTTCTTACACTACCAACTTCACCAGCTTTACCTTTAATCAAGCGTGATTTTAAAAGTCCTCTTTGCCAGTGTTTAAGCTGTTTTTCATCCTCAAATATCTCAATTACCTTATCTAAGGTTGTATTAATGGTAATTTCTTCAACATATTTCATATTCAAAATTAAAAAGCCATCATTTTACAGCCGCTAAATAATGTTTTTTTATCATTATTTAAACATTGTGTGAGGTTTTTAAATTATTATTTTTGTTCAGTTTTAAAATATTGAAAATGAAATTTGCTATTAAAATAGTTGTTTTTTTAGTTGTTATACAATTAAGTTTTGCACAAAACTACAGTTCTGATGATGTCTTGTTCACCATAGAAAATAAGGTGTTTACTGCTGCAGATTTTATAGAAAATTATAAGAAGAATCTTGACATTGTTGTAGATGAAAGCCAGAAAGACGTAGATCATTATCTTGATTTATATATTGATTATCAACTTAAACTTAGAGCTGCTGAAGATTTAGGTATTGATACGAGTCAGAGTTTCTTGAAAGAATATAAACGTTATTATAAGCAATTAGCTGATAATTATATTGCTAATGGTGACGTAACTGAAGCAATGTTGAAAGAGACTTTTAATCGAATTAAAACTGAAGTTAGAGCTAAACACATTCTAATAAAAATCGAAGGCAATCAACCTCAAGACACTTTAAAAGCCTACAATAAAGCTTTAGCAATTGCAGAACAAGTTAAAAAAGGTGCTAATTTTTCGAGTTTAGCAAAAAAACATTCAGCAGACCCTTCAGCAAAATTAAATGGTGGAGATATGGGATGGTTTAATGCCTTTAAAATGGTTTATCCTTTTGAGTCTGCGGCTTATAATCTAAAACTTGGTGAGGTTTCTCAACCTGTAAAAACTCGATTTGGTTATCATATTATTCAGAAAACTGGTGAACGTGAGTCAAGAGGCAAAATTAAAGTGTCACATATTATGATCACACCTAAGCCAAACGACTCTACTTTTAGCGCAGAACAGCGTATTAATGAAATTTATAAGCTCACTAAAACTGAAGATTTTTCAGATTTAGCCAAGCAATATTCAGCAGATCAGAATACTGCTAAAATAGGTGGCGAGCTGCCTTATTTTGCTGTTGGTGGTTTAAATGACGATAATTTTGAAGATACCGCTTTTGCTTTGGCTCAAGTTGGTGACATCTCAAAACCTGTAAAAACAAAATTTGGATGGCACATTATTAAACTTTTAGATGTAAAACCTCTTGAGCCGTATGAAGCGCAAAAAGAAGATGTAAGACGTCAAGTAAAAACATCATCTCGCGCAAAATTGATTAATAAAAAAATAGCCGCAAATTTAAAACAACGCTACAATCCTAAGTTTTCTAGAAATCATTTCATGTTAATTTCAGACGAAATCTCAGGCTTAATTGAAAATAATAAATTTAGAGTTGATAGTGTCTCAAATATTGACTTGCTAAAATCTGTTTTTTTAAAAATTCAGGATGAAAGTTACTCATATAAAGATTATTTTAAATATCTAGAACTCAATCAACGTACATACAAAAATCAAAATTCTCCTATTGAAGTGATTTCAGCTTCTAAAGAGGACTATCTTTATGATAAGTTAATTAAGTTTCATCGAAGCAATTTGGTTAATATTAATCCAGAATTTGCAAAATCTATAAAGACTTTTAAAGAAGGTATTTTGTTATTTGAAGTTATGGAGCAACAGATTTGGGAACCAGTTACCAAAGACTCAATAACACAGAAAACTTTTTATGAATCTCATAAAGATGAGTTTTTTTCGAAAGCTTCAATCCAAGCTAAATTGTTTTCAACAACAAAAAAATCAGTTTTAAAAGACGTTCGTAAAGCTTACATTAAATTTAAAAATCAATCTAAAGATTCGATATTTACACCACATCAAGATAATGTTATAATAGAAACTGATAAATTCACAAAAGAATCTACTAAATTACCGAAAGTTTTTTTCAATAGAAATGGTGTAACAAAAATCAAAAAACACAATAATACCTTTTTGTTTATAGACATTTTAAGTAAATCGCCATCTCGACAACTCACGTTTAAAGAAGTTCGAGGTAAAGTTATTAGCCAATTACAAAAATTGAAAGAAAATAAATGGTTAAATGAACTTAGAAATCGTTACAAAATAAGTATCAAAACAAACATATTAAATAAAATTGAAGAAACTCTTGAAGATAAATAAACTAATTTTTAGCTTAATAATTTTAAGCTTGGGTTCTTGTCAACTATTTAGCGTTCAAGAAGAATCTGAAGTTTTAGCGAGTGTAAATACACATCAACTTTATAAAAGTGACCTAGTTGAAGCAATGCCCAATCAAATTACTAAAAACGATAGTGCTATTTTTGCTCAAACTTTTATTGAAAAATGGGCTACCGATAAAATTTTAATAGATCGCGCGAAATTAAATCTACCTAAAAGCCAACAATCTTATTTTGATAGTCTAGCTAAAGATTATCGTGACGAATTACTTAAAAAAGCTTATTTAAACGCCGTTGTAGAAAAACAAGCCAAAACTCAAATAGATAGTTTAGAAATTGTTAATTACTATGAACAAAATAAATTAAACTTTAAGCTTAATGAATCACTTCTACAAATACGATACATCGTCTTAAAACAAGACATTCAAGGATTTAAAGCAATAAAAAAAGCATTAATCCGTTTTGATGAAACTGATCGAAGTCAGCTCTCAAATCAATCATTAGAGTTTAAAAGTTTATTTTTAAATGATTCTACTTGGGTGAGAAGCATAGATATTGAAAAAGAACTAAAACCCTACATTGAAGACTTTGATTTAGAATTATTTAATAGAAAAGGCTTTGTAGAAAAAAATATAAAAGATACGTTTGTGCTGATTTACCTGAAAAACAAATTATCAAGAAATGACCAGGCACCATTGAGCTACATAAAACCAACAATTCGACAAATTTTGCTCAACAAAAAAAAGCTTCAGGTCTCACAACAAATTCAACAAGAATTAAAAAATGATGCTATACAAAATAATGAATTCAAAATATATGAATAATTTTAAAACACTTTATTTAAGTTTTCTTCTTTTAGCTTCGCCATTTACATTTTCACAAGTAACTGTTGATGAAAGCGATAACTTATTAAATAAAGTTAACCAAAAAGAAAAAATAGATTCAGTAAAATCTAACGCAATAGATCGTGTAAAAATAGATGGCGTCGCTGGTGTTGTTGGTGATTTTTTAATTTTAGAAAGCGACATTAAAAAGCTTTTTCAAGATGCAAAATCTCAAGGTTATGAAGAAAACATAGATTATTGTGATTTAGCCGAGCGTCTAATGGAAAATAAGTTGTTAGCACATCATGCCATTCAAGATAGTTTACCGTTTAATATAGGCCGAGTTTCAGCCTACACAGAACAACAAATGGGTGCATTAGTCCAGCGAACAGGTAGCTTACAAAAGCTGTTAGAATTTTATAATTACGATACAGAAGAAGAAATGCGAGCCGAATTACAACGAATTAATCGTGAAAAAATGCTCGCTGATGAAATGCAAGGATCTATTGTAGACGGTGTTGAAATAACACCAGAAGAAACAAGAAACTTCTTTGAAAGTATTCCT
Organism: Psychroflexus sp. ALD_RP9; assembly: GCF_017311165.1. Lineage (GTDB taxonomy): Bacteria > Bacteroidota > Bacteroidia > Flavobacteriales > Flavobacteriaceae > Psychroflexus. Next base: position 512,139 of record NZ_CP062973.1, on the reverse strand, counting down.
GAAGATGAAAGACCTTTAATCGGTAACGAAGTAGAGATTGCTCAAATAGTTATAGAACCTGAGGTTGGAGAAGAAGAAGAGCAAGCAGTTATAGATAAATTAAATGGATACAGAGACGAAGTTCTTAATGGTGCAAGTTTTGCGACAAAAGCAATTTTATATTCAGAAGATTTAGGTTCACGCCGTAAAGGAGGTAAAATTACATTATCTCGTGAAGATCCCTACGTTAAAGAATTTAAAGAAGCCGCATTTAGTTTACGCGAAGGAGAAGTAAGCCGACCATTTAAAACAGAATTTGGATACCATATCCTAACAGTTGATAAAATCCGCGGTCAACAAGTTGATGTACGTCACATTTTATTATATCCAGAAGTCACAAAAAAAGCAGTAGACAAAGCTAAAGAAGAAATAAAAAGTATAAGACAAAAAATAATTAACGGAGAGGTTAGTTTCGCCGCCGCTGCACGAGAAGCCTCAGACGAGAAAGAAACAAGAGAAAGTGGTGGCCAGCTTATCAATAGTGCTACAGGCGACACAAAGTTTGAATTGTCTAAAATAGACCCAAGCATCTATGATCAAGTTGTTAATCTTAAAGAAGGTGAAGTGTCACGTGTTTTAACTGATACAAAGCCTAGAACTAGTGAGGTGTTTTTTAAAATTATTACCGTAACTAATAAGATTGAGGAACATGTTGCAGATTTTAATAAAGACTACACCAAGATTAGAGAACTCGCACTACGGCAAAAGCAGACAAAAGCCATAGAAAAATGGAAAAAAGAAAAGGCAAGAGAAACTTATATTAAATTAAATGGAGCTTATAAATCATGCGATTTTGCTGAAGATTGGCTAAATAATTAAATTATGTCTGAAACTAAAGTCATCGATAATTTTGTTGAAAAGTATAATCGATTAAAGACAGAAATCGGAGGAGTAATTATTGGCCAAGATACTGTCGTATCTGAAATATTAATTTCAGTTTTCTCAGGAGGCCACGCTTTGCTAATCGGTGTGCCAGGTCTTGGTAAAACGCTTATGGTTAATACAATAGCAACCTGTTTAGGTCTTGATTTTAAACGCGTTCAGTTTACACCAGACTTAATGCCTAGTGATATTTTAGGTGCTGAAATCTTAGATGAAAGTCGGCAGTTTAAATTTTTGAAAGGTCCTGTTTTCGCAAATATTGTTTTGGCTGATGAAATTAATAGAACACCGCCAAAAACACAATCAGCTTTATTAGAAGCTATGCAAGAAAAATCGGTTACAGTAGCTGGGCATACATACAAGTTACCAAAACCATATTTTGTATTAGCAACTCAAAACCCAATCGAACAAGAAGGAACTTATCCTTTACCAGAAGCCCAGTTAGACCGATTTATGTTTGCGATAAACTTAACTTATCCGAGTTTCCAAGAAGAAGTAGACGTTGTTAAATCTACGACTAATACATTCATACCTCAGCTCAAACATGTATTTAATGCAGAAGAAATTTTGTCAGTTCAGCAAATTATTAGAAGCATGCCCGTAGCCGATAATGTTATTGAATATGCTGTCCAACTTGTTTCTAAAACAAGACCGTTAGAGGCTAGTGCTGCTGAGATTGTGAAAACATATATTGAATGGGGTGCTGGACCTCGTGCCTCACAAAATTTAATTTTAGCGGCTAAAACCCATGCCGCGACTAAAGGAAAATATTCACCAGATATTGAAGATATCAAAGTGGTTGCCGAAGGTATTTTAAGACATCGTGTAGTTAGAAACTATAAAGCTGTCGCTGAAGGAATTGGTATTAATGAAATTTTAAAAGAAATACTTTAAATACAAGTAGCTTATCTAAACTGATTATAAATTGAAGATCAATTTTGGTATTTTTAATCTATTCAAATTATAATTTTATGAGATATTGAATTTTTTCTTATGAAAATAGTTTTTTTCGTAAAAAACAGTACTAAAAATGATCTTTTATTGAATAATATATCATTTATATTCCTTTTCTTTATTGATTTTTAAAGTTATAGGACTTTTCTTATTTTTGTGCAATAACTTAAAACTATATTTATGGCTTTTGATATTGATATGATAAAGCAAGTTTATAGTCAAATGGCAGATCGCGTAGAAAAAGCGCGTGAAACAGTAGGAAAACCATTGACGCTTGCAGAGAAAATTTTATATTCTCATTTATGGGATGGAGAACCAAGCAAAAACTTTAAAAGAGGAAAAGATTATGTAGAGTTTTCTCCAGACCGTATTGCATGTCAAGATGCGACAGCTCAAATGGCTTTGCTTCAATTTATGCAAGCCGGTAAAGATAAAGTTGCAGTCCCAACAACAGTTCACTGCGATCACTTAATTCAGGCCAAGCAAGGTGCTAACAAAGATCTTGCTCGAGCTAATGATACCAGTAAAGAGGTTTTTGATTTCTTAGAATCTGTTTCTACCAAATACGGTATTGGATTTTGGAAACCAGGTGCAGGAATAATTCATCAAGTTGTTCTTGAAAATTATGCATTTCCTGGCGGAATGATGATTGGTACCGACTCACACACCGTAAATGCTGGTGGCCTTGGTATGGTAGCTATTGGAGTTGGTGGTGCAGATGCTGTTGATGTAATGGCAGGTATGCCATGGGAATTAAAATTTCCTAAATTAATAGGTGTTAAGTTAACTGGTCAACCACAAGGTTGGACAGCTGCCAAAGATGTTATATTAAAGGTCGCTGAAATACTTACAGTAAAAGGTGGTACAGGTTGTATTGTAGAATATTTTGGCGAAGGAGCAAAAAACTTATCATGTACAGGAAAAGGTACTATTTGTAACATGGGAGCTGAAATTGGTGCTACAACTTCAACCTTTGGTTATGATGATTCTATGGAGCGCTTCTTAAGAGCAACCGATCGAAGTGAAATCGCAGATGAAGCTAATAAAATAAGAGAACACCTAACAGGTGATGATGAAGTTTATGCAAATCCTGACCAATATTTCGATCAAGTAATTGAAATTGACCTCAGCACTTTAAGACCTCATTTAAATGGGCCATTTACGCCAGATTTAGCTACCCCAGTTGGAGAACTTGGCAAAAAAGCAAAAGAAAATGATTGGCCAATAAAAGTAGATTGGGGTTTAATAGGGTCTTGTACTAATTCTTCCTACGAAGATTTAACAAGAGCTGCTTCAATCGCTAAGCAAGCTGTCGACAAAAAACTAAAACCAAAGTCTGATTTCGGAATTAATCCAGGCTCTGAACAAATTAGGTTTACAGCAGATCGTGATGGTTTGCTACAGGTTTTTGAAGATTTAGGAGCAACCATTTTTACTAATGCCTGTGGACCATGTATTGGTCAATGGGATAGAAGCGACATGAAAGGTGATGAGAAAAATACTATTGTTCACTCCTTTAACCGAAACTTCTCGAAACGTGCTGATGGTAATCCTAATACACATGCTTTTGTAGGTTCCCCAGAAATGGTAGCTGCAATTGCAATTTCAGGCCGTCTAGATTTTGACCCAATGAATGATACTTTAATTAATGAAGATGGAGAAGAAGTAAAACTAGATCCACCACAAGGTATTGAATTACCTGAGCTTGGTTTTGATGTTGAAGATAATGGTTATTTACCTCCTAAAGAAGACGGTAGTAATGTTGAAGTTAAAGTAGATCCTAATTCAAGTAGAATTCAGCTTTTAACACCTTTTGAACCTTGGGATGGTAAAAACATAACAGGAGCAAAATTATTAATAAAAGCACATGGTAAATGTACTACAGACCACATTTCTATGGCTGGACCTTGGTTAAAATATAGAGGTCACTTAGATAATATCTCTGATAACTGTTTGATTGGAGCTGTAAATGCATTCAATATGAAAACTAACTTTGTAAAAAGTCAGTTAACAGGTAAATACGATGCCGTACCTAAAACTCAGCGTCAGTACAAAGCTGAAGGTATTCCGACAGTAGTAGTTGGAGATCATAATTATGGTGAAGGTTCTTCTAGAGAACATGCAGCTATGGAGCCTAGACATTTAGGTGTTCGTGTAGTTATTGTTAAATCTTTTGCTCGTATACACGAAACTAACCTTAAAAAACAAGGTATGTTAGGCTTAACTTTTGCAAACGAGAACGATTACGATTTAATTCAAGAAGATGACACATTTAACTTCTTAGATTTAGATCAGTTTGCAGAAGATAAACCTCTAACAATAGAATTAGTTCATGCAGATGGTTCAAAAGATACAATAAAAACAAACCACACGTATAATGAAACACAAATTAATTGGTTTAGATTAGGCTCTGCTTTAAACATGATTAAACAGCAAAATAAAGCTTAATTACTTGGCTTATTTTTAACGAAAAAACCACCTTTTTGGGTGGTTTTTTGTTATATTTTAGCTATATGAAATTACCTGAAAATAACAATAAGCAGTCTTGGTTCAAGCGCCATTGGAGTAATATTCTTTTTGTGGTTATACTTGTTTTATTAATTGTTCCTCAAACTCGATTGCCCATTCAAGTAGCACTTAATAAACTTATTGCATTTAGCCCATCTGAACTAAGTCAAGACCAACAAGAACATATCTCAAATTATGATTGGTTGTTAGAAAGAGACAATGAGAAAATTAATTTTTCAAACTCTAAATCTAAAGTTGTAGTTATAAATTATTGGGCGACTTGGTGTGGACCATGTATTGCTGAAATGCAAAGTCTTCAAGATTTGTATAATAGATATAAAGAAAATATCGATTTTTATTTTATTACTTCTGATGATAAAACTAAAGTTAATACATTTTTGAAAAATAATAATTATAATTTACCAGTTTACTACAGCTTGTCTGTACCACCAGAAAAACTGCGTAGTTCTAGCTTGCCAACAACTTATGTAGTCAGCAAGCAAGGAAACATAATAATGTATAAAGTCGGTGCTGCCGATTGGAATTCAGAAAGTGTTCACAATACTTTAAATCGATTAATCAAGTAATAATGAAGCAATTTGTAACTTTAACTGAGTTTAAGTTTAATTCGTTTCAATCTAAGTTATGGGCTTTTTTTATGATGCAATTTGCACACCAATCCCTTTCTAAAGTTCAAGGACAAGAATTTTATAAGCTATTTGGAAGCGGTAAATCTAATTTTAATCCTTTTCCTGATTGGAGTACTTATGCTATACTTCAAACGTGGAAATCAAAAGAAGATGCTACCAACTTTTTTGAAAAATCTCAACTTTACAAACGCTATAGGCAGCAATCGAAACAGCATAAAATTATAGAAATGCAACCTATTCAATCGCGCGGTTTGTGGAATAGCAAAAATCCATTTCGTTTTAAGTCTTCTGAAATTTCAAATACTCCATCTGATTCTAAAATAGCTGTGATCACGCGTGCAAGTATTAAGCCTTCAAAGCTACTTGAATTTTGGAAAGCAGTGCCAAACTCACAAAAACCTTTACAAAATGCAGTTGATTTAATATATACTAAAGGTTATGGTGAAGTGCCTTTTTTTGAAATGGCCACTTTTAGCTTATGGAAATCTATCGAGGGTTTAAATAAATTTGCTTATCAAAGTCAAGAGCATGTAAACGTGATAAAAAAAACACGTCAGATTAATTGGTATAGTGAAGAATTATTTGCGCGGTTTAGGGTGCTAGATATTAAAAAAATTACTTCAACTTAAATCCCGATAAAATGTGCTTTCCAAATGCCTTGATAAATGGAGTTGAAGTTAAATTAGATATGATAGAAAAATCTTCAAGCAAGTTTGATTTTTCGTCAAGGAACTTAAAAATTGTTTCAATTTTATTGCGTTTATACATTTTATAGAAAAGCATCTCTCCAAAATTATTTTGATGACTTAACACATCTAAAAATAACTTATCGTAATGTTTGTATTTAGATGAAGAACTTGTTGTTAGCTTTTGCCTATTAAGAAGTTTTCTAACGATATGATCGGCTTGGCGTTCACAATTTTTAAAAGCATATCCAGTTGAAGCTTTTACCCAACCACCAGCTGTACCAATTTTAATGATTGAGTCTGTTGAATATTGCTCAAAAGGAAAATTAGTCATAGGGATGTTGCCTTGTTCCACACTAATAATTTTGTATTTGGGTGCATTTTTGTGTTCAAGATACTTGTTTAAAAATTGATCGTAAATATGATTGTCAACAAGATTTGGTGTAAAATAAGTAAACTCAACTAAGGCTTTCGTGGTAGAAATTGGTAATATATAAGTAAAGCTTGTTGATTGGCCATCCTTGATGCTAAAATCCATCATTGTGAAGCGTTCAGGATTAAAAAAATGATTTTCAGTTTCTATAAACCAACCTTTAAAATGTTGATTAATTTTATAATATTTATTCGGTGAGAAAAAATCTTTTGTAATTCGGCTATCAAATACCAATTGAGAGCTAAATGTATATGTTTTTGTAATCACTTCAACTTGACCGTTTGCCGACTCACTAAGTTCTATAACTTCATCTTTTAGCCAATGTATGTTTGGTTCAAGTTCAATTTTAGTTTTGGCAAATTCATAAAAATCAATCGAGTTTAACATTTTATAACGATACTGGTTTAAGTTAAAATCAATCGCTTCATTTTTAGCTGTTACTCTACCACGATTCCATGATTTAGTAAGTATTTGATTCCAATTACCTTGTTCTTTTTCCCAAAAACACCAGGTTTTATCATTTTGTTTTTTTAAACCAGGCTCAATGATTAAAAGCTTTTCATTACTTTTTAGTAGGTTTTGTCTTAACATCGCTAAAGTGAGATGTAATCCTGCAGCACCAGCACCAACTATGATATATTTAAAAGTAGACATAGAAGTAGATGAAAAAGATGAGTTGTGCGATATAAATATTTAGAGCAATTTTAAAGTTTCCTAATACTTTAAAGTGCAGAATTGTAAGATTAAAAATATAAGCAAAAGCAAACCAAGCGATGTAATTACTTAATGGAACAGTAGAGTTATCAAACCTCCAAAAGTCAAATTTAGGAGCAGAAGCTTCCATAAAAAAATCTAAGAGAAGCATTAATGATGCACCAATAAAGGCTTGAAAAAACAGCGATAGTTTAGGTGTAATATAACTTGCTAATTTAGCCGTTACTAAACTTAATATTCCCCAGTTTATACCGATTAACAAAGGAACACCAAGTAGCTTAACGCCTAAATTTTCGCCATACTTATAATCTCCAAAAAACCATCCATAATTAACACCTAAGACTTCTGCGAAAAAGCCTATAATTGAAACTAGAAAAAATAAAACAAAACTTTTTGAATTTAACAAGTTGTAGGTTAAAATTACAATGCCTAAAAGTACTAACAGATTAATACTTGTTTTTGGCATAAACCACGATTTATAGCCTAATGAAATACCTATAATTCCAGAGATATGGAACAGCCAAAGCACACTAATGGCTAGGTTTTGATGTTTATTTGTTATGGTCATGATAAACAAGATCTGAGACAATTTTGCCTGAGAGTAAGCAAAGCGGAATACCACCGCCAGGATGAACGCTCCCGCCACAAAAATACAAGTTGTTTAATTGGGATGAAAAGTTAGGATGTCTTAAAAAAGCCGCAAATTTATTATTACTAGAAGTACCATAAAGCGAACCTTTAAAAGACGAAGTTTCTTTTTCAATTTCAACTGGTGTTAAAACATGCTCATTAGCAATGTAGTTTTCTATTCTAGTATTTAAGACACGATTAATTTTATTGATTATTTTTTCTCTGATGTAGGTAGTTTGCTCTTTCCAGTTTTGGTTGTCATTAGTTGGTGCATTAACCATTACAAACCAATTTTCATGGCCTTTCGGAGCGTCCGATTCAACTTCCTTTGATGTAATATTAATATAAACAGTTGGGTCTTTGTAAAAGTATTTTTTATTAAAAATATGGTTAAACTCGGCTTTGTAGTTTTCTGAAAATAAAATATTATGTAAATCTAATTCAGGGAATGTTTTAGTGATTCCCCAATAAAAAATTAATGCCGAACTTGATCTTTCTTGATTTAATGTCTTTTGCGGAGGCTTTAAATCTTTCAAAAATGATTGATAAGCTGAAAAAACATCCATGTTGCAAACCACAATGTCAGCTTCAATTTCGGATGAATCAGTAACTACAGCTTTAGCCTTATTTTTGTGAGTCTTAATAGTTTCAACCCTTGTGTTGAGTTCAATGTTAATTCCAACATCTTTTGCTAATTTAGTTAAGCTTTGTGAAATATCATGCATACCGTTTTCTGGAAGAAAGGTGCCTTTATACATCTCTAGATACGGAATCATACTCATTATGCCAGGTGTTTTATAAGGTGACGACCCATTATAGGTGGCGTAACGATTAAACAACTGGGTGAGTTTTGGGTTTACAAAAGCTTTTTCGTTTACACTATTAAGATTTGTATTTAAGTCTAAAACCCCAATATCTTTAATGGCTTTTAGCGTATCTAAAGATAAGTAGGTTTTAAATTGATGTAGTGATTTTTCTAAAAACAAGTTAGAAGTTAACTGATATTTTTTTTCAGTTTTCTTAAGATATGATTTTATATTTTCAATAGGTTCATTGAATGTGTGGCTCGCTTCTGAAATAAATTTATCTAAGTTTGCACTTGCTGAAAAACGAAGTCCGTCTTCCCAAAAGTAGTTGCAAATATTTTTTTTACGATGATAGTTGAAGTAATCACTTGGTTTTTTATCATACAATTCAAATAATTCGTCTACTAAATAAGGAAGCGTAAATAAAGAAGGCCCAAGATCAAACCGGTAAGCACCTCGATTTATGGCATGTAATTTTCCACCAGTATAATTATTTTGTTCTACAATAGTGACTTCATAGTTATTATGCCTTAAACGTAGCGCAGACGCCAATCCAGCAATTCCGGCACCAACCACAATAGCTTGTTTACCCATTAAGATAAGTATTTCTTAAAATATTTTATGGGAGGTAAAAGCATTCCAAAGCATTCTCCATGTTCCTTTCCCAGATGTTTGTGATGCATTTTATGTGCACGTCTTATTGCCTTTGCGTACCAGCCATCAGCTTTTCGAAATAATTTAAATCGTTGATGAATAAAAATATCATGCACCAAAAAATAGGCTAAACCATAGGCGGCAATTCCTGCGCCAATAGCAATACCAAAACGAATATCACTCATGAAAAAGTACATGCTTACAATAGCGTAGAACACAAAAAATAAATCGTTACGTTCCCACCAAGAATTATGATCTTTCTTGTGGTGATCTTTATGTAAAGACCATAAAAAACCATGCATGACATACTTGTGTGTAAACCATGCCATAAATTCCATTGCACTAAATGTAGCTAAAAATATAGTTAGCCATAATACTATTTCCATCATATTAAATTAAGTCTACAAGATAGGTAAGATTGCGCAAGTAGGCTAGCTTTTTGATAATCTGGTACTCTAATTCTTTTCTTTTTTATTTCTAAAGAAGGTGTGTTTTTTAGCTTTTGCAAGAGTTTTGAATAATATACATAAGCCGTATAAACACCTAGTTTAGCTTCAACAGGTAGTTTAATAATTCCTCGTAAGCCAGCTTTAAAGTCAGCTTCAATTTCATTAATGATGTCGTTTTTTGTGGCTTCATCTAAGCAATTAAGATTAGCATTAGGAAAATAAGAGCGTTCAAGTTCTTCACAATCAGCTTTTAAATCTCTTAAGAAATTAACTTTTTGAAAAGCTGAACCTAACTTCATAGCGTCATGTTTTAAAGCTTCATATTCATCTTGATTACCCTTAACAAAAACTTTAAGACACATTAAACCAACAACATCCGCAGAACCATAAATGTAGGCTTCATACTCTTCTTTTGTCAAGTATTCATTTTTAAATAAGTCCTTTTCCATACTTTCCATGAATGATTCGTACAATTCGGCTGGAATATTATACTTATGAACAGTTTCTTGAAATGCATTAAGTATTGGGTTCAAACTAATCTTGTCTTCGATCGCTTCATACATTTCAGCTTTAAATTTATCAAACAGTTTTTGCTTGTCATAATCATGAAAAGTGTCAACTATTTCATCTGCGAATCTTACAAAACCATATATATTATATATGTCTTGTCTGATTGATGGTGCTAGTAGCTTTGTTGCAGAAGAAAATGAGGTGCTGTATGATTTAGTAACAATCTTACTGCAATCTCTGGCAACATTGTCAAAAATTGATTTCATAGCTTATAGATTTTTTTCAATGAGTTGTGCAACTAATTTTCCTGAGATTAATGCTGGTGGTACGCCTGGTCCAGGGACAGTTAATTGTCCTGTAAAATAAAGATTTTTCACTTTTTTGCTTTTTAGTTTTGGTCTTAAGAAAGCGGTTTGTAGTAATGTGTTTGCCATACCGTAGGCATTACCTTTGTAAGAATTGTAATCTCTTTTGAAATCATTTACACAATATGATTTTTTATAAATGATATGGTCTCTAACATTTTGTTTAGTTAACTTTTCGAATCTTGAAATTACTATATCAAAATATTGGTCTCTTAAACTTTCAGTATCTTCAAGGCCTGGTGCGATAGGCACTAAAAAAAATCCATTCTCACAGCCTTCTGGTGCTGTATTTGAATCAGTTTTAGAAGTAAAATTTGCGTAGAAAAGAGGTTCATTAGGCCATTTAGGATCTGTATATATGCTATGTGCATGTTGGTTGAAATCTACATCAAAAAATAAATTATGATGCTCTACATTTTTAATTTTTTTATCAAAACCTAGATAAAACAACAGAGAAGATGGTGCGAATACTTTTTTATCCCAATATTTTTCTGTGTATTGCCTATACTTTTCGTCTAATAATGTTTCCGTATGATGATAATCTGCACCAGATAAAATAATATCACTATCTATTGAGTTTTCATTAACTTCTAAATGTGTAATCTTATTATTTTTAACACCAATTTTAGTAATATTCGACTTAGTATTAATTTTCACACCAAGTGATTTGGCTAGTTTTTCCATTGCTTTAATCACTTCAAAAAAACCACCTTTAGGATGCCATGTGCCTAAGCCGAAATCTGCATAATTCATAAAATTATAAAAAGATGGTGTTTCACTGGGTTTAGCACCTAGAAACAAGACGGGAAACTTTAAAACTTGTTTTAGCTTATCACTTTTAAAGGCTTTTTCTACATCTTTGTCTACAGTACTAAAAAATGCGCCTAACTTTTTAATAGTTTTTGGGGTTACGAGCTCTAAAGCAGAAACACCAGGCTTATAAACTAAATCTTTAATAGCTATGTCATAATTTTCTTGAGCATTATTTATAAATTTCATTAATTTACTAGCGCCATGTTTTTCTTCGTCGTCAAATACTTCATATATTTTCTCTAGGTTATCACCGATTTTAACATGTTCATCTTCTCCAAAGACAACCTGATAACCAGGGTCAAGTTTGTCTAAGGAATAAAAATCTGAAGGTTTTTTGTCAAAATCAGCAAAAAAGCGTTCAAATACATCAGGCATCCAATACCAAGATGGTCCCATATCAAAAGTAAAACCTTCAGCTTTAAATTGTCTTGCACGACCACCAATACTATCGTTTTTTTCAAAAACTTGTACATCAAATCCCGCTTTTGCCAAATAGCATGCGGCTGATAAGGATGAAAAGCCAGAACCTATAATTGAAATCTTTTTATTCATTTTATAAATTTAGAGTTAGGTCGTTTAGGGTCTTAAAACTTTTAATTTGAGGCGGTAATTCGAAATCACTTTCAATTAACTCGACTGATTTTCTTCCTAGTAACCAATATTCAGCATTGCTTCCTGCAATTACTTTTTCATTAAAAGTAGTTATATATTTTTCAATGTTTTCAGGTTTTACTGTTAAATAACTTAAAAAAACCGTTTTATCAAAAAGCTGAGATAAATAAGTTAAATCATCCATCGGTAGACTTTGACCAAGGAATATAACTTTATAACCGTGCAAAAGCAATTCATAATTGGTGTAAAATAAACCTATATCATGAATTTCTTCTTCAGGTAGAAATAATATGAAAACTTTATCAGTCTTTGATGGCTCTTCAAATTGAAGTTTTTCAATATTAATAAATAACTTTTGTTTAATTAAAGTTGATATGAATTGTTCATGAGCTGGAGTAATTGTTTCAGCCTGCCATAAAAATCCAATTTCTTGTAGCAACGGTATAAAAACATCGTTATAGATTTCTCCAAATGTTTTAGATTCCAATAAATTATCATAGGTTTTTAAAAACAAAGCTTGGTCAAAATTCATCATCGCTACTTTAAATGACTTCAAAGCACGATTCATATTACTTTTGCTTGTAGTAATATTTTTAACAAGATTGTTGATTTCTTCATCAGTCATTTTCGAAATACGAGAAATTTTATAACCGTTTTCATTCAAAAATGTGATGTTTAAAATTTTTTGTAAACCACTAACATCATATGTTCTAATATTAGAATCGGTTCGTTTTGGTTTTAGAACTCCATAACGTTTTTCCCACATTCTAATCGTGTGTGCTTTAATTCCACTTAAAGATTCTAAGTCTTTGATACTGAAGTTTTGTTTTATATTTCCCATAACGAAGTTTAACAAAACCAAAAATATAGAATAGAAACTTATTTTGTTTAAAAGACAGCGTTAAAAATTAAACACAAATGTTAACATTTGTTAAATATATATCTAACTCTCAGGCTTTGGATTAAAATATTGATAATGAAGTATTATTAAATAAAGAATAAATCTTTAAGTAATTATTCAAAAACTAGAATTTAAATTGGTCTTCCTCATTTGAAGTAATTCCTAAAGCTTCATATATGTAATCGAAAGTTGATAATAATTTAGGCTCTCCATTAACTAAAGCAACGTCATGTTCAAAGTGGGCACTTGGTTTCATATCGGCTGTTAAAATGGTCCACCCATCAGGTAATTGTTTGACGCGTTTGGTGCCTAAATTAATCATTGGTTCTATGGCAACCGTCATACCTTCAACAAAACGTTTTCCACGGCCACGTTTACCATAATTTGGCATTTCTGGATCTTCATGCATCGTTTTACCGATACCATGACCTACTAATTCTCTAACAACGCCATAGCCGTGTTTTTCAGCATGTTTTTGAATAGCAAAACCAACGTCACCTACGCGATTACCTAGTTTAAATTGTTCAATCCCTTTATATAAGGATGTTTTTGTTACCTCAAGAAGTTGTTTTACCTCATTACTAACCTCTCCAACTTCAAAGGTGTAAGCATGGTCTCCATAAAAATTATTTTTAATGGCGCCACAATCTATAGAAATGATGTCGCCTTCTTCTAAAGCTTTATTGTTTGGGATGCCATGCACAACTTGAGCATTTGGACTCATGCAAAGCGTATTTGGAAAGTCATATAAACCCAAAAATCCAGGGATTGCACCATGATCTCGTATAAATTCTTCTGCTTTTTTGTCAAGTTCTAATGTGGTAACACCTGGTTTAACCTCTTTAGCAATCATGCCTAAAGTTTTAGAAACTATAAGTGCACTTTCACGCATTAATTCAATTTCTTCTTTAGATTTAGGGATAATCATGAATTGTTATTTAAAAAGTTTATTAAATAGTCCTTTTTTATTTTTTTTTGTTGGTTTATTTTTTAATGCATCATCTTCTCCAATCAATTCGCGATATACATTTCCCCAACCGTAAAATCCACCAATATTTCGGTCATCAATAAAAATATCGGCTTGAATTTTTCTACTAATTTCTTCTGAAAATTCTTCCTCAGGGTAACTTCTATTAATGGCATAAAACTCGATGCCATTATCTTTACAAAAGTTAACCGCTTCTTCAAGACTTTTGCCGCTTCGGTAGGTCCATAATATTAGAATATGGCCTGTTTCTTGTAATTTTTTAAGGGTTTCAAATGCAAACAACATTGGTTCGCCAATTCCAGGATATTTATTTTCTACAATAGTTCCGTCAAAATCTACTGCTATAATTGGTTTTTTTTGTGAAATCATAGTAAGTTATTAAAAGTCGTAGCTATGTATATAGTCTTTTTCAGCCATAATTTTAAACAAATCTTTTTCGATTGTTTCTACTGCAAACTCGACATAACGGTTTAGTTCTTTGCCATTTTTATAAACTATGATGGTCGGTACATTTATAATATTAAGTTGCTTGGCTTTTTCTTTAGTAATTTCAGGTACTTTTTTACTTCTTGTTACGCCAATCATTTTTAGTTCGTCTTTATCAAAATTGATTAAATCTAATATTTTAACCAATCGAGGTAATTCACGACGACTGTCAGGACACCATGTTCCTAAATATATTTCAATGTTAAGTTCGTCTAAATTATCAAGTGAAGCAATTTGGTTTACAACCCGATTGTTAGGGTTATAAGACTTGTATTCTTTTAGATACCAAGTTGAATTTTTTGTTGATTTTAATTCTTCTAAACTGAATTCACCCAGCATGATTTCATAATTCTGGGCATGTAATCCGTTTATATTTGAAGTTAAAGTTATAACTAAAACAAATAAGGCTTTAAAAATATTTTTCATGAGATTAGGGATTTTTGTGTCATTAAATCAGGCTGTTCAATACCCATCAAATCCAGGATTGTTGGTGCTATGTCACCTAGAATCCCTTCGTTAACATATTTTATGTCTTGATCGACTATAATAAATGGTACTGGATTAGTTGTATGTGCCGTATTTGGCGAACCATCTTCGTTTTTCATGGTTTCGCTGTTACCATGATCAGCTATCACAATTACTGTATAGTTATTTTTTTCTGCGGCGTTAATTAAAGATTGTAAACAAGTATCAACTGTTTCGCAAGCTTTTACAGCTGCATTGAAATCGCCTGTGTGGCCTACCATATCAGGATTAGCAAAATTAATACACATGAAATCAGCTGTTTCATTTTCAATTTCAGGTATTAATTTATCACGAAGTTCAAATGCGCTCATTTCAGGTTTTAAATCATATGTAGCTACTTTTGGAGAGTTAACCATAATACGTTTTTCATCTCTGAAAGGGTTTTCACGGCCGCCAGAAAAGAAAAAGGTAACATGCGGATATTTTTCGGTTTCTGCAGCGCGAATTTGAGATTTACCGGTGTATTCTAAAACTTCACCTAAAGTTGCTTTTAAATGTTCTTTTTTATAAACAATATTAATATTTTCAAAGGTATCGTCGTATTGTGTCATGGTCACAAAATATAAGGGTAAATGTGCCATACCAACGTCTTTAAAATCTTCTTGGCTTAGTGCTTGCGTTAATTGTCGTCCGCGATCAGTTCTAAAATTAAAAAATATAACTACATCACCTTTTTGTATTTGACCGTTATTGGTAGAATCTTTTAAGTCGATTTTTATAGGTTCAATAAACTCATCTGTGATGTTATTAGAATAACTTTGTTCAATGGCTTCAACTGGATTTGTAGTGTTGACTTCAGCCTCAGCGTTGATAATTAAATTATAGGCTTTAGCAATTCGCTCCCAACGCTTGTCACGATCCATCGCATAATATCTTCCTATAATACTGGAGAGTTTAGTTTTGTAGTTTTTATTGAAATCTTCAATTGATTTAATAAAATCTATCCCTGAATTTGGGTCAACATCACGACCGTCTGTAAAAGCATGAATAAAACTTTCTTGAACACCAGCGTCATTTGCCGCTTTTACAAGGCCTTCAAGGTGTTTGATATGAGAATGTACGCCACCATCACTAACTAATCCTAAAAAGTGAACAGATTTGTTATTCTCTATGGCATAGTTAAAAGCTTGTGCTAAGACAGGCTCATCTTTCAGTGTGTTTTTTTCAACAGCCCTATTTATTTTTACAAGATCTTGATAAACAATACGCCCAGCACCAAGATTCATATGCCCAACTTCAGAGTTCCCCATTTGGCCTTCAGGTAAGCCAACATTAAGGCCATCTGTGCGCAAAGTTGCATTTGCGTAAGTTTTGTAAAGCTTATCCATGCAAGGTGTTTTGGCAGTATCAACGGCCGAAACCGATTTGTTTTTGGCAATGCCCCAACCGTCTAGAATGGTTAAAATAACTTTTTTATTCATGGGTTTGTTTCTTTTGTGCTAAAGTATGAATAATTACAGAAAATAATGCTTCATTTAAGAGACGGATTAATATCTCTAAGATGCTCATTAAAATAATTATTTAGAATTTTTGAAGTTATGTTACTTTTACCTACAAATTGAAGTTGATTCCATTTTGATCTAAACTCATTAGATTGTTGTATTGAAAAAAAAGTTTTCGCCACTGGCTGATAGGAGTAGTGCCAAGGCTCATATTTGAAGCCTTTGCGATGAAAATTATTGGTGTAGACTAATTTAAACCCATATTTAGAAGCGTTTTCTTGCATCCATTCAAATAATTTACAGTAAACTCCATTGCCGTGATAATGTTTTTCAAGTAATAAATCACCTTTGGGTTTTTTAACGTTAGCATCAATTATATCAAAATCTGTACCCCAATGATGTCTTGATGTGCCTGGTATTGTAGAGTAATTAATAATATTTTTAATATTTTCAGCATCAGATAAGCCTTTAGATTTGTTGCGCTTAAATTTAGTTTCAAAAATTCGTTTCTGATCTTGAAAACTTCGATAAGCAGAAACGATTTTTAAGTCTATTCCAGCTTTTTTAGCCGCATCTTTTAAACTTAAATAAGCGATGTAAGTTTGATTTTCTAAAGTATTTTGAGCGTTTAAATGAGATTGATTTAGGCCCATTAATTGTTCTATCTTAACTTTAGTGCTTTGAGGCCATATGAGCGGATTTACAATAAAAGCTGATGCAAAACTTGTAAGTTGTAAAAATTTTGATCGCTTCACAATTAAAGAAATTTGTAAAGTTTAATATGTGGTCCAACTCCTTCAATCTGGAACTTTTCACCTAAGCTTTGATAATGTTGCTTTTTGTAGAAATCAAGCGCTGAAGTTCTTGCATTACACCAAACTAATTTAATTTGATTAGTAATAAGTAAATCTTCAGCATTTGTTAACAAATTTCTGCCAATACCTTGGCCTTGAAATCCTGGACTGATAGCCATACCACGTAATTGATATTGCGAGTGATTCGTAAAATGCGATATATTAGCCTCAAATAGACTAACAATACCAATGATTTTTTCTTGTTTAAATGCACCTAAGTGATAAGTGCTATTTAAGGTGTCGCCTTTAAATTTACAAAAGCTAAAATCTTTCCCATTTCTAAGAACTTCTTGTCTTAGTGGCAAGCATTCTTTAGCAGAAGTGGGTCGTATTTTCATGAATATTATTTTAGAATGCCATCAACAATACCGTATTCTAGAGATTCTTGAGCATCCATCCAATAATCTCGACTAAAGTCTTTCATGACTTTATCAAAATCTTGACCACAATTATCTGCTAAAATTTGGGCACTTAACTCTTTTGTTTTAAGAATCTCACGTGCTTGAATTTCAATGTTTGAAGCCTGACCTTGAGCGCCTCCGAGAGGTTGGTGTATCATGATCTTAGCATGTGGCTGAATATAACGCTTACCCTTTGCACCAACTGATAATAAAATAGAGCCCATTGAAGCTGCTAAGCCAGAACAAATAGTAGAAACATCACTGTTAAGTGAGGTTATGGTATCGTAAATAGCAAAACCATCGGTTACATAACCACCAGGGCTATTAATATAAAGTTGAATATCTTTAGTTTCTAAAAGGTCTAAGTAGAGTAGACGATCGATAAGGTGTTTAGCACTTTTACCGTCAACTTGACCGTTTAAAAATACTTTACGTTCTTCTAGAAATTTATTGTCTATTAAATCTTGAACTTTATTAGGTTTATTGCTCATATAATTGATTTTAAATTGCTAAATTAAACTAATATTTTTAAAAATTAGCTTGACTTATTAGCCTCTTAACACTTTCGTTTAAAAAACTGACAAGCCTGATAAACTTGTTAAGCTTTCTAAGGCTGATATTCCTAATTGTGAATTTCCTTTTCGATTAAGTTTGGGGCTCCAAACCGCGACAGAATAAGCGTTAGGATGTACTGCCACAATGCCACCGCCAACACCACTTTTACCAGGTAAACCAACTTTATAAGCAAACTCTCCTGCTTCATCATAGAAACCGCAGGTCTGCATAATTGCGTTAATTCGTTTTACGCTTTTAGCAGAAATAACCTCTTCATTAGAATTTGCAAGACGACCTTGATTGGCAAATACCAAAAATGTTCTAGCGAGTTGCTCACAGTTCATTTCAATTGCACACATGTGATAATACAAATCTAAAACTTCAGCAGGTGAGTTATTAATATTACCTAAAGCCTTCATATAGTTGATTAAAGCCGTATTTCGGTAACCGTGTTTTTGTTCGCTACTAGCAACTTCAGCGTTGTATTTAATACTATTGTCTTTAGTTAATCGACGCACAAACTTTAAAAAGTCTTGTTTAGGATATTCTAAGATATCAATTAGAACGTCTGTTACAACTAAAGCACCTGCATTAATAAAGGGATTTCTTGGGATGCCATTCTCGCGTTCAAGTTCTGTTAAGGAATTAAACGGCGTACCGCTAGGTTCTACAGAAACTCGCTTCCACAAGTCCTTACCAAGATATTCTTTGGCTATACACAAACTTATAACTTTTACAATACTTTGTATAGAAAAAGCTTCAGTAGAATCGCCAACGTGATAGAGACTTTCATCTTTTGTTATTAGAGCCATTCCGAATTTATTGGGATCTATTTTTGCCAATTCTGGAATGTAATTAGCAACTTTACCTTCAGTTGAAGTACTTTTACAATCTTTATATATGATATTCAGGAGGTTTTGAAAATCCATTACAAGTAATTTAAAGTTTGTCCAGACTCTAATTCATAAGGTGTTTTATCTGCTTCGAAAATGCGTGCGGTTAGCTTACCTTTTAAAGTGATTTTTCGACCTTCAATCTCTAAGTAAGAGCCTTCTCGTAAGCCAACTACAGATTGGTTGTTTTGTGTTAAAAACTCTTTAAGACGCGTTTCACGAGTTTCGCCTTTGTGGGTTGAGTTCGGGTTTGGGTCTAAATAATGAGCATTAATGTTAAAATTGAGTATGCCAAGTGTTTTAAAGCTTGGCGGATAAACTATCGGCATGTCGTTAGTAGTTTTCATGTTTGGCCCACAAATATTACTACCAGCTGAAGTCCCTAAGTAATTTGTACCTTTTTGAATTGCCATTGTTAATGGCTCAATTAAACCTTGTTCATGTAGTTCTTTAGTTAATAAAAATGTATTTCCACCACCTGTAAAAATTGCTTCAGCTTGTGTAATGGCTTCAATTGGGTGCTTAAACTCATGTAAGCCTTTAATCTCATTAAACACATCACCTAGAGATTCTTTTACTCTTAAGGTATATTCATCATGGCTTATTCCGCTAGGTCTTGCAAAAGGGATAAAAACGAGTTTAGATTTATATTTGAAGAAATCAATTAACTTTGGTTTTAAATATTCAAGGTAATTAGAGCCATGAATAGTTGAAGTGCTTGCAATAATGCAGTTCATCTTTTTAAGTGTAAATTTAGCATTGTAGACAGCTTAACAAAAGTTTATGCCTATAAATTTCAGTATTTTAATAGACATTTAATATTTTTATATAAACTTACAGCATGAATAAAATATTATTATTTTTTTTAATTGGTTTTAGCGTTGTTGCGCAAAACAGAATTTCTATAAAAGGTAAAGTTATTGTTCCAAAAAATGAACAAGCTTCTTTAATCGAAGTTCTTAATACCACAACTGGATATGGTACCATAACCAATGCAGATGGCACATTTAAACTAGCTGTTGGTCTTGATGATAAAATTGAATTTAAGGCAGTACAATACCAAGATTTTAGTGTTATTGTAGATCGTGGAATTGTAAATTCTAAACAAATGATTATCACGATTAATATTGGCGTTAACGAGCTAGAAGAAGTTGTGGTTACACCTTATGATTTAAATGGAAATATTGAATTAGATTTAGAAAAAATTAATTTGGTTGATGTTAATCCGCGTTTAAGTGATACTCGAGAAATTATGCAAAGCTACGAGGCTAATAATCCTAATTACGTGCCAATTACTGTTCAAGAAAGTCCCACAGAAGTAAGGTTTATTAAAAATGGGTTAAACGTTGCTAACATGTTTAGAGCTATTTTTAAAGAAGATTTGTCCTCAAAGCAACCTAAAACTAGAACCCAAAAACAACTCCGCGGTATTTTTCAAGATGAGTTTTTTAAACAGCAGTTGAATATAAATCCTGAAAATATTAATCCATTCATCACTTTTGTTGAAAACAATGGTTTAACTGAAAACCTATTAAAAAAAGATAATGAGCTTGACTTAATTCGTTTTTTACTCGTTAAAGCTGAGCAGTTTAAAAAGAAGAATAGTTGAAAACTTTTTTATTATTAGTTATTTTTTGCTTTATAAGCTCAAGTATGTCTTTTGCTCAAAACTATTTTGAAGGAAAGATTATTGCCGATTCACTTGAAAATTACCAAATTAATATTGTTAATATAACTAATAAACAAGGTACAACTACACGAAAAAATGGACGATTTAGTATTCCGGCTGAAGTAAATGATAGTGTTGTGTTTTCATCAGTAAAACATGAATTTGCCTACCGAATTGTTAAGGCATCAGACTTTAATCAGGTAGTTGAAATACCTCTAAAAGTTGAAATTAACGAACTTCCTGAAGTGATTTTAAACTCATATGATTTAACAGGAGATGTAGCTAAAGATATCAGCCAAGTAAAAGTTGAATATATAGATCAAAAAGCTAGGTTTGGATTTAGTAAACCGCGGCGTTTATCTCCTGTGCAACGTCAAATATATGCCGTGCAAACATCTGGACCTTTGGCTTTAATGATTATGCAATTTAATGGTCAAATGGCGTCATTAAAACGACGGATTAAGTATGCTCAAGAGCAAAGAAATCAGCAATTGGTCTTGCCGTTTATAACCGATTCGTTGATGGTTAATTTTTTTAAACTAGATTTGATGTACAAAGACGATTTTGCATATTACTGTGCTGAAGACTCACAATTGCTGAATTTAGTGAGACAAAATGATCGGCTAAAAATTATGGAAGCTATAAAAGCAAAAGTAGCACTGTACCGAAAAAGTAAATATAACTTAAAGCAGTCAAATGAATAAATGTTTTGGTTTGCTCTTATTGTTAAGTTTTTACTTCAATTATGCACAAATTTTTAAAGGACAAATCATTGCAGATTCATTAGATAGTTACCAAATCAATATTGTTAATATTACCAATAAACAAGGAACAACAACGCAAAAGAATGGTCGATTTAGTATTAAAGCTAAAGCAAATGATAGTATTGTGTTTTCATCAATAAAACATGAATTTGCTTACAGAATTATTCAGGCGTCAGATTTTTATCAAGTGGTTGAAATCCCCTTAAAGATTGAAATTAACGAATTACCTGAAGTCGTATTAAGTCAATATGATTTAACCGGATTCATAGAAAAAGATGCCCAAAAAGTTAAAAACACTGTTTTTAATCAAGTAGAAGTTACAGGTTTTCGCAAACCGCGGCGTCTAAGTTATCCCGAACGTGAACTTAAACGAGTAGGTAAATTTAATATTGGTACGGCAACTTCAATCCCTTTAGATTATATTATTATGGCAATAAATGGCGATTTAGCAGAATTAAAGCGATTAAAGCAAAGTAATTTAGTAACTAAACGTCAGGCTAAACTAAAAGGCTATTTCACACAAAATTATATCATCAACCGCTTAAAAATCGATTCGCTATATGTAGAAGATTTTCTGTATTATTGTGCCGAGGATAAGGTTTTGTTTAAAACGCTACAAGGCAATAAATTAGCAGTTTATGATTCAATTCAAAAAAAAGCAAAAGACTACAAACGCCTAAAATTTAAGGAATGAATATTAACCTAGCTTTTATTTTAAGTTTTCTAATGAGTTTTTCAGCTTCTAAACACGAGTATTACTTAAGTGTTACAGATGTTGATTATATTGAAGACCAAAATAGTATTCAAATTATTTCGCGTGTGTTTGTAGACGATTTTGAAAATGTGCTCAAAAAACGTTATCAAAAACCATTTGTTTTAATTGAAGGAAATGAAATCGAAGAAACTGAAATATACATCGAGCGTTATATTAACCAAAAGTTCTCAGTTGAAGTAGATGGTGAAATTAAACAGCTCAACTACCTCGGCTTTAAATATAAAGATGATATGGTGTTTCTTTTTATAGAAATTAATCAGATTAAACCATTTTCAAGAATTACAATCAAAGATGAAATTTTAATAGATTTGTTTAAGACACAAAAAAATTTAATTCATTTTACAGCCAAAAACTTTAAGCAAAGTTTTATATTAGAGAAAGATTTAGAAACTAAAACACTATATATAAATAAATAAACCATGCAAAAGCAATCATTATTTTATTTTTTAATGTTTAATCTCTTTGTTAGCGGATTTGCGTTAGCTCAAGAAAAAGAAACTGAAAAAGAAGAAGGTCACACCAATCAAAATAAGTTTAGACAACTCTACGATGAGTTTGCTACTCCAAACGTATATAGAAATGCTGCTGGTGCACCTGGTTATAAATATTATCAAAACCGTGCAGATTATGACATGGATATTGTTCTAGACGACAAAAACACAAAACTATACGGTTTTGAAACCATTACTTATACCAACAACTCTCCAGATGATTTAGAATACCTTTGGGTTCAACTCGATCAAAATATTCGTCAAAAAGATAGCCCAGCCAGTAAAAAAAATGGTAGTGGTTTTGCTCCAGTAACAACACCTAGTGGCTTTGTAAATTCGCACATGACTGAAGGTTTTGATGGCGGGTTTAATATCGAGTCAGTCACTCATGATGGTCAAGCATTATCACATACCATTAATTACACCATGATGCGCATCAACTTAGCTGAGCCATTAGAGTCTGGTGATTCATTTGAATTTTCTATAAAATGGAACTATAATATTAATGACCATGTTAATGATGGCGGCCGTTCAGGTTATGAGTTTTTCCCAGAAGACGGTAATCGTGCCTATGTTATTGCACAGTTTTTTCCAAGAATGGCTGTTTATAATGATAAAGAAGGTTGGCAAAATTATCAATTTTGGGGTAGTGGAGAATTTGCTTTGCCATTCGGCGATTACGAAGTTAACATTACTGTTCCTGCAGACCACATTTTAGATGCCACAGGAGAATTACAAAATCGTAAAGAGGTATTTTCAGACCAAATGTTAAAAAGATTTGAGAAAGCTAAATCTTCTTACAATGAACCTGTTGTAATTGTTACTGAAGAAGAAGCAATCGAAGCTGAAAAGGGATTTTCAGAGCAATCAAAAACTTGGGAGTTTAAAGCTAAAAATGTTCGGGACTTCGGGTTTGCTACTTCTAGAAAGTTTATTTGGGATATGATGGCTGTAAAAGTTGGTGATAAAGACGTAATGGCAGTTTCACTTTATCCAAAAGAAGGCAACCCTTTATGGGAAGATTGGTCAACTCGTGCTGTGGCAAGTACTTTAAAAACTTATAGTAATTTTACATTTAAGTATCCATATCATAAAGCAATTTCAGTTCATGCTAAAAGCCAAGGGATGGAATACCCAATGATTTGTTGGAATTATGGACGCCCCAACCCAGACGGTACCATAACAGATCGCGCAAAATATGGTATGGTTAGCGTTATCATTCATGAAGTTGGTCATAATTTTTTCCCTATGATTGTTAACTCAGATGAGCGTCAATGGGGCTGGATGGACGAAGGCCTTAATACATTTATGCAATATCTATCAGAACAAGAATTTGCTAAAGAATACCCAGAAATTCTTGAATCTAATAATGGCACTTTAGATAAATATCCAAGCCGTCGAGGTGAACCTAGTAAAATTGTTAACTATATGAAAGGTAATCAGGATTACATTTCACCTATTATGACTAATCCTGAACAAGTTTATCAACTAGGTAACAATGCTTATGGAAAGCCAGCAACAGCTCTTAACATCTTAAGAGAGACTATTATGGGGCATGAATTATTTGATTACTCATTTAAAACTTTCGCGCAAAGATGGATGTTCAAACATCCAACACCAGAAGATTTTTTTAGAACTATGGAAGACGCATCAGCGGTAGAATTAGACTGGTTTTGGAGAGGCTGGTTTTACACTACAGATTATGTAGATATTGGTGTAAAAGATGTTAAATCTTACGTTTTAACCAACACTCCAACCGAAGAAGGTAAAGCTCTATTAGCGCGATACGGTATTACAAATCCTGCTGAAAATGAACGTACCAAAGATGCGGTTTACTTATTAGACACCTCTTCTGAAGAAGCTGAAAAAATCGATTTGTCTGGAGATCCACTCAAAAATGCACCTAAGCTTAACCAGTATTTAATGGATAATTTTTCTCAAGCAGAGATTAATGCCATGGAAATGCCTAACTACGTTTATGAAGTTACTTTCAATAAACCAGGTGGTTTAGTAATGCCAATCATAGTTAAATTCACTTATGCTGATGGTTCAACTGAAATGAAGCGTTATCCAGTTCAAGTATGGCGAAAAAATGATCAAAGTGTAACAAAGGCAATCTTGTCTGAAAAGCAAATTACTGAAATACTTGTTGATCCTAAACTTGAAACTGCCGATGTTGATACCTCTAATAATGTCTGGCCAAGATCTGAAGATGAAAAATCTGAGTTTGATAAATTTAAAGAAAATAACTAACTCATATTCTTTTAAACTTATAAACCGACTATCTAAAATATAGTCGGTTTTTTTGTGCTAACTTCTGTATATTTGCAACATGATGAGAACAGTGTTTTTTATTAGTGGAGCAGAAATAGCATTCATATTATTTATTCTACTTATGGTATTTGGTGCAGATAAAATACCTGAAATAGCCCGTTTTTTAGGAAAAACGATGAAGTCATTCCGTAATGCTACCGATGAGATAAAGTATGAAATCACGAAGCAAGCCAATGTCGATGACATTAAAGTAGATTTAAAAAAGGACTTAGAAGAAACCAAATCTCAACTCAATCAACACAAAGGTAAAATTGAACAAAGCGCAAATAAAGCAAAAGAAGAGTTTAAAAATCTTACCGGCCCAATAAAACGACGCTTTTAATGCTTATTGATGTTTCTCAGCTAGATGAAGCTGTTTTTTTGTGGATCAATCAATTTAATACACCACTTTCCGATACCTTTTGGCTTTTTGTAACAGAGCCTTTAAATTGGCTTCCATTATATATAATGGTAATCATCTTACTATTTTATAAACAAAAATTTCTAAATGGTAGCTATCACTTTTTAGTACTTGGAACAACTGTTTTTATTACACATCTCATAACAAGTAGTGTAAAATACCTTGTATCAAGACCACGACCAAGTAGTCTTCATCATATTGCAGAGCAAGCTAATATTATTTTTGAGCCTCAGCATTACTCCTTTTTTTCTGGTCATGCCTCAACTTCATTTGCAGCAAGTATTTTCATTTACTTGTTACTAAAAAGTCGTTTTTCAAGAATAGGTTTTATATTTATTTGGCCTGTTCTGTTTTCTGCCAGCCGATTATTTGTAGGTGTACACTATCCAAGCGATATAATTGTAGGTGCTTGTTTTGGTATATTCATGGGTAGTCTTAGTTATCAATTATATAGTCGATTAGGTAAATAAGTTTTTGTCTTATTCTTCAAAACCAACACTTTTTTGAACTTAATCTTTCGAATGCTAAACTTTCCGCGATAAAGTTAAGCCATCACGAATTGGCAGTACAACCGTTTCTACACGAGGATCTTCTTTTAGTTTTTTGTTATATTCTTGTAAAGCTTTGGTATCTTTATCTTTAGGATCTAAAGCTTCAACCACTTTGCCACTCCACAAGACATTGTCTGATAAGATTAATCCACCCGAATTTAACTTGTCTATGATTAAGTCAAAATAAAGACTATAATTTGATTTATCAGCATCAATGAAGACTAAATCAAAGTTGGTTTCTAACTGTGGAATGATATGTCGAGCATCGCCAATATGTTGAATAATCTGTTTGGCATACGCGCTTCGGTTGAAGTACTTGCGTTGAAAATCAAATAATTCTTCATTCCGATCTATGGTATGTAAAACACCATTTTCACTTAATCCTTCAGCTAAGCTCAAAGCCGAATAGCCTGTATAGGTGCCAATTTCAAGGATAGTTTTTGGTTTAATCAATTTGGAGATCAAGCTTAACAATCGCCCTTGAAAATGTCCTGATAACATGCGAGGTTGTAATATTTTTTGCCAGGTTTCACGCGTTAATTCAGCTAAGAGTTGAGGTTCGTCTTCCGTATGTTCCTCAACGTACAGCTGAAGCTCATTATTAATAAAATCCATTTAAGCTAATATTTTATTGACTAACTCTTGTTTTCTTTTTTCATCATCACCAAACAGCCATTGCAGCACATTATCATGCCAAATTTCATCACGTTCTTGAGTGCTGATAATTTGTTCCTCTAAAGCTAAATCAAGTATTTTTCCAGGGTAAGACGATTGTGGTTCACTTTCCATTTCACCTAATGGGTAAGGATCATCTAAACCAGTGAGGATTTGAGAACTTTTTTGATTCTCTAGTAGTAATTTTAAAGATCTTGTATCATGCACCAAGGTGTCAAAAAAGATGTTCTTATGTCCTACTGATTTTCTAGGATGTGTTTTGCCTTCAAATAAGTCTGGACGCCCATCAAAGCCCTGAATACGTCTTCCTAAATTAATTTGAGCCAGTTGCCCACCATGAGCAAAACAAACCCGCATATTTTTGTATTTGTCTGGATAACCGTTTAAAGTTAAAAAGTGATAAGCATCAGCGCATTGAGCTAACATCCAAATTAAGTGAAATCGCCAGGCTGTGTTTTCTAGTTTTATAAACTTTTCTCCATCATAAGGATGTACTTCTACCGCTAAATTATATTTATCAGCAAGTTCAAAAATAGGCTCGTTTTCTTCATCAAAAATACAACGCCATGTACCAATACTATCCATGTAGTGCGTAGGTAAGCACAACAGCTTTAAATCTAATTCTTCTACACAACGTTCAATTTCCCATAGTGCACCACGAACAAAACCTGGATGTACTACAAATCCACAGGTAAATTTATCTGGGTGGTTATGCTGTACGCGAGCATTAAAATCGTTTTGAAACCGTAAAGCTTGCTTCATTTCTTCAACGCGAAGACCATTGCCGTAAAGTTGTGATAGGTTTAAAACCACAGCATGGTCTATGTTGTAGCGTTCCATCCATTCAAGCTTTTCATTTAAGAAAAAACTAGAGTCGGTTACAGGGCGTTTCCAACCTTTTTGTAACATAAACTTTTTATCATCATCTACCCAGAAAATTTCTTTTTTCTTCATGAAATCTGGAATTTCATGTGGGTATGGTAACAGGTGTGAATGACCGTTAATACGTAGCTTTCGTTTCATATAAATGACTTAAAGTGATTTAGTTCGACCACCATCTACAGGTAAATTGATACCATTGATGTAGCCTGCTTGTTCTGATGCTAAAAATACAGCGGCATAAGCCACTTCTTCAGGCTTTGCAAATCGTCTAGCAGGAACAATCGATTTCATAAAGTTTGCGGCTTCTTCTTCAGAGCTGTTTCTTTTGTTAGCCGCATTGGCGATGATACCATCTAAACGACCGGTTGCTGTAAAACCTGGCAACACATTATTGACTGTTATTCCATAAGGACCTAATTCGTTGGCTAAAGTTTTACTCCAATTAGCAACAGCACCACGAATCGTGTTGCTGACGCCAAGGCCATCGATTGGTTGTTTGACAGAGGTTGAAATAATATTCAAAATTCGCCCAAAGCCTTCTGTTTTCATTCCTGGTAATAGAGCTTGAACTAAAATTTGATTACATACTAAATGCATTTTAAAGGCTGTTGTAAATTCTTCAATTTTCGCTTCATGAATTAAACCACCTTTAGGACCGCCAGTGTTGTTGAGTAAGATGTGATAGTTTTTTTGAGATGAAGCCGCTTCAATCTTTGTTTTAACTTCATCAGGATGTTCGAAATTAACCACGATATAGTCATGGTTTTGATGCTTTTTTTTAAGCAATTCAGCTTGTGTTGCTTTAAGTTTAGCTTCATCTCGAGCCACTAGCGTAATAGATGCGCCAGCTTCAGCTAATTGTTTAGCAATGGCTTTTCCTATGCCAGCTGTACTGCCACAAATTAGAGCATTTTTATTTTTAAAATCTAGAGTCATAAATCAAGGCTTATAAGTAATACATACATTTTTTGGTTCAGTGAAAAATCGCAAAGCTTCAAGTCCGCCTTCACGACCAAGACCACTTTGTTTAGTGCCACCAAACGGCGTTCTTAAATCACGATTTAGCCATGTATTAACCCAAACTATTCCGGTTTGCAGTTTTTGACTAAGCCGCATTGAGCGGTCTAAATTGGATGTCCACACACTGGCTGATAGCCCAAATTTACTATCGTTAGCAAGTGATAATGCTTCAGCTTCGTCTTTAAATGGCATCAAGCTAACAATAGGACCAAATATTTCTTCTTGGTTAATTCGGCATTGGTTGCTTTTCACTTCTATAATGGTAGGTTCATAATAAAAACCTTTAGGATAATCAGGATTTAGGTGGCGCTTTCCACCACAAAGAATTGTGCCACCTTCGGCTTTTGCGATGTTTACGTAGGCTTCAATTTTTTCTAGATGTGGCTTAGAAACTAAGGCGCCAATTTGGGTATGTTTGTCTAAAGGATGCCCAATTTTTAAGGTTTTGGTTTGTTTTACAAAATCCTCTTTAAACTGATCATAGATCGAGGCTTCAACTAAAATACGACTTCCACATAAACAAATTTGGCCTTGATTAGCAAAAGATGAGCGTACCGAAGTTTGCAGCATTTGCTCATAATCACAATCAGCAAAAATTAAGTTGGGGTTTTTACCACCAAGTTCTAAAGATAATTTTTTAAATAAAGGCGCTGCTGTTTTGGCAATGTGTTGTCCTGTGCTGGTACCACCTGTAAAACTAATTGCTTTGATTTGTGGATGCGCAATTATGGCTTGCCCAACTTCATGGCCATAGCCTTGCAAAATATTAAGAACGCCTTTTGGTAATCCCGCTTGGTTGCAAAGCTCACCTAACAAGTAGGCAGTCATTGGTGTCACTTCGCTAGGTTTTGCTAAAACGGTATTTCCAGCGGCTAATGCTGGCGCAATTTTCCAGGTGAATAAATAAAGCGGTAAATTCCATGGCGAAATACAACCAACAACTCCGATTGGTTGCCGTAAAGTAAAGTTGATGGTGTGCAAACCTTGACTTTCATGCGCTTCAGTTGAAAATTGTGTTATGGCTTGGGCAAAAAACCGAAAGTTAGCGGCAGCTCTTGGGATATCAACTTGGCTAGCTAAGCTTAGAGGTTTTCCATTATCAATGGCTTCTGCTTTGGCTAAATCTTCTAAGTTAGCTTCAATTAAGTCTGCTAATCGGTTTAAAATACGAGAACGTTCTTGAACCGTTGTATGAGACCATTTTGGAAAGGCTACTTGAGCTGCTTCGTAAGCCAAGTTTACATCATCGGCATTTCCACGAGTAATATGTGCATAAACATCACCTGAAGATGGATTGATATTTCCGATTTCTTCTTTATTTAATGATGTGGTATAAGCGCCATTAATGAAATGTAAAACCTTTTTCATGTCGTTTTTAGATAGGTTTATAAGCCATCACTTTAATTTCAATCACTAAATGCGGGTGCGGTAATTGATGTACAGCTACTGTGGTTCGAGTTGGACCAGTTTCAGGTTTAAAAAATTGAGCATACACTTCATTATAGCCTGCAAAATCGTTCATGTTTACTAAAAAGCTGGTGACATCAACAACATCTTCAAGACTTGCACCTTCAGTAGCAAGGTAATCTGCGATATTTTCTAAAACTGCTTTGGTTTGTGCTTTAATATCAATAGCCACGCTGCCCATGTTGTCTACTTGTTCTACACCTGCAAAGCTATTGTCCTTTCGGCGTGAACTGGTGCCCGATACAAAAATAAAATCGCCCACACGCTTTACATGTGGATACGCACCTCTAGGTTTTGCTTTTCCGTCTACTAATCGTCCCATAAGTTATAAATTTATTATGTATTCACCTTTTAAAATTTGTTCGGTGAAATTCCGAATAAGTTGCAATTGCTCCTCTCGGGTTTGTTTTTGATGTAATTTTTGATGTTTTAATAAGCTCAATATAGCTTGATCTTGTGCTCGACCTCGATCCATGGCTGTTTTATAAGGCACCTGTTCTTGAAAGGTGACTAAGCTATATTTAGAAAAATATTGTTGAGGAAATTCTTCTTCTAATGCCAACTCTATTTCACGTTTTTGTTGAAATAACTCCTGAGCCGTATGCGCCTTCATTTCGTGAAAATTGTCTAAGGCAAGATCTGCAATGGCATCGGCGTTAACTTTTCGTGAACGGCTGAAGTCCTTTAAACTAGCCTTTAAGTCAAAGTTATTCGCTTCAAGACAATCGTCAAACTCGACAACGTCTTCAAACGAAGCATTCATACCTTGTCCATAAAATGGCACAATAGCATGTGCGGCATCGCCCATAATTAAACAGTTTTGATAAGTCCATGGATTACAACGAACCGTCCCAAGTGGTGCTGTTGGGTTTTCAAAAAACTCTTCAGTTAATCGCGGCATCAATTCGAAAGCATCGGGATATTCACGTTTAAAATAATCACTTACCGCTTCAGGAGTGGTTAGATTATTGAAATTATCTCGACCACCTTCATAAGCTAAAAACAAAGTAACTGTAAAACTTTTATCTTGATTTGGTAAAGCGATTATCATATTTTCGCCTCTTGGCCAAATGTGTAAGGCATGAGGCTCGGTTGCATAATCACCATCTTTAGTGGGCGGAAAACTTAGTTCTTTATAACCATGGGTTAAAAAGTCCTGCGAATGGCTAAATAAGAAGTTTCGTTTTAATTGCATGGCTTTACGAACTGCCGAACCCGCGCCATCGGTTCCAAATATATAATCGGCTTGTAGGCTTTGTTTAGAACCATCAGCTAACTCAAATTCTGCAGTGGTTTGTTCAAGGTTTACTTCTTGACATGCCATTTCGAACTTTATATTGACATTAGGATAATTTTCAAGTTCGTCTAGCAATAAAGCATTAAGTCCTGGTCGAGAAATAGAGTTAATATATTCGCCATCGCGACCGCTGTATTTAGACAGTTTGGTATTGCTATCTGGATCATGAAGCATTCTGCCATGCATCGGTATACAAAGCTCTTTTACTCGATCTTCAAGGCCAACCCGTTTAAAGGCTTTAAGGCCACGGTTCGAAAAGGCAAGGTTTATAGAGCGACCCGCCGAAAGTTTAGCTTGGCGTAAGTCTGGGCGCTTTTCAACTAAGGTAATATTGTAATCGTGCTGTGCCAAGCGCAAGGCTAACATCGAGCCGCAAAGTCCAGCACCAATAATTAAAATGTTATCTGTTTTACTCATGCTAAAACTTGTTTTAAGCGTTGTATAAAGTTGTAAACATCTGTATAAGAGTTGTATAATGGCGTAGGAGCAATTCTAATGACATCAGGTTCTCGCCAGTCGGCAACTACATTGGCTTTACTTAAAGCATTAAAAACCGACTTATTGGCGCCTTTTATTTGAAACGAGAGTTGGCAACCACGTTCATCGGGATGACTAGGTGTGATAATCTTAATGTTAGGATTGTTAAGTTGCTCAACCAAAAAGGCTAAATAGCTGGTGAGTTGTTTTGATTTTTGACGTAAATTATCAAATCCTGCGCGCTCAAAGACATCTAGAGATGCACGAATAGCTGCCATTGATAGAATAGGAGGATTGCTGAGTTGCCAACCTTCGGCACCTGGTATTGGTTTAAAATCTTTTCTCATATTAAATCTGGTGCTTTTGTCGTGTCCCCACCAACCCACAAAACGTTTAAGTTTAGGTGAATTAGCGTGACGCTCGTGTACAAAACAACCGCCTAAACTTCCAGGCCCAGAGTTAAGATATTTATAAGTACACCAAACAGCAAAATCGGCATTGGTGTTGTGTAAATCGGGTTGAATGTTTCCTGCGCCATGTGCTAAATCAAATCCCACTTTGGCGCCATGTTTATGTCCGAGTTTGGTGATGGCTTTAAGATTAAAAGCTTGGCCAGTATAGTAGTTAGTGCTACCAATCATAACTAAGGCGACTTCATCTTTGTGTGTCTCAAGTAATTGCTCTAAATCTTCCATGCGGCAAGTATATTCGCCTGGTCTTGGTTTCCAGAGTATGAGGCCTTCAGCAGGATCGATGTTGTGAAATTTCAGTTGAGACTCTACAGCATATTTATCGGAAGGGAAAGCATCTGCTTCAATCACAATTTTATTCCGCTTTTCTTGAGGCTCGTAAAATGAAACCATCATGAGATGCAAATTAACCGTTAGAGTATTCATAACAATAACTTCATGTGGTTTGGCACCTACGATTTTGGCCATAGATTCGCTTAAGAACTCGTGGTAAGGCATCCAGGCATGTTCGGCTTCAGTGTGGCCATTTACGCCATAATTTGCCCAATCTTGTAGTTCTTTCTGAATATAATTGGCGGTTTGTCGCGGTTGTAGACCTAACGAATTACCACAGAGGTAAAGTTGAGGTTCGTCATCTTGGTTTTTAGGGAATAAAAATTCCTTTCTAAATTCCTTCAGAGGGTCTTTTTGGTCGAGTTCTTGCGCAAAGGCTTCAGTCGTGTTATAATTCATTTAATCGATGCTTATATCTGTAAAGTAAAGTTGAAAGCTTTGGTCTTGATTTTGATGCATTTTAGAAATTTTAATTCCATTTAAGTCTAAATCATCTTCCCAAGTAGTTGATAGGCTTGGCGTTTCGCTGCCGTTAGGAATATAACTCCATTCTTTTAATTGGTAATTTTGGTCAATATAAATTACATAAGTGTCGCCTGGTGTATAGCCGTTGCTGGCGTTGTAGTTAACCTCGATTGTTCGGTAGCTTTGCTCTGAGATTGGCGCCTTAGTTGCTCCTAAATCCTTAAAAGAAAGGCCTGAGTCCCAAACCAATTGAAAAGGAAATAGCAACCAATATTTATCGTTAATAAAGGCTTGATCAATAGGCTTCAATGCTTCGCTTACTTTTTTATGATTGTAAGTGATTGTGGTGTCTTTAGTGGTCATGTTTACTTGATGCGTTTGTGGCTGCCAAGTCCAAGAACGCTCAAAATGATTATCATCACGATCTACGTTAAATGTATATTTAATTTTTTTAACAGACGCCCATTTTGAAATACCATGTGCCATAGCAATAGAGTCGATAACTGTCTGAGCTGCTTTTTTAGCTGATTTAGGAGTTTGCTTTTGATCTAGATTTTCTTTTGTAGTTTGATCTGATGTAGGCTTATTTTGACAAGCCATTAAACCAATAATTAAAGTTATTAAAAGCATGAATTTTTTCATAGCGAAAATGTTTTCGTAAATATAATTGATGTGAAAGGCCTATACAAGTTTTATGAACTGAATTGATTTTTAATTTAAATAAGCTAACTATTTTTTTGAAGTATGATATTGTTTGAGTCGTAGTTTTAGATTTTAAAGTTACTACTGAAATATCTCTAGACTTCATCAATTAGCCATGATCAAGCAGTTGAAGGTTTTAGAATTATAATTATTTAACGTTTATTAAGTTAGATACTTGTTTTAATAACTCGTTGGGATAACGTATTTTGTTTAAAGAAAAAAATACTTTTAACTTAAGCTAAGCATCTATAATAAAGGCAGTTAAATGTTAATTTTTGTTTTTACGCCTATTAACTTAATTATTATTATTATTATTGTTATTTAACACGTTATATAATTCATTTTTTAAAAAATGGAAATGTTTTTAGAACTTTACTGTGCATTTGCACAGATGATTCCCCATTATGTTGAATTTATAATTAATTAAATGATGAAAGTTTTTAAATTAAAATTAGTATTGTTTCTGTTTATGGGCTTACTTATTACAAGTTGTACTCAAGACAATTTAAATGAATCTGAAGAAACTCTAATTTTAGATTTAGAATTAGAGTTTGATTTTATGAATGAAGAATTTACGTTTGAAGGAACTAAAGAAGAGCTCACTAATGAACTTCTTATAAAGTTAGACGCCTACATGTTTAGTAAGGATTTATATGCTAAGCCTGAAGAAGTGGGAAATATTAAATGGCTTGTAAGCTATACCAATAACAAATTTACCGTCAAGCAAACGGTACATACACCACCAGAAGACTTATCAAAAAGTAGGTCATGTCCAGAAGGATTAACCGAATATACTACTTGTTCAGGGTTGCCTACAAAAAGTTGTACGGTAGATAGAGTTTTAGAGCTATCAAAAGAAATAAAACCTGGCGAGACCTTTTCGGTGACAAGAACAGGAGCTAAATCGACTCTAACTTGTGGTTCACCTTCGCTTGTCGATCGACTACGCGGTTAAAATAACAAATAAAATACTGAAGTTAAAAAACCAAATCTTATGATTTGGTTTTTTAATTATATGATATCTCTTTTATAAAGGACTTTGTTTTTTAGTTATGCGGTAAACTAAGCCCTATTGAAGGCACAGAAAATGTTTAAACCAAAACACTAACTAAAGCATATAAAAGTATCATTCTAACACAAAAAGCCTTAATAAATTATAAAGGTTGTAACTAATTGGACTTATTTTGAATAGAATTCAATTCAAAATTTAACATTTAAAAATAAGCTTATATTGTTTTTTTTTTTGGTTTACGTCAAATAGTTAAATAAAAACCAAATGAGTTCTTCTAATTATTAAAAAAGGAAACGCTTTTCGGGATGAAAAGCGCTCCGCCAGTTTAAGACATGAAAAATCACATCTCGCTTGCACTGCAAATATAAGAATTTTCATGATGCCCATTACAGCCTTTGTGCTGAAAACACCATCCGTTATGATGATAAACTGACATTAAATTTTTAAAAATTTTAATACCATGAAAAAAGTATGATCTATCATCGCTTTAAGTGCGATGACCTTAAGTTTAAGTAGTTTTAATACTCAAACGACAAATCAAATTGTAGTTCAAGAAGATTGTGATGAATCTTACAATGAGTTATACGACTTTGCAATTTCCAACGGAGCAAGTGTTAGAATTGCTGAATATCAAGCAGGTCAATATTGGGCTGCTTGCGTAAAAGATGGAGGTAGATCAGATTTTTTAAATGCGATTATAGCAGCTGCACCATACTGGTAGTATGAAGTATTATGTAATTTTTTTAGTTTTAGCTTTTGTTCAAATAACCTGCAGCCAAAACTATGAGTTAATCTATAAGGCAGATTTAAAACCCTTTAAAGGCGCTAGTGATAGTAAAAATAATCTGAGTGCAGCACAGCAAGCATTTATTAATAAAATTAATAAAAAAAATGCTTTAATGTCAGATGCGCTTAAGATTAAGGTTATAGCTAAGCCTCAAGAAGGTTCTTACCAATTGCGCTTTAATAGGTTAATGCCAGTCGATGGGTTAACACAAGGTGATTTAAAGATTGCTATGATAGATATTTCGGCATTTGCTAAAATAGATTATCACAATTCAACTGCTTATGGATATTCTATTATTTTAGATAGTCTTGTAGTAGCTTCAAAGTCTCAAGCTTATTTTGATTGGGAAATTACTAAAGATCAAAAAATCATTTTGGGCAAAATGTGCTATAAAGCTAGGCCTAAACTTAAAAAAGGTCTTGGCCGGTCTATAACTAATGGATACATTCCTGAAGAAGTTTGGTTTGCTCCAGTTCTTAATTTCAGGGCTTCACCAGCCGTATTTGCTGATTTACCTGGTGCTATACTTGAATATAAAACAAGTAGAGCAACAATTCGTGCTATTTCGGTAAAAGAGGTGACAAACAATTTAGAATTTGAGCCTTTAGATACTTACAAAATAGTTAATTACAAGCAGTTTAAAAAACTTATGAAAGCCCATTACAAAAAAATAAAATCAAAAATAAAACGATAACCATGAAAACATTATTAATTATTACAGCATTTATAAGCTTTAACTTTAACGCAGTAGAACAAGATAGAGATTGCGAAGCTGAGGCCTCTAGAATTTATGATTTCGCTATTTATCAAGGCGCTACACCAGCTCAGGCATTTATTAGGTCGAGTAGATGGAGAAGTTCTTGTAACCTTGACAACTCAACTGGTCAAATTACAGCACCAAACATAGGTGAGTAAAGTATAATTAACTTAAGCCTACTAGACTTTTTTTAGTGGGCTTATCAATTTTTTAACAATGAAAATCTTTCTGTCTATTCTATGTTTATTGTGCTTAAATATAAGTCTTGCACAAAACTATAAAATTACTTATCAATTTAAATTTGATAAACTTGAGTATCCTGAGGAAACAGAAGCATACATAAAACAATATTTTGAAGAGGGACTTAAAAAACAGCAACAAATCAGTAAAACTTTACGGTTAATACTTGTTTCAGACGGTAAACGCTATTACGCAAGTTTTAACCAACAAATGTTAAGCGATAACTTCAGGTTTGATGACGTATTATTAACCAAAGTTGCGGTGAGTCCTATTTATCCTATCTATTATAATGAGGCCATAAGTTTAGCCAAAAACGTAATTAATCCAGACAAACTGGTTAAAGTGATAAATGATAAGTATTTAACATGGCAAATCACTAAAGAAACTAAAATAATTGAAGGCTATAAATGCTTTAAGGCAGTACCGGATTTAAAAACCAAAAAACAATTTAATAAAAACGTCTTTATACCCGATTTTGTTTGGTTTAGCCCTGAATTAAATTTCAAAGCGAGCCCAAGTGTTTTTGGAGATCTACCTGGAGCTGTTCTTGAATTAAAGCATAGAACGGCACAAATTAAAGCAGCAAAAATCGAGCAAACTGATGAAACAGTTCAAGTAATACAATTAAGAAAAAATCAATCGTTAACAACTTACGAGGCGTTAATAAAAGCTATTCAAGAAAATTACAGAGATAAGATGTAGTATTTACAGTTAATTGAAGTTTATAAGTATACTTAACTACACCAAATGATGCAAATGAAAAAAGTATGTTCTATCATCGCTTTAAGTGCGATGACCTTAAGTTTAAGTAGTTTTAATAGTAGTAATACATCAATGTTTAGATCTGAAACTGATTGTGTTCAACTTGCAATGGATGTTCATGATTCTTGGACAAGGCAAGGTTTTACAGATCGCTATGCTGCAGGAAAAGCAGATGAGGCTTATGAAAGTTGTACATCTCATGCTGGTCAAACTGGAACAGAGGCTACATTAACTGAAGCTAGATAGTTAGTAACTAAGCCCATCATAATTTTATATGATGGGCTTAATAATTTAAATATAAATAATTAAAAATATGAGATATCTGTTAATTATAATCTTTACAAGCTTTAGTCTAACAGCTCAAACATCTGGTTGTATTACATATAAGTCTGAGATTATTTCTCAAACAATAGATACAACAAAAATCAAAAATGATGATATCAAAAAAATGATGTTACAAACTGTAGAAAATATGAAGCGCCAAATGCCACATATTAGTTATGAACTAAAATTTAATAAAAACAGTTCAGTTTTTAAAAGGAAAGAAATGATGGCGATAGATAATTCTATCGATTACATTGATATTGCTGGTTTTTCTGATGCTGATGGGCGATTTTTTACATTAATTAATAACAAATTAAGGTTGAGGACTTTTAAATTTAGAAACAAAAAATATATTATAAAATCAAATCTTCCAAAATGGGAAATCGATAATAAAACAAAAAATATACTAGGTTACAATTGCATAAAAGCAAAAACAAATAAGCAATTAGATAATGGTAGTTCTATAAGCGTTGTAGCTTGGTTCACTAAAGAATTACCTTTTAGTTTTGGCCCAAAAGATTATGTTGGGCTTCCAGGCTTAGTACTGCAAGTTGAAGAACGCGGTATCAAGTTTTACGCTACTTCAATAGATTTTTATAACAAAAATCATAAAATAGAACTTCCTAATGTCAATAAGAGTATTACTAGAAAGGAATACTTAAGCCAATCCTTACACCGATAAATTATATAAATGAAAAATGTGTTCTTTCTAATAATTGTTTTGTTTTTGACTACAACAATTACTTCTGCCCAATCCCACCAACTCACAGGTCAAATTACCGATAGTTTACAACAAGCTTTACCCAATACTAACGTAATAGCTTCTCCTTTAAATAATCCTGATGCGCCTATAACCTTTAGTATTAGCAGTACCAAAGGCCAATATAAACTCAACTTAGCCGATAGCACATCTTATTTAATCGAGATTACCCATTTGGGCTTTAAAAAAATTAACGATACCATTCAACTTTCAGCCGATCTTCAAAAAAACTACCAAATGCAGCCTAGCACTACCAGCTTAGAAGAAGTCATTATCCAACAAGAAATGGCTGTCGTGGTTAAAGAAGATACCATTACCTACCGCACCGACCAATTTAAAACCGGCGAAGAACGTAAATTGCGTGATATTTTAAAAAAATTGCCAGGCCTTGAGGTCGATAAGGCTGGTAATGTTACCGTTAACGGAAAACCTGTCACCAAACTTATGGTAGATGGTAAAACCTTTTTTACGGGTGATGAAAAATTAGGCGTCAACAACATACCTGCCGATGCCGTCGATGAGGTTGAAGCTCTAGATAATTACAGCGATGTAGCCTTTTTAAAAGGCCTGGAAGATAGCGACCAACTGGCCTTAAACATAAAACTTAAAGAGGGTAAAAAAAAGTTTGCTTTTGGCGATATTCAAGCTGGTGGTGGTGTAGAAGACCGCTTTTTGTTTCATCCTAAACTCTTTTATTATAGCCCAAACACCGCTATTAATCTCATTGCTGATGTTAATAACATCGGGCAAAAATCGTTCACTGTTAAAGATTATATCGATTTTGAAGGCGGTCTTGGTCTAAGCCTAGAAGATCAATCGGCTTATTTTAGTTTATACCGAGACGATTTTGCACAATTTCTTCAAAATACAGATTTCGTTTACAATAAAAACGATTTTGTGGCAGGAAGTATTTCACAACGTCTAGGTCCTAAAACCAATCTCGATGCTTACAGTATTTTTAACAAAAGCAAGCAAGACCAGCTTAATCAGCAAGATATTGCCTACCAAACCGGTAATCAAGCCAACGAGTTTAGAGACCTCACTACGCAACAACGTTTGCTCTTTAGCATTAACAAAATTAAATTGCGATACAGTGATATTAATACCATCGATTTACGCGCTAATACCACAGTGAAATATAATGAAGGTGACCAATTAACCAATTTGAACTCTACCATCAATAATAGTACTGAGTTTGTAAATACTTTAGCAAAACCCGACCAAGTTGAAGTTTCTCAGGTGTTTAACCTTAACAAGCAATTTTCATATAAACACACCACAAAAGTAGAAGCTACTTTAAGCCATAAAGAGCAAAACACCAATCGTTTATGGGATTTTAATCAAGCTATTTTTAGCGATTTAATTCCGCTAATTAATGAAGATGAAACTTACAACCTTAATCAAAATGTCTATAATCGCTTAAATTCAGTAAAATTAAACGCTAAACATTATTGGGTGTTGGCCGATTTTCATCACATATACCCTAAAGCGGGTTTTCGTCTATTCCAGTCAGATTACAATACCTTAGACGAGCAAATTTTAAACAATGGCAGTCGGCAAAGTTTTCAAAATGCCAACTTCAATAACCGATTAGACTTCAGTTTAAGCACGCCTTATGCCGGTTTTCAGTATAAAACCCAAATCGGGAAGTTGGTTTTACGTCCAGGAATTATTTATCAACTGTTCGATTGGAAAGCGCAACAATACCAAACCGAAATTGCCAATACAACTCAAGGCGTATGGTTGCCAGAGCTTTTTGTAGAATATGAATTTAATAATTCAGAAAAACTGAAGCTTGAGTACAATAGACGTTCTAACTTCAGTAATGTAAATAATTTTGCCAATCGCTTAAGGCTCACAAATTTTAATCAGCTTTACCAAGGTAACGCTAATTTAGAGAATCAAATTTATAACGATTTACGCTTGTTTTATTCGAGTTTTAGCTTGTTTAAAGGGCTTAATTATAGCTTAAGCGCTAATTATAATTACCGTGAATCGAGTATTAGAAACCAAACTGAAATTGAAGGCATCGACCAAGTGGTGACGAGTATTTTTACCGACTTGCCAGAAGAACGTTTTTTATTATCTGGAAACATAACCAAGCGTATTCCTGACTTTAGTTTCAGCCTAAGTGGTAACGCTAATTGGTCTAATTACTCCAGGATCATTAATCAATCAGTCATCGACTATCAATCTAATTCATACGCCTATAATGTACGGGTTCGAACTCGTTTTGATGATTTACCTAACTTGACGCTTAATATGCGGCATAGTTTTAGTGAATTAAATTCTACTAACCTCACAAACAAATTTACACGCTGGTCACCAGATCTTGAACTTGAATATGATTTTTGGACCGATTTTATTTTCAATTTCAATTATAACTACACCTACTTTAAAAACAACACCACTAATAATAGCAACCGTTTCGAGCTCGCTGATGCTTCCTTATACTACAATAAAGAGTCGTCACCTTGGGCATTTGAGGTCAGTGCTACAAATTTGTTTAATATCGATTTTAGACGTGAAAATTCGCTGTCAGAATTTACGGCTATAGACCGTAGAACTTTTATACAACCACGTACGTTGTTATTGAGTATTAGTTATAAACTTTAAGAGTTAATTTAATTATGCTAAACCAAACTAAAAAATGTTAGTTTGTGCGCGAGTAGTTACCAAAACCTATCACATTTATATTTGAATAGGTGCGACTTATAATTTAATGTACATTAAAAAATAAGTTTATTGAATTTAAAATACTTCTTTAAAACCAGTTATTACCTGTTTTAAACTTATCAGTCAATAGGTTACAACAAGTTCAAATCAATATTTGTTCTAAGTATAAAATGTTTTAAATACTTCAGCTCATCTAAACTTTAAAGATTAAAGGCTTCTTTTAATTGGTCAACGTAATCCAGTTTTTCCCAAGTAAACAACTCAACTTCTTTTTTTACTTCACCTGAATAATTAGATTTATATACTTTTGTTTCAGTTTTAGGCGTTTTACCCATGTGGCCATAAGCTGAAGTTTCTCTGTAAATCGGGTTTCTTAGTTTAAGTCGTTTTTCGATCATACCAGGGCGCATGTCAAATATCTGACTAATTTTTTTGGCAATTTCACCATCAGTTAAGTCAATATGTTTATTGGTGGTATTAACGGTAATTGAAGTTGGTTTGCTCACACCTATGGCATAAGAAACTTGAACTAAAACTTCATCGGCAATACCTGCAGCTACCATATTTTTAGCAATGTGTCGGGATGCATAAGCGGCCGATCGGTCTACTTTGCTAGGATCTTTACCTGAAAAAGCGCCACCA
The DNA here is from genome assembly GCF_017311165.1 of Psychroflexus sp. ALD_RP9. Classification (GTDB taxonomy): domain Bacteria; phylum Bacteroidota; class Bacteroidia; order Flavobacteriales; family Flavobacteriaceae; genus Psychroflexus. The sequence goes on along the minus strand of NZ_CP062973.1, from coordinate 470,657 downwards.
CCATGTGCGCCTTTGCCACCATAAGTGTCAACTATAATTTTACGTCCAGTTAAACCAGAGTCGCCATGTGGTCCACCAATGACAAATTTGCCGGTTGGGTTAATATGGTAAGTGATTTCATCATTAAATAAAGCTTGAATTTCTTCATTAAACAAAGCTTTCACTCGTGGCATCAACACCTTTTGCATATCAGTTTTAATCTGTTCCAGCATTTTAGAATCATCGGTATCAAATTGGTCGTGCTGAGTAGAAATCACAATCGTGTCAATTCGCATAGGTTTATGATCATCGCTGTACTCAATGGTTACTTGCGCTTTAGCATCTGGCCGTAAATAAGTTAGCTCTTTAGCCTCACGGCGTAATTTTGCTAATTCGATTAAAATTTTATGTGAAATGTCCAATGCCAAAGGCATGTAGCTTTCGGTTTCGTTGGTCGCGTAGCCAAACATCATACCTTGGTCGCCTGCACCTTGGTTTTCTTTGTCAGTTTTATCAACACCTTGATAAATCTCTTGGGATTGTTCATGAATTAACGAAATGACACCGCAAGAATCGCCACTAAATTTATAGTCGCCTTTGGTGTAGCCAATATCGTTAATAACATCACGCGCCACTTGTTGCACATCAAGATAAGTATTACTGCGTACTTCGCCAGCCAAAACAACCTGACCTGTAGTTACTAAAGTTTCACAAGCCACTTTCGAGTTTTCGTCAAACGCTAAAAAATAATCAAGTAGCGCATCGCTAATTTGGTCTGCAATTTTATCGGGATGTCCTTCTGAAACACTTTCTGAGGTAAATAAATAAGCCATAACAATTTGTTTTTTAAAGAAAAGGAGAGACAAAACAACTGATGGCACATCTAAAAGCGTACTGAGTTTAGCATTTTTAGAGGTTGCAAGCAGTTCAAATCTTTCCTCGATGCAAATATAAAAATTTATTACTACAGAAATGCGGCTTAACGTATATTTAGGATGTTAACTACTGTATTTTCACGTAATTTGCAACAAAAATTAAAATGAAGATACAACTCAATAAACAAGCCAATTCAAACGTTCATTTTAAGGCCAAAAACAGCTTAGGACATGAAATAGATCTGTATAATTCTACAGCGGATAACCCACAAGCGGCTAGCCCAATGGAATTAATTTTGATGAGCATTGCTGGCTGTAGTAGTATAGATATAGTACATATTCTCGAAAAGCAGCAACTTACCATAAATGACTTACAAGTTGAAGTTGAAGGTCATAGAAAAGATACCGTACCAAAAGTGTTTGAAAGCATTGATTTACTGGTTAAAATTGAAGGCGATATTCCTGAAAATAAAGCCTTAAGAGCAGTTAAACTTTCATTTGATTCTTACTGTAGTGTCTCTAAAATGCTCGAGACAAGTGTTGAAATTAATTATCAAGTAGAATTGAATGGTCAATTAATAGACGCTTAGTTCTCTAAGTGCTTCTCATCTGTAGCGCATGTCCTTATGCTTATTAAAGTTTATTATTGATACAACAAGTAAGGTTCAATCTTTTTTTGGTATTCAATTAAACCTTTTTGCCAAGATTGTTTAATTTCATCGGCAGTTTTACCTGCCTTGATTTGTTCTTGTAAACTTGCGTTACCAGCGAGTTTGTTAAAAAAGGAATTAAAAAAATCATCTTGATTTTTAGTGTTCTTGTATGCTTTAATAAGCCACTTTAAATTGAGTTCAGCTAATTGTGGGCTTGTGCTTAAGTTTTCACCAAAGCAAAGTTTAGCCTCGTGTTTTGGGTGTTTTGCGCCCTTGTTGGGTTGTGGTGTAAAGTTAAATGTATAAGTTTCTTGTTTTAAAAAAGGCGATCCGTAAATTTGAAATTGCAGATTGGTACCGCGGCCAGCATTAACGGTAGTGCCTTCGAAAAAACATAAGCTTGGATATAAATTAATAGCTTTTGCGTTTGGTAAATTAGGTGAAGGATTAATAGGGACTTCGTAAATTTCAGCTTTGTTGTAATGCTTCAATTTAACGAGCTCTAATTTAGCTTTAATGCCATTGTTTAGCCAACCTTCACCATTAATCATTTGTGCATATTCAGCAATGCTTAAGCCATGAACTACAGGCACAGGATGCATACCTACAAAACTTTTAAATTGATGTTCTAAAATAGGGCCGTCAATATAATGGCCATTTGGGTTGGGGCGATCAAGTATAAGTAATGGTATAGCTTGCTCAGCACAAGCTTCCATAACATAATGCAGGGTAGAAATATAAGTATAGAACCTTGCTCCAACATCCTGAATATCAAAAATAACCATGTCTACATCAGCAAGGTCTTCTGGCGTTGGTTTTTTATGATGACCATATAACGAAATAATGGGTAAGCCAGTTTTAGCATCTCGACTGTTATTAACTTTTTCACCAGCGTCAGCCTGACCTCTAAAACCATGCTCGGGTGCAAATACTTTTAAGATATTTTGATTGTAACTAAGTAAAGTGTCGACGAGGTGAGTGTAGCCGTTTTTATGAGGAATAACAGAGGTTTGGTTACCAACAATCGCCAAGTTTTTACCTTTAATAATCGGTAAATAATTTTCAATTTGTTCTGCGCCTAAAATCGGTGTTTGGGCTGATTGTTTTGTTGAAGTTTGAGCTTGGCAAGAAGTTATGGTCAAGACCAAAAATAAAATGGTATTTTTGAGCAGCTGTTTAAAACGATATTGCATTGAATTTTCCTTATTTTGTTTCGAAACGTCTTCAAATTAAAAGCGACTATAAAAGTAGTGTTTCAGGACCAATTATTAAAATTGCGATTACGGCAATTGCCCTTGGTATTATTGTGATGCTAATTGCTTTTGGTACAAGTTTAGGCTTACAAACAAAAATTCGTGAAAAAATTGCGGCCTTTAATGGGCATGTCGTAATCACGAGTTTTACAAGCAATGTCTCTAAAGAAAATCTAACGCCAATAGATCGCCGACAAAATTTTTACCCTGAATTTAATGAAGTACCCGAAGTTTCCCATATACAAGCTACAGCAACAAAATGGGGAATTATAAGAACCGAAACTGACTTTGAAGGCGTTGTTTTAAAAGGTGTCGACTCATTATTTAATTTAGATGGGTTTGAAGATTTTATTATTGAAGGCCATTTTCCAAATTTGAAATCCAATAGAGCAAGTGATGAGATCATGATTTCTGAGCATTTGGCTCATCGTTTACAGTTGAAGGTCTCAGACCGCTTAGTGATGTATTTTATGCGCCAAGATAGTTCTAAACAATTACCAAGACCAGTCGGTTTCGAAATTGTAGGTCTATATAATTCAGGTTTTCAAGACTTCGATAAGACTTATGTAATCGGTGATTTAAGACAAATACAACGACTTAATAATTGGGAAGATTACCAAATTGGTCAGTTTGAAGTCTTTATAGATGACTTTTCGAACATAGACAAGGTGGCTGTTAAAATTTATGAATCAATCGGCTCTTTTTTAAACGCTAAATCAATTAAAGCCATGTATCCATCTATATTTGAATGGTTAAAGCTATTTGATATTAATACTTTAATTATACTCATTATCATGGTATTGGTTGCCGGTATAAACATGATTACAGCTTTACTTGTACTTATTTTAGAACGTCGCCAAATGATAGGCGTTTTTAAAGCTATCGGCGCAAGTAATTGGACGATTAGAAAGGTGTTTTTATATAATGCTGTTTTTATTATGCTTAAAGGTTTGGTGATCGGAAATATTATTGGCATTGGTTTACTATTGTTACAACAACATTTTCAATTAATGCCGCTTGATGCTAGCTCATATTATGTAACCAACGTGCCTGTTAAACTCAAGCTTTCATATATTTTAGGGGTTAATTTAGGAACTTTATTCTTGTGTTTGCTGATGTTGATTTTACCAACCTATATTGTTGCTAAAATTTCTCCTGTTAAAGCTTTGAAGTTTGATTAAGCATTTTTAAAATAAAATCATTTTACTAAACGAATATTTTTAAGTTTGCAGTTGTAAATAATGACTATGAATTACGCAAATAATATTATTGAAACAATTGGTAACACACCATTGGTTAAAATGAATTCTATTGTAGATGAAATTGATGCTTTGGTGTTAGCTAAATACGAAACTTTTAATCCAGGAAATTCAGTTAAAGACCGTATGGCTTTGCAGATGATTGAAGATGCAGAGTCTGATGGACGCTTAAAGCCTGGCGGAACAATTATAGAAGGTACCTCTGGTAATACCGGCATGGGTTTAGCTTTGGTTGCTATTGTAAAAGGTTATAAAGTTATTTGTGTATTAAGTGATAAACAAAGTAAAGAGAAAATGGATATTTTACGAGCCGTTGGTTGTGAAGTACACGTTTGCCCAACTGATGTAGCACCTGACGATCCACGTTCTTATTATTCAACTTCTGCGCGCCTAGCCGAAGAAACGCCAAATTCATGGTATGTTAACCAATACGATAACCCATCTAATTGTAAAGCGCATTACCTAACAACAGGTCCAGAAATTTGGAAACAAACCGATGGTAAAGTAACTCATTTTGTGGTTGGCGTTGGTACAGGTGGTACCATTTCTGGCGTTGGAAGTTATTTAAAACTACAAAACCCAAATGTGAAGGTTTGGGGAATAGATACTTATGGTTCTGTCTTTAAAAAATATCATGAAACAGGTATTTTTGATGAAAATGAAATCTATTCTTATGTAACTGAAGGTATTGGTGAAGATATTTTGCCTAAAAATGTACGTTTTGAAGTTATTGATGGCTTTACTAAAGTGACTGATAAAGATGCTGCTGTATACACGCAAAAATTAGCTAAAGAAGAAGGTATGTTTTTAGGAAATTCTGCCGGTGCAGCTGTTAAAGGCTTATTACAACTAAAAGAGCATTTCAAAAAAGACGATGTGGTGGTGGTTTTATTTCATGACCATGGCAGTCGTTATGTTGGTAAAATGTATAATGATGACTGGATGAAGAAAATGGGATACCTTGATTAGTGTTTAGAAGATAATCTTAATTTTAATGATGGTAAGACTATTTTAAGTTCAATTAGGTTTTAGCCCTGATTGAAGTGTAAATCCCGTAAAGTTTGAAGCTAGAAAAACAGAAGCCACTAAGCGACTAGATGAAGCTTTTGTGGCGTAGATGTTTTACTTGCTGAACACTGCGGAATTGAAACGGAAAGCAGGTTCTTAGCTCCAGAAAGCCTAGCTTTTAAAATTCAGATGTGATGTGAAATTTTATACTCGGGTATTTTTGCTCAGTCATTTGTAAAGAAAAAGCCGAATCTGCTAAAAAGACCAATTGGCCTTGCTTGTCGTGGGCTAAATATTTTGATTTAACACGTTTAAATTCTTGAAATTCTTCGCTTTTTTCATCTTCAGTTTCAACCCAACAGGCTTTGTGCACGTTGATGTTTTCATAAGAACACTTGGCGCCATACTCATGCTCTAGTCGATATTGAATTACTTCGTATTGAAGTGCGCCAACTGTCCCAATAATTTTTCGATTATTCATTTCTAGCGTAAATAACTGCGCGACACCTTCATCCATAAGTTGCTCGATGCCTTTGTTGAGCTGTTTAGATTTCATCGGGTCTGCATTGTTGATGTATCGAAAATGCTCAGGTGAAAAACTTGGAATACCTTTGTAATGTATTTGTTCACCTTCAGTTAGTGTGTCTCCAATTTTAAAATTACCAGTATCGTGCAAGCCTACAATATCGCCAGGGAACATTTCGTCGACAATGGCTTTTTTCTCAGCAAAAAAGGCATTTGGACTTGAAAACTTTAATTTTTTGCCTAGTCTAACATGAAGATAAGGTTTATTACGTTCGAACTTTCCGGAAACTATTTTAACAAAGGCAAGTCTGTCACGGTGTTTGGGATCCATATTAGCATGAATTTTAAATACAAAACCAGTAAACTTATCTTCAGTAGGTTTAACCTCGCGTTCTTCGCTTGTTTTTGGTCTTGGTGGAGGAGCAATGTCTACAAAACAATCAAGTAATTCACGAACTCCAAAATTATGCAATGCAGAACCAAAAAATACGGGCTGGAGCTTGCCATTTACATAGTCATTTTGATTAAACTCAGGATACACGCCTTGAGCTAATTCAAGTTCTTCGCGTAATTGATTGGCAGAATCACTACCAATCAGTTGGTCTATTTGGTTGGTGTTGAGGTCTTTAATTTCAATAGTGTCTTCAATATCTTTTTTAGGGTCTCCAGTAAATAAATTGACATTTTGTTCGTAGATATTGTAAATACCTTTAAAATCGTAACCCATTCCAATAGGGAAGCTTAAGGGTGTAACTGTTAAATTGAGTTTTTGTTCTATTTCATCGAGTAGTTCGAAAGCGTCTTTACCTTCACGGTCAAGTTTATTGATAAATACAAGCATCGGAATATTACGCATGCGGCAAACTTCAACCAATTTTTCGGTTTGTTCTTCAACACCTTTTGCAACATCTATGACAACAATAACGCTATCTACAGCAGTTAAAGTTCGGTAAGTGTCTTCAGCAAAATCTTTGTGACCTGGTGTATCTAAGATGTTGATTTTATTGTTTTTATAATCAAATCCTAAAACGGAAGTCGCCACCGAAATTCCTCTTTGGCGTTCAATTTCCATAAAGTCACTTGTTGCTCCTTTTTTAATTTTATTAGATTTTACAGCGCCAGCTTCTTGAATAGCACCTCCAAATAATAGTAGCTTTTCGGTTAAAGTTGTTTTACCTGCATCTGGATGAGAAATAATTCCAAATGTTCTTCTTCTGCTAATTTCTTCAATAAATTTCATGCCGCAAATTTAATTTTTCTAATCTAATGTGATGTTAAAAAAAAACATTACTTTAGTACACTAATTAATAATGTGATATCTAACCAATTACATTGTTGAAAAAAACTATCTCATGAAAGTTAAATCACTGATTTTAACATTGATGCTGATTTATTTTTCGATGCCTGCATCTAATGCGCAGGTTGTTAACGATCAGGCCATAAACTTTATCGATTTGGTTTTAGAACCGATGGCTGAAACAGGTCAGCTAACAGGTCGTGTTTATGCTGATACAAATGGAAATGGAACCCAAGATGCTGGCGAGCCCGGAATAGAAAATGTTGATGTCTTAATCATTAATTCTAACAATAACGGGCAAACGGTACAAACAGATCCTAACGGTGATTGGGTTGCTGATGTTATTGCCGGATCGGCACTCGTGTTTATTGATACAACAGATTTACCAGCAGGTTTTTTTCAAACTGAAGGTGTAGACCCGAGTGCAGCTACGGTCGTAGCGAACACAGTTGTTGACACTGGAAAAGATGGTTATGCATTTGTCGGGCAAATTTCAGGCTCTTTATATAATGATTTAAACGGTAGTGGTTTTCAGAATGCAGGTGAGCCTAACCTGCCAAATGTAGATGTAATTATAGAAGATCAATTTGGGAATATTCAAATTGTTGAAACAGATGTTAATGGAGAGTGGTCTGCCCAAGTTGTTGGAGGCGATGTAACTGTTACAATAGATGTTACTGATCCTGACTTTCCAGAATGTGCATTTCAAACAGAAGGGACCAATCCAACAACATCAACAATCATAGTAAATACAACAATTTCAGAGATAGATGGTTTCTTTGAGTCATCAGAGGTATTTGGTGTAGTTTATAATGATGCTAATGGTAATGGTACACAAGATGCTGGTGAAGCTGGTATTCCTGGCGCAGATGTGTTGGTGACCTTTTCATCTGGATTTCAAACGACATTAATCACTGATGCCAATGGTGAATATGATGTACGCGTTCCACAAGGCAGCACAACGATAGAAGTGGTGGAGACTGATGCTGATTTTCCGACAGGAGCAGTACAAACCGAAGGTACCAATCCGACTACATTTGATGCCGTTTGTGGTGAGACATACAATGAAATTGATGGTTTTCAAGAGCTTGGCACCTTAGAAGGACATGTTTATCTTGATGTAAACGGAAGTAGTTTTCAGAACGCAGGCGAACCTGATTTGCCTAATGTAGATGTAATTATTGAAGATGCCTTTGGTAACATTCAAACAGTTGAAACCGATGCCAATGGAGATTGGAGTGTTGTTTTGCCAGCTGGTACAGCAATTTCAACAATAGATGTGACTGACCCTGATTTTCCAGAATGTGCATTTCAAACAGAAGGGACCAATCCAACAACATCAACAATCATAGTAAATACAACAATTTCAGAGATAGATGGTTTCTTTGAGTCATCTGAGGTATTTGGTGTAGTTTATAATGATGCTAATGGTAATGGTACACAAGATGCTGGTGAAGCTGGTATTCCTGGCTCAGATGTGTTGGTGACCTTTTCATCTGGATTTCAAACGACATTAATCACTGATGCCAATGGTGAATATGATGTACGCGTTCCACAAGGCAGCACAACGATAGAAGTGGTGGAGACTGATGCTGATTTTCCGACAGGAGCAGTACAAACCGAAGGTACCAATCCGACTACATTTGATGCCGTTTGTGGTGAGACATACAATGAAATTGATGGTTTTCAAGAGCTTGGCACCTTAGAAGGACATGTTTATCTTGATGTAAACGGAAGTAGTTTTCAGAACGCAGGCGAACCTGATTTGCCTAATGTAGATGTAATTATTGAAGATGCCTTTGGTAACATTCAAACAGTTGAAACCGATGCCAATGGAGATTGGAGTGTTGTTTTGCCAGCTGGTACAGCAATTTCAACAATAGATGTGACTGACCCTGATTTTCCAGAATGTGCATTTCAAACAGAAGGGACCAATCCAACAACATCAACAATCATAGTAAATACAACAATTTCAGAGATAGATGGTTTCTTTGAGTCATCTGAGGTATTTGGTGTAGTTTATAATGATGCTAATGGTAATGGTACACAAGATGCTGGTGAAGCTGGTATTCCTGGCTCAGATGTGTTGGTGACCTTTTCATCTGGATTTCAAACGACATTAATCACTGATGCCAATGGTGAATATGATGTACGCGTTCCACAAGGCAGCACAACGATAGAAGTGGTGGAGACTGATGCTGATTTTCCGACAGGAGCAGTACAAACCGAAGGTACCAATCCGACTACATTTGATGCCGTTTGTGGTGAGACATACAATGAAATTGATGGTTTTATAGTTCCTGATGATGAAGTTGGTATTTTAACTGGTCATTTATATGAAGATTCGAATGGAAATGGCACTCAAGACACGGGTGAACCAGACTTAGCTAATATAGATGTTGAAATTACCGATGTTAATGGCGATGTTTCAATTGTAGAGACAGATACTAATGGAGATTGGAGTATCGAACTACCAATTGGTCCTGCAATTTCTGATATTGATCAATCTGACCTTGATTTTCCTCTTAGTGCCATTCAAACTGAAGGTACAGACCCAACAACGACTAATGTTCTAGCCAATCTAAGTGTTTTATCTGATAATGACGGTTTTTTTATAAATACAAATCCATCAATCGTATTTGGTCACTTATATTTAGATGCCAATGGTAGTGGATTTCAAAATGCAACGGAATTAGATTTACCAAATGTAGATGTCATCGTAACCGATACTTTTGGAAATATTACTGTTGTCGAAACTGATGCTAATGGTGATTATGTGATTGAATTACCGCCAGGAAATGTGATACTTGAAATTGACGTAACTGATCCTGATTTTCCTGAATGTGCATTTCAAACTGAAGGGACAAATCCGACAACCTTAAACTTAGCACCAGATCAAACTATTACCGATATAAATGGTTTTTTTGAATCTGCAGAAGTATTTGGTGTAGTTTATAATGACGACAACGGTAATGGTATACAAGATGCTGCCGAATCTGGAATTCCTGGTGTAGATGTGTTGGTGACCTTTTCGTCTGGTTTTCAAACCACTTTAATCACTGATGCCAATGGAGAATATGATGTGCGCGTGACACAAGGCAGTACTACAATAGAAATTGTAGAAGCTGACCCTGATTTCCCTAGTGGCGCAATTCAATTAGAAGGCACTAATCCAACTACATTTGATGCGGTTTGTGGCGAGACTTATAACGAAATTGATGGGTTTATAGTTCCTGATGATGAAGTTGGTTTTTTAACTGGTCATTTATATGAAGATTCCAATGGTAATGGCGCTCAAGATGCCGGTGAACCAGACTTAGCTAATGTTGATGTAGAAATCACAGATATTAATGGTGATATTTCAATTGTTACGACAGATGTTAATGGCGATTGGAGTATTGAATTGCCTATAGGTGATGCGATTTCAGATATAGATGAAGCCGATCCTGATTTTCCAGCACTAGCGATACAAACAGCAGGGACAGACCCAACCACAACAACAGTTTTACAAGATCAGACTATTTTATCAGATGAAGATGGTTTTTTTGTGCCTGATGAAACAGTGACAGCTGAAGTAAACGGTCATTTATATGAAGACACCAATGGAAATGGCACTCAAGATGCTGGTGAACCTGATTTAGCCAATATCGATGTAGAAATCACCGATGATTTTGGTAATCAGCAAACTGTAACAACCGATGCATCAGGCAATTGGTTAGCAACGGTTACAGCAGGAAATATTATTTCAGACATAGATGAAACAGATGTGGACTTCCCTACAGGCTTTACCCAAACAGAAGGGACAGACCCTACCATAACATTTGCACCGCCAGCGATAAATACATTTACAGAGAACGATGGTTTTACCGATCCAACAGTCCTAGAATTAGGTATTTTAACTGGTCATTTATATGAAGATTCCAATGGTAATGGCGCTCAAGATGCCGGTGAACCAGACTTAGCTAATGTTGATGTAGAAATCACAGATATTAATGGTGATATTTCAATTGTTACGACAGATGTTAATGGCGATTGGAGTATTGAATTGCCTATAGGTGATGCGATTTCAGATATAGATGAAGCCGATCCTGATTTTCCAGCACTAGCGATACAAACAGCAGGGACAGACCCAACCACAACAACAGTTTTACAAGATCAGACTATTTTATCAGATGAAGATGGTTTTTTTGTGCCTGATGAAACAGTGACAGCTGAAGTAAACGGTCATTTATATGAAGACACCAATGGAAATGGCACTCAAGATGCTGGTGAACCTGATTTAGCCAATATCGATGTAGAAATCACCGATGATTTTGGTAATCAGCAAACTGTAACAACCGATGCATCAGGCAATTGGTTAGCAACGGTTACAGCAGGAAATATTATTTCAGACATAGATGAAACAGATGTGGACTTCCCTACAGGCTTTACCCAAACAGAAGGGACAGACCCTACCATAACATTTGCACCGCCAGCGATAAATACATTTACAGAGAACGATGGTTTTACCTTTGAAGAAATTGATGATGGTTTAATCATCTACAATGCGGTATCTGCTGATGGAAATGGTAAAAATGATTTCTTTAAAATTCAAGGAATAGAGAATTTTCCACAAAATTCGGTTCAAATTTTTAACCGTCAAGGTAATGAGGTTTATAATTCTAACGGATACAATAATACTTCAATTCGATTTGAAGGTAAAAGTGAAGGATCTATTACAATACAAAAGGGTGATTTGCTACCTTCAGGAATTTATTTTTATATTTTACAGTATGTTAATAACCAAGGCGCTACAAAGAAGCAAACAGGTTACTTATACTTAAATAATTAATCAATGTTTTATAAGCTATTAAATAACATAAGTTTAAAACTATTATTCTTGTTTGTTTCGCTAATTTGTGCAATAAGTACAAATGCTCAACAAGACCCTAATTTTACACAATATATGTATAATACCATGTCAATTAATCCAGCTTATGCAGGGTCAAGAGACGTTTTAAGCGCAACACTTTTGCATAGATCTCAGTGGTTAGGTTTTGATGATGCTCCACAAACTCAAACATTAACAGTTCATTCTCCGCTTAAAAATGAGCAAATGGGCTTGGGTTTATCTATAGTCAATGATAAAATTGGTGTTGTATCTGATACATATTTAAGTGCAGTTTATAGTTATTCTATACAATTAACCCGCTTTGCTAAAATTCGATTTGGCTTAAACGCAGGAGCTAGGCTTTTAAATGTTGATTTCAATAAGCTTAATATTGAAGATAATACTGATCCACTATTTGCAAATAATATCGAAAATAAAATTTCACCACAATTTGGATTAGGAGTACTATTAAGCAATGATGTATATTATGTTGGTATAAGCTCGCCGGCTTTACTTAGAACTAATCATTTTGAAGGAAGCACTAACGAAAATGTTGAACTCCGTGATCGTGTACACTACTATATTACATCTGGTGTAGTTTTAGATATTAATAAAAATATAAAATTTAAACCATCTGTTTTATTGAGGCATGTAAGTGGCTCACCGTTATTAGCAGAAGTTTCTACAAACTTTTTGTTTAATGATAAATTTACCTTAGGTACAGCTTATCGTTTTGATAGTGCTTTTAGTGGTTTGTTTGGTTTTCAAGCGTCAGATTCTATTTTGTTAGGTTTGTCATACGACTCCTCGATTTCAGATATTTCAAACTATAATGATGGCTCAATAGAGTTTTTCTTAAGGTTTGAATTATTTAAACGGTATAAAAAAATGTATACGCCAAGATTCTTTTAATTATGAAGCTAAAATTTTTATATATAATTCTGCTACTTTTTCAGTTTTCTGGTTTTTCACAAAAAAGTAAACTTGAAGAAGCTAATAAAATGTTTGATAGTTATGCATTTATAGATGCACAAAAAATTTATCTAGAAGTCGCCAATGCTGGGTTTGAGTCTGAAAATTTATTTAAAAAATTAGGAGATTCATATTATTTTAATAATGATTTAGAAAATGCTGAAAAATGGTATTCTAAACTATTTAATTTAAATAAAGAGCAAGATAAATCTTATCTTTTTAGATATGCACAAAGCTTAAAGTCCCAACAAAAATATGCCATTGCCGATTCATTAATTTTAAAGTATGAGTCTTTGTATTTTGACGATTCAACATCTACAAAAGTTGAGCCTAATTATTTAGAACTGATAGAGATGCAATCAGGTAAATTCAGTTTAGATACCATCAATATAAATTCTGAGCTATCTGATTTTGCTCCTAAAGTGATTAATGATACATTACTGATTTTTGCTTCAAACCGAAAACAAGCCTCATCAGTACAAAGAATTCATGAGTGGAATAACGAGCCTTATCTAGATTTATACAAAGTCTCTTTAAACGACTCTTTAAAACCCTCAGGTAATGTAACTCGATTGCCAGATGTTTTAAATTCAAAATTTCATGAGTCTTCAGCTGTTATTACTAAAGATGGGAAAACCATTTATTTTACAAGAAATAATTTCACAAAAAATAAGTTTGGTAAAAGTGCTAAAGGTTACAATTATCTTAAGCTTTATAAGTCAACCCTTAAACAAGATGGTGTTTGGTCAGATCCTGTAGAGTTACCATTTAATAGCGATGAATATTCAGTTGCACATCCATGTTTAAATCCAGAGGAAAACAAGTTATATTTTGCTTCAGATATGCCAGGAACGAAAGGTATGTCAGACATTTTTTACGTAGATATAGACTCTGATGGCAGCTATTCTAAACCTATTAACTTAGGTGATAAAATTAACACTGAATTTAAGGAAAACTTTCCTTATGTAGATGAAGATAATTTATTGTATTTTTCATCAAACGGTCATATTGGTTTAGGTGGTCTCGATGTTTTTGTAAGCGTTATTAAAAAAGATGGAACTTACGGCGATGTGTTTAATGTAGGTAGACCAGTCAATAGTCCTAAAGATGATTTTAGTCTTTACTTAAACACTAAAACTAAGCAAGGTTTATTTGCTTCTAATCGCGATGGTGGAGTTGGTGGAGATGATATTTATATTTTAAACCAAACCGATAAACTTATAACTAACTGTACTCAATATTTAAGTGGCTACATTTCTACCACCAATAGCGAAGAGGGAATTAATGAGGTTAAAGTAGAGTTGTTTGATGAGAATTTAAAATTAATTGAAACTACATTAACCGATAGTCAAGGTAATTACAAATTTGATGTAGATTGCGATAAACGTTATGTTGTTCGTGTTTCTAAAGATGGCTTCTCTACAATTGAAGATTTAGTAAAAACAGGTTCTAATTACGAAGGTGAATTAAATCAAAACTTTGAAGTAAATAAAGGTAGCGAACTAGGAGTAACAAAGGCCTCAAAGGGTGATGATTTAAAAGACTTACTTCAACTTGACCCAATTTATTTCGACCTTGATGAAGCTAACATAAGACCGGATGCTGAAGTAGAACTCCAAAAAGTCATTGCTGTACTAAGGCAATATCCTAAAATGAAAATTGATATTCGTTCTCATACTGATAGTCGTGCTGGTGATGCCTATAATAAAATCTTATCAGATAAACGTGCTAAATCTGCTATGGCTTACATCACGACAAAAGGTGTCAATTCAACGAGAATATCAGGTCGTGGTTATGGTGAAACACAATTAGTTAACCGTTGTTCTAATGGCGTAAATTGTAGCGAAGCCGAACACGCCTTAAACCGGCGTGCCGAATTTATTATTCTTAATGAAAATGAAACTCCAGAATCTATAAGAGCAGAAGTTTACAGCAAGGTTTTAAACAAACAAAATCAGAGGCCTCAATTATCTTTACCAAAAAATGGACTCAATAATTCTGGCTATGACTTTGAAAACTCAACAAATGAAGTTTACACAGTACAAATAGGAGCTTATCAACCAGGGAAAAATCCAAAATTCCCTCAATTTCAAAATGTTTATTTTTATACTTATCCAGACGGTTATAAACGCTATTATTCAGGCATTTTTGAAACAAGAGTAGAAGCAGACCGTTACAAAGCTAAAGTAAGAGAAGCTGGAATAAAAGGTGCTTTTACCGTAGGTTTAAAAGGTAAAACAAGATTTTGATTTCATAAACTACTAAATAATTCATAAATAAGCGCTTGTTAAATTCAAGCGCTTTTTATTTGTAGATATACTTGTAATATGACTAAAATTTCAGCAAATAAATATGTGATTCTCGTCGATGAAAATGACCATGAACTCGGTTTAATGGAAAAAATTGAAGCTCATGAAAAAGCTTTGCTTCACCGCGCATTTTCTGTATTTATTTACAACGATAAAAACCAATTAATGCTTCAGCAGCGCGCTTTAACAAAATATCACACACCAGGATTATGGACAAACACTTGCTGTAGCCATCAACAACAAGGTGAAACTAATATTGAAGCTGGTAAACGACGATTACAAGAAGAAATGGGATTTACTACAGAATTAGAAGAAACCATATCTTTTATTTACAAGGCTCCATTTGAAAATGGTTTAACTGAACATGAATTTGATTATATTTTAATAGGTCGATATAATCAGTCACCTAATATTAACCCTGAAGAAGTTAACGATTGGAAATGGATGGAACTTGATGATATTAAAATTGACATTCAAAAAAATCCACATCATTATACAGAATGGTTTAAAATTATTTTTGAAAAACACTACGACCAAATGAAACTTAAAAACTAAATACTATGGCTAAGGTTACTGTTCACAGAAAAGCACATTTTAATGCCGCTCACCGCTTATACAGAAAAGACTGGAGTGAAGATAAAAACGAAGCCGTTTTTGGTAAATGTAATAATCCACATTTTCATGGGCATAATTACGAGCTAATAGTTTCAGTAACTGGAGAAATAAATCCAGAAACGGGCTATGTTATTGATATGAAAGTTTTAAAAGATTTGATTAAAACAGAAGTTGAGGACCAATTTGATCATAAAAATTTAAATGAACAAGTTGATGTTTTTAAGAACCTTAATCCTACTGCTGAAAATATCTCTGTTGTTATATGGAATAATCTAAGACCACACTTAGACCAATCACTTGATTTAGAAGTAACTCTTTACGAAACCCCAAGAAATTTTGTAACCTATAAAGCTTAAATTTATGGCACTTGAAAAAGGTAATATTATACCTGATTTTAAACTAAAAGACCAAAACGGTGATGAATTTAATATTGATAGCTTAAAAGGAAAGCAAGCTTTTGTACTTTACTTTTACCCTAAAAACTTTACGCCAGGATGCACAAAAGAAGCTTGTAATTTTAGAGATAGTTATGAAGATTTTAAAGAGCTAGGTGCCGAGGTTATCGGTGTAAGTAGCGATAATCAGTCTTCTCATGAAAAATTTTCTAAAAAGCATAATTTGCCATTCACTCTTTTATCAGACCCTAGCGGAAAACTCCGTAAAAAATTTGGTGTAAAAAAGAGTTTATTGGGCTTAGTGCCAGGTCGAGAAACTTTTGTTTTCAATAAAAATGGACAACTTGTATATAAATTTAATAACTTGGACGCCTCTAAGCACATGCAAAAAGCCTTAAAAGTTATTAAAAATTTAGAATGAAGTTTTCACAGTTGATGCCACTAAAATTTAGACCAATTTTGAAAGGAAAAATTTGGGGTGGTCAAAAGTTAATTAATCAATATAATAAGCAATCTAAGTCAAATCAAATAGGCGAAAGTTGGGAATTGTCACAAGTTGAAGGTCATGTTTCTGAAGTAGATTTTCCAGAACAATTTAAGGGTTTAAGCCTCAACAATTTTATTGAAACTTCAGCTGAAGAATTTTTAGGATTAGATTGTGTATCCCGATTTGGTAAAACATTCCCTATACTTTTTAAATTTATTGATGCAAAACAAACACTTTCTGTTCAGCTTCATCCAGATGATAGTATAGCTAAGAAAAAGCATAACTCTTTTGGTAAAACTGAAATGTGGTACATCATGGCATCAGATCAAGATGCTTTTATTATCATAGATTTTAACAAAAAACTTTCTAAGCAAGAGTACATTGAAGCCGTAAAAAAAGGTACTTTAGTTGAGCATCTTCAAAAAATACCTGTTAAAGCTGGAGACGTTTTTTTTATTGAGCCAGGTTTAGTACATGCTATTGGCAAAGGCGTTGTTTTAGCTGAAATACAGCAAACCTCTGATATTACTTATCGTATTTTCGATTGGAATAGAGTAGATAGCAATGGCCACTCGCGTGATTTACATACTTCTGAAGCTTTAGAGGCCATTAATTTTAATACCAATTATAATTTTAAAATAGATTATGATAAAAATTCAACTGTTCCTGTAAAACTCGTGCATTGTAAATATTTTAAAACAAATTTTCTAAACTTGAAGGAAGGTTTAAATCTGTTGAATTATTCAAACCATAAAAATTTTGTGGTTTTAATGTGTGTAGAAGGCCATTTTAAATTCACTTACAATTCTATTTTATATCGAATTAACAAAGGTGAAACACTTTTTGTTCCAGCTTGTGTTGATGGAATAGAGCTAAATAGTACGAATTGCAAATTATTAGAGGTTAGCTTGTAAATTTGACTTACTTTTGCAAAAAAAATATTTATGGCAAGTATAAGAGACTTAAAAAACGATTTGAATAATACCTACGGTGAGGTAATTGACGCTATTTTAGTTCATCAACAAGTTAATAACAAAGAAGATAAGGTTGAATCTGAGCAATTAATTGATGATATAATTGATAGTTTTGATCATTTCATATCGGAAATAAACCGCAAAGATGTTGAGCATCGAGCGAAGCATTTAGAAACTGTTAAATCTGATATAGAAGAAAAACTCAATACGTTTATTGAGCGATTAAATCAACTATAAAAATCAATCTTATTAAATAAAAAAAGCCGACAAACTTAGTCGGCTTTTTTTATATTATCTATTAAATCTTTTAGTTGTTGGCCATATAGGCTTTTTTGAATTTTAGGTTTTAAGCTTTTATAAACTGTATCGAGATAGGCAATATTGGCATCATAAGCTTCAGCTAACATCACATAAGGAGCAACTTCTAAGTCTTTATTGTTAATAGCAAAATTTACAGTGTAAAGATATTTACGTTTTAATAAATTATTGTAGCTTTTTTGAAGACTATCTTGTTTTTTAATGTCTAATGTTTTGCTGTTTTTTTCTTCAAAGCTTTTGGCAATAAGGTCTAAGTTTGCATCGTTAAATTTTTTAAATATAGCATTAAACTCTTCTAGTTTTTGCTGGTTTTTAGAATTTGTTAAAATTTTTTGATTGACAATAAAGCCATCTAAAGTTGTATTAACTGTATAGGCTTCATTCGGGTCTCCAAAAAAATACAAGCGTTTAAAATCTTCATCTTTGCTTTTATCGTTCAGTTTTAAAGCTAAAATTTGAGGTTCTGAAATTTGTCCATTTAAATCAAACTCACCTGAACCTTTCAATATTATTGAGTCAAGATTATTAAAGCTTGAATCTTGGAATGACTGAAGATATAGTGTCCCTTTTTTTAAGCCTTCAATTTTACCATTAACATGAAGTTGATTTTCTTGGTTTGTGCAGGATAAAATTCCGATGCAGGCCATTAAAGTAATCGTGATTTTTTTCATTTGTTTTAAATTAAAATTTTGAAGCAGTTTCCATTAAAAAAGTACAAGCAAGAGCAGCATAAGTTCCTACAACATAACCAAATACAGCAAGTAAGACGCCAACACTAGCAAGAGATGGATGAAACGCACTTGCTACAACAGGTGCTGAAGCTGCGCCGCCAACATTAGCTTGGCTGCCAACTGCTAAAAAGAAGTAAGGTGCTTTAATTAATTTGGCGACTAAGATGAGTAAGCCAGCGTGAATAGACATCCAGACTAAACCTATAAGTATTAGTCCAGGATTTTCGAAAACCATTCCTAAATCCATTTTCATACCTATAGTAGCCACTAAGAAATAAATAAAAACACTGCCGAGTTTGCTTGCACCAGCGCCTTCATAATTTTTTGCTTTGGTAAATGACAAGGCAACGCCTACGGCTGTTGCAATAGTGATCATCCAGAAAAATTTTGATGTGAATGAGGCAAGTGAAGATGATTTGTCATTAAAAGCTTCAAAGTTAGAGCTTAAAAATCCTGATATAAAATCTGCTCCCCAATGTGCTAATCCAACAGCGCCAAAAGCAAGCCCAAGCATTATCATGTAATCCTTTAAGTCTGGTTTTTTAGAAACACTATCGCTAAATTTAATAACTTTTTGTTTTAAACTTTCAATTGCTGAAGTATCGGCTTTTAGCCAATTATCAATTTGATTTTTACGGCCTATACCTAGTAAAATGATGGCCATCCAGAGATTGGCAACAATAATATCTACCAAAACCATGCCTCCATATTTATCAGGGTTATATTTAAAAATTTCGAGCATTGCAGCTTGATTAGCACCGCCACCAATCCAGCTTCCGGCCAAGGTAGATAATCCTCTCCAAATAGCATCAAAACCATTTCCGCCAACTGTTTCAGGTGAAAATGTAGAAATGATTAAAATGGCTATGGGTCCGCCAATTACAATACCAACTGTACCAGTAAAAAACATAATTAAAGCTTTTGGCCCTAAATTTTTAATAGCCTTTAAATCGATGCTTAAAGTCATTAATACCAATGAAGCCGGTAAAAAATATCGACTTGCCACATGGTAAAGTTTAGATGTAGAATCATCTATTATACCTAAAGAATTAAATATTGCAGGTAAAAGATAACACATTAATAAGGCAGGTACAACCTTATAAAACTTATTCCAAAAGCCTTGTTTTCGACTTGCTGTATAAAAAATAGCAGCAATACTAAGCATTAAAATACCTAGAACAATCGCATCATTATTAAAAAAAGTTGTTTGTTTATCCATATAATTAATTAAAGAAATTATTTAAAAAATGAGCAACGCCATGTTGTTTAGCGTCTAAAGTAATGTGTTGAGCAATTTTTTTAACTTCTGGCTTAGCATTATTAACTGCAACGCCATAACCAACGCCATCAAGCATTTCAATATCATTGTAATTATCTCCAAATGCTAAGCATTGTTTAATATTTAAATTACTAAAGACCTGATTGATAAGAAGCTTTATAGCGCTTAATTTTGAAATTTGTTTTGGTGCAATTTCAATATAAGTTGGTTTAGAACGATATAAGTGAATTTGATTTGAAAACCTGGTGTAAAGCGAATTATAAAGATTATTGATATTAACTTCTTCGCCCATACACATGATTTTGTGTGTTCCAAAGTTATTTTTTTCTAAAAAGCTTAAACTTTCTGTGTAGCTTTGAACCTTTGGTTGGACTTTAGTATTGTTTATTTCACGTTTTGTCCAGTGATCGTGTTCTGGTACAAACCAATTGTTGTGATGATATAGGCTTAAATGGGTTTTGTTTTGATTGATTTTTACAATTTCTTGTGTAATTTTAAAACTGATTTCAGTTGATTCTAGGACTGTATTAGAGTCTAGAATTAATCCACCATTGTAAGCAATTATTGGTAAGTCTTCAATATTTAAATCTTTTTGTAAATGGATTATTGCAGATGGCATTCGTGATGAAATTAAAATGAAGGGCAAATGATTTATGCGATTGACAGCGGCTTTAGTTTCAGTAGAAATCTCTCGTTTATTGTTTAATAAAGTACCATCAATATCACTAAAAATTAATTTTACGTCCATAAATTATTGCGTAACAAAAGTTGAAATTGCTTTTATCATTTCAGAAGAAATCGGTTGTTTTGGATTAGAATATGAAGCTAAGTTTTCATTTCGATCCCCTTCAATTATTCTAAATACGTGGTTCATATTTTTAATTTCAATTAATTTTGAATGATTTGCTATACTGTCAATTTTTTTAGCATCTTCAATCGGTACTTGAATATCTTTTGTGCCGTGAATAACTAAAATAGGAGTTTCATCTAACTTTTTCAAAACTTCTGCAGGATTAATTTTAACCCAACTATTTATGAACTTTTGGTTTTGAGGTAAAAAAATTGATTTTAAGAATGGATTGACATTAACTATAGTGTCTTTTTCTCTGAGCTCTTTAAAACTTTTCTTTAGTGATGACTTTAAACTTGGGTATTGTGCTGTAATTTGTTCAGTTAAAACCAAATCGATTGTTCTTGCTGTTCCAGCAATTGAAATAATAGATTTAACAGGCTCAATATCAGCTGCTTTAAGACTTACTAAGGAACCTTGACTGTGACCAATTAAGTGAATATTTGTAAAACCATTCTTTTTAAAGTACCTGATGACTTTTACTAAGTCTAAAACAAAATCATTAAATTTTATGTTATTCGGTATACTTTTGCGGTTTATATAATGTATTGTTCTTTTATCATATCGAAAGCTATTAATTCCACGATTTTTTAAACTATCAGTCAGTAATTTACTGTGATTGCTCATCATCATGCCTTGATTTCCGTTTCGATCGGTTGGCCCTGAGCCTTGAGTTAAAATAACTAAAGGATTGCTATTTTTCGAGTTTACAAGGGTTAACTCACCTTTGATGATGGAATCAATTTCTATTTCTTTCACCTCTTGGCAGAAATGAACATTTGTTGATAAAAGGAAAAAAAGTATAATGGTGACTCTCATATTATTTCGTTTGGTTTGTAAAATTAATATTAAGGTAAAGCTACACAACTTATATTTGTAAAAAAATACTCATGAAGTTAATCTTATTGTCATTAGTTTTAAATTTTTCAGTGTTTGCAAATCCGCATTTAAATTATCATGATTGGGGACAGAATGGTCACCGTGTTGTAGGAGAAGTTGCAGAGCAATATTTGACTAAAAGGGCAAAACGAAAAATCTCAAAGTTACTTGATGGACAAAGTCTAGCTGTAATCTCTACTTATGCTGATGAGATTAAAAGTAATAATAAATTTGATAAATTTAAGCCTTGGCACTATGCAAATGTTGACTTTCACATGACTTATTTAGAGTCTAAACCAAGTGAGAAAGGTGATATTGTTATCGGTATTAAAAAATGTTTTGAAGTCTTAAAAGATAAAAAAGCATCAAAAAGTGATAAAGTTTTTTATCTGAAGATGTTAGTTCATTTAATTGGTGATATGCATCAGCCGCTTCATTTTGGGAAAAAAGAAGATCGTGGAGCAAATGATTTTAAAGTGAAATGGTTTTATAAAAATTCAAATATGCATAGAGTTTGGGATACTGAAATGATTAGAAGTTACAATATGAGTTACTCAGAATTAGCCGATAACTTAGATCCTTTATCAAAACATCAATTGGTGGAAATTCAAAAAGGAAGTTTACTAGATTGGGTTGAAGATACAAGAGAGTTGACAATAAAAGTATATAACTCTGCTGAAGCTAATGAAAATCTAAGTTATAAATACATGTATCAGTGGTTTGAAGTAGTTAAACTACAACTAAATAAAGGTGGAATTAGGTTAGCAATTATACTAAACGAAATATTTGGGTAGATTATCTTTTAGAAATTTTATTCATATTTATATTTCCTTGACGACTACTTTTAAAACGACCTTTTTTGTAACTTCTAAGTTTTCTGTGTTTTGTTGTACGTCCTTGTACACGTTTTCGCCACATTCTGAAACTTGTAGGTTTCATCTCACGTTGCATAATTTTAATGACTTCTTTTTCACTCACATTAAATTGAAACTCAATAGCTTCAAATGGAGTTCTGTCTTCCCATGCCATTTCAATTATCCTATCTATTTCTTCTTGATTAAATCTCTTTTCCATAAAATATAATTTTATAAATTAATTATCCAATACATGAGTACAAATTGGAGTATCAATCTTATTATTAATATCCATTTTGGAATACCAGCTGCAAATTTATGGCCTCGTAGCATATTAATATGAACAATTAAGAAAATAGTAAGTAAAGAAAATATTGCGTAAACACCTATCATTCTAGTTTTCTCAAAAAATAAGAATATACCACTTAAAATTTCTATAAATCCAGTAAAGTAAATAAAGAATAATCGATAAGGGATAAATAATGGCATTATTCTTAAATAGATTTTAGGTTTAATAAAATGAAATAAACCACCAATCAAAAATAAAAATGAAAAAAAATATATGTCAAACATCTTGTATTACTTTAATTTTTAATGATATATGATTCTTACAATTTTTCAAAGTTAATATTTTTCCAAAAACGCATTAAAAAAGTTTTGTTATTGTGGATAAAGGTTGTAGTTTTGCGCCCCGCAATTGAGTTGTGAAGTTCTAATTATTTGCAGAGTAAGTTTTTAAATATTTTTTAGTTGAAAGCTTGTTATGTTAGAAAATAGTTTTACATTTGCACTCGCAAAAATAGAAATATAGGTAGATTATTGATTTGGTTTACTTGTTCAAAAGAATTTTAAAAGTTCGTTGAAATATTGGATTGACAAGTTGTAAATTTCGTAAGAGATTTATGATTAAAAATGAAGCATTAAGACTAGAAGTTAAATTTTGAGTTAAGGACTTTTTAGGTAGTTGTAATTTTAATAGGTTAAGATAAATTAAGAAACAACGATGAAGAGTTTGATCCTGGCTCAGGATGAACGCTAGCGGCAGGCTTAACACATGCAAGTCGAGGGGTAACAATGGTGCTTGCACCAGTTGACGACCGGCGGATGGGTGCGTAACGCGTATACAATTTGCCTTACAGAGAGGGATAGCCCGAAGAAATTTGGATTAATACCTCATAGTATCTAAGAGAGGCATCTTTTTTAGATTAAACATTTATGGCTGTAAGATGAGTATGCGTCCTATTAGCTAGTTGGTATGGTAACGGCATACCAAGGCGACGATAGGTAGGGGTCCTGAGAGGGAGATCCCCCACACTGGTACTGAGACACGGACCAGACTCCTACGGGAGGCAGCAGTGAGGAATATTGGACAATGGGCGAGAGCCTGATCCAGCCATGCCGCGTGCAGGAAGACTGCCCTATGGGTTGTAAACTGCTTTTATACAGGAAGAAAAAGGTGTACGTGTACGCTGTTGACGGTACTGTATGAATAAGAATCGGCTAACTCCGTGCCAGCAGCCGCGGTAATACGGAGGATTCAAGCGTTATCCGGAATCATTGGGTTTAAAGGGTCCGTAGGCGGAATGATAAGTCAGTGGTGAAAGTTTGTGGCTCAACCATAAAATTGCCATTGATACTGTTGTTCTTGAGTTATTATGAAGTGGTTAGAATGTGTAGTGTAGCGGTGAAATGCATAGATATTACACAGAATACCGATTGCGAAGGCAGATCACTAATAATACACTGACGCTGATGGACGAAAGCGTAGGTAGCGAACAGGATTAGATACCCTGGTAGTCTACGCAGTAAACGATGGTTACTAGCTGTTCGAGCCAATTGCGGTTTGAGTGGTTAAGCGAAAGTGATAAGTAACCCACCTGGGGAGTACGTTCGCAAGAATGAAACTCAAAGGAATTGACGGGGGCCCGCACAAGCGGTGGAGCATGTGGTTTAATTCGATGATACGCGAGGAACCTTACCAGGGCTTAAATGCAGTTTGACAGGGATAGAAATATCTTTTTCTTCGGACAAATTGCAAGGTGCTGCATGGTTGTCGTCAGCTCGTGCCGTGAGGTGTCAGGTTAAGTCCTATAACGAGCGCAACCCCTTTGGTTAGTTACCAGCGAGTCATGTCGGGGACTCTAGCCATACTGCCAGTGTAAACTGAGAGGAAGGTGGGGATGACGTCAAATCATCACGGCCCTTACGTCCTGGGCTACACACGTGCTACAATGGTAGGGACAGAGAGCAGCCACTACGCGAGTAGGAGCGAATCTACAAACCCTATCACAGTTCGGATCGGAGTCTGCAACTCGACTCCGTGAAGCTGGAATCGCTAGTAATCGCAGATCAGCCATGCTGCGGTGAATACGTTCCCGGGCCTTGTACACACCGCCCGTCAAGCCATGGAAGCTGGGGGTGCCTGAAGTCGGTCGCCGTGAGGAGCCGCCTAGGGTAAAACTAGTAACTGGGGCTAAGTCGTAACAAGGTAGCCGTACCGGAAGGTGCGGCTGGAATACCTCCTTTTTAAGAGCTATAGAGTTATGGTTATCTAGATGTTAAGGTTGTTAACATATAAGTTTAATAACTAGTTTTAATGCTTTGTCAATTCAAAATTGGGGAATTAGCTCAGCTGGCTAGAGCGCCTGCCTTGCACGCAGGAGGTCATCGGTTCGACTCCGATATTCTCCACAGTAAAAGTTCATTGACATATTGGGATAAAATAAGAGAGACGCGAGTTTTTTTTAGAGAAATAAATAAGAGAGAATATTAAGAGTTATAATAAGCTTATTAAGGGCGTATGGGGGATGCCTAGGCTCTCAGAGGCGAAGAAGGACGTGACAAGCTGCGAAAAGCTGTGGGGATTGGCACATACGAATTGATCCGCAGATATCCGAATGGGGCAACCTGCTATGTTGAAGGCATAGTATCTACTTAAGGTAGAGGCTAACCTGGTGAACTGAAACATCTAAGTAACCAGAGGAAGAGAAAACAATAGTGATTTTGCGAGTAGCGGCGAGCGAAAGTGAAACAGCCCAAACCATATATGTTTCGGCATATATGGGGTTGTAGGACTACGATATTTAATTATACTGTAATTAGAATTAGCTGGAAAGCTAAACCGAAGAAGGTGAAAGTCCTGTATAGGTAAAGGTTTAATTAATAGTAGTATCCTGAGTAGTGTGGGGCACGAGAAACCTTGCATGAATCAAGCGGGACCATCCGCTAAGGCTAAATACTACTGAGAGACCGATAGTGAACTAGTACCGTGAGGGAAAGGTGAAAAGAACCTTGAATAAAGGAGTGAAATAGAACCTGAAACCATACGCTTACAAGCGGTCGGAGCCTTTAGGGGTGACGGCGTGCCTTTTGCATAATGAGCCTACGAGTTACCGGTGTTAGCAAGACTAATTGATTCAGTCAAGTAGTCGTAGCGAAAGCGAGTCTGAATAGGGCGATTAAGTTAGCATTGGTAGACGCGAAACCGTGTGATCTACCCTTGGGCAGGTTGAAGCTTTGTTAACCCAAAGTGGAGGACCGCACCCGTTGACGTTGAAAAGTCTTGGGATGACCTGAGGGTAGGGGTGAAAGGCCAATCAAACTCGGAAATAGCTCGTACTCCCCGAAATGCATTTAGGTGCAGCGATAGTAATAGTTTTATAGAGGTAGAGCTACTGATTGGATGCGGGGGCTTCACCGCCTACCAATTCCTGACAAACTCCGAATGCTATAAAATGATAGCTATCAGTGAGGGCATGGGTGCTAAGGTCCATGTCCGAGAGGGAAAGAACCCAGAGCATCAGCTAAGGTCCCTAAATATATACTAAGTTGAATAAACGCGGTCTAACTGCATAGACAGCTAGGATGTTGGCTTGGAAGCAGCCATTCATTTAAAGAGTGCGTAACAGCTCACTAGTCGAGCGGTCAGGCATGGATAATAATCGGGCATAAGTATATTACCGAAGCTATGCTTTCATAGATATAATTTATGAGAGGTAGGGGAGCATTCTAAACGGCGTAGAAGGTGTACTGTAAGGTATTCTGGAGTGTTTAGAAAAGAAAATGTAGGCATAAGTAACGATAATGCGGGCGAGAAACCCGCACACCGAAAGACCAAGGATTCCTCAGCTATGCTAATCAGCTGAGGGTTAGTCGGGGCCTAAGGCGAACCCGAAAGGGGTAGTCGATGGACAAGCAGTTAATATTCTGCTACCTGCTTTATATTAAAAGAGACGGAAGAGCAAATCTAGTGCGTGCAGACGGAATTGCACGTTGAACCATATGTAAGTATGGGATAGTACGCCAAAGCTACGGTGGCGGTGATAATCTAGAGGCGGTCTTTCCAAGAAAATCGAATAAAGCAGCCCGTACCGTAAACCGACACAGGTAGTTGGGATGAGAAATCTAAGGTGCTCGAGAGATTCATGGCTAAGGAACTAGGCAAAATGGGCCCGTAACTTCGGGAGAAGGGTCGCCCCACTTCGGTGGGGCCGCAGTGAAGAGGTCCAGGCGACTGTTTATCAAAAACACAGGGCTCTGCGAAATTGAGAGATGACGTATAGGGCCTGACACCTGCCCGGTGCTGGAAGGTTAAGAGGAGATGTTATCTTCGGAGAAGCATTGAATTGAAGCCCCAGTAAACGGCGGCCGTAACTATAACGGTCCTAAGGTAGCGAAATTCCTTGTCGGGTAAGTTCCGACCTGCACGAATGGTGCAACGATCTGGACACTGTCTCAGCCATGAGCTCGGTGAAATTGTAGTATCGGTGAAGATGCCGATTACCCGCTGTGGGACGAAAAGACCCCGTGAACCTTTACTATAGCTTAGTATTGACTTTGGATAAGTGATGTGTAGGATAGGTGGGAGACATTGAAGCGGTATCGCTAGGTATCGTGGAGTCATTGTTGAAATACCACCCTTTACTTGTTTGAAGCCTAATCCCTAAATAGGGAGACATTACTTGGTGGGTAGTTTGACTGGGGTGGTCGCCTCCAAAATAGTAACGGAGGCTTCTAAAGGTTCCCTCAGCACGCTTGGTAACCGTGCGTAGAGTGCAATGGCATAAGGGAGCTTGACTGAGAGACCTACAAGTCGATCAGGTACGAAAGTAGAGCATAGTGATCCGGTGGTTCCGCATGGAAGGGCCATCGCTCAAAGGATAAAAGGTACTCCGGGGATAACAGGCTGATCTCCCCCAAGAGCTCACATCGACGGGGGGGTTTGGCACCTCGATGTCGGCTCGTCACATCCTGGGGCTGGAGAAGGTCCCAAGGGTTGGGCTGTTCGCCCATTAAAGTGGCACGCGAGCTGGGTTCAGAACGTCGTGAGACAGTTCGGTCTCTATCTACAGTGGGCGTTAGAAATTTGCGTGGATCTGACTCTAGTACGAGAGGACCGAGTTGGACAAACCTCTGGTGTATCTGTTGTTCCGCCAGGAGCATTGCAGAGTAGCTACGTTTGGCAGGGATAAGCGCTGAAAGCATATAAGCGCGAAACCCACCACAAGATGAGATTTCTTTAAAGGGTCGTTGAAGACGACAACGTTGATAGGCTACAGGTGTAAAGGCAGTAATGTCATAGCCGAGTAGTACTAATTACCCAAAAGCTTATTATAACAGCTCTTTTAATGAATTTTAATAATAAAAGTTAGTATCTAACTTATTTTATCACCGATTATGTCAACTCATACTGTTTAATTATTATGTAAACAGATCAACTTAAGGTGGTTATAGCAACGAGGCTCACCTCTTCCCATTCCGAACAGAGAAGTTAAGCTCGTTAGCGCCGATGGTACTACAATCGTGGGAGAGTAGGTCGCCGCCTTCCTTTTAACTAAACCCCCTTTAGAATAATAATCTAAAGGGGGTTTTTATTTTTTAGTATTACATGCGTGTAGGTAATTTAATTCCTAATAGATTAAAAGACTTTTTTATGTGTTTTGAAGTCTCAATAGCTAAGCTTAATCTTAACTTAGTAATACTAAGCTCTTCGAAATCAATGATTATATAATTCTGATAAAAATTATTAAAGTACTTTACTAATTCATAGACATAGTTGCAGATAATTGCAGGGCTATGGCTCTTAGCTGCTTGTTCTATTATTTCAGGAAATTGGCTTATCATGTTGATAAGTTCTTTTTCCTTCAAATTCAAACTATACTTTAAATTTTCAATATCTAAATCATGTTTATATTTTTGTTTTAATGACTGGATTCTAGCATAAGTATATTGTATGAAAGGTCCAGTATTTCCATGGAAGTCAATTGACTCTTTAGGATTAAACATTATATTTTTACGAGGATCTACTTTCAAAATAAAATATTTTAATGCACCTTTACCTATATTGTTATATAGTTCCTGCTTTTCATCTTTTTTTAAATCATCAATTTTACCAAGTACATCTGAAATATTTTTTGCTGATATAATCATTTCTTCGATTAGGGTGTCAGCGTCAACAACGGTTCCTTCACGACTTTTCATTTTGCCATCTGGTAACTCAACCATTCCATAACTCAGGTGATATAAGCTCTCAGCCCATTTGTAGCCAAGTTTTTTCAATATTAAAAACAAGACTTTAAAATGATAATCTTGTTCATTCCCAACTGTATATATCAAACTAGAAATGTTAAATTCTTTGACACGTTTAATAGCTGTTCCAATATCTTGAGTCATATAAACAGATGTGCCATCAGAGCGCAAAACAAGTTTTTCATCTAGTCCTTCGTCAGTTAAATCTATCCAAACACTATTGTCTTCTTTTTTATAAAAAATCCCGTCTTTAACACCTTTTAAAATTTCATCCTTTCCTAATATATATGTTTCGCTTTCATAGTAATTTTTATCAAAGTCTACACCTAAGGATTTGTATGTTTCTTCAAAGCCTTCGTAGACCCAACTATTCATTTTTTTCCAAAGGTTAACAGTTTCAATATCATGGTTTTCCCATTTTTTAAGTAGCTCTTGTGCTTCAATTAAAATCGGAGCTGTTTTTTTTGCTTCCTCTATTGAATATCCCTTGGTTTCAAGTTCTTCTATTTCTTTTTTATAAGCCTTATCAAATAAAACATAGTACTTTCCAACTAAGTGATCACCTTTTATTCCACTAGATTCTGGAGTTTCACCATTACCAAATTTTTGCCAGGCTAACATCGATTTACAAATATGAATTCCTCGATCATTAATGATTTGAGTTTTATATACCTTGTTACCGTTAGCTTTAAGGATTTCAGCCACCGAATAACCTAATAAATTGTTTCTAATATGGCCTAAATGAAGCGGTTTATTAGTGTTTGGTGAAGAATATTCTACCATAACACGAGGTGAGTTTTCATTTACTTCTTTAAAACCATAGTTTTTAGTTTTACTGATGTATTGTAGTTGTTTTATAAAGTAATTATTCGTAAATGAAATATTTAAAAAGCCTTTAACCACATTAAAATCTTCTATATCTGCAATGTGTTTTTTTAAATAATCACCTATATTCTCAGCAAGTTGCTTTGGGTTTGTTTTAATTTGTTTAAGAAGTGGAAATACAACTAATGTAATGTCTCCTTTAAATTCTTTACGTGTTTGTTGAAATTCGAATTGACTAGCTTCAACATTATGATTTTCTTTTAAATAATTTGAAACAGCTAAGCTTAAATCCTTTTTAATATTCATCTTTAATCTTTTTCAATTGCAAAGATAATCTAAATATTTGCCTCAATATGATTAAAAACTTCAATTATTAGGTATCTTTAAAACAAAAATGCTATTAAATATATCTTATAATCGACCTAAAATCAAAGAACAAATTGATAATGAAGTCGGTTCATCTTTCAAGTGGTTAGAACGTATTAAACTTGGTGGTATTGGTTCTGGTAAGTTATCTATCAATTCATCTAGTATTCACATTCATAATTTACTAATTTTAGATAATAACCTTAATAATTGCGGTATTGAAATTAGACCAAAGGGTATTATAGTTAGCTTCAGATCTTTACTTGAAACCTATGCTTTAATTATTCCTTATTATAAATTAAAACTTTATAAAGGTCAATCTCAAGTATATTCTATATTTCGTGATAATTATTTTATTAAAGTAGATGTTAAAGAGAAGCGGCATCATGATTTCTTTAAAAAAATTCTCAAATTTCAAAATGAATTTTTACAACAAACTAGAATTAATTAATGAAAATACTTATCACAGGTGCCAATGGCTACATAGGTATGCGTCTATTAACGAAACTTCTTGATGAAGGTCATGATTTAGTTTGTGCTGTAAGAAGTGCAGATAGACTTTCGTTAAACAAAAGTCTAAAGTCTAAAGTAAAAATCATCGAGGTTGACTTTCTCAAGTCTGTAAAGTCTAATATTTTTCCTGATGATATTGATGTAGCTTATTATTTGCTTCATTCTATGTCTTCATCATCAGATTTTTCTTCTGCTGAAGAGAAAACTGCTCTTAATTTTAATACTTATTTGAAGGGTTTAAATGTTAAGCAAGTTATTTATTTAAGTGGAATTATAAACGAAGAAGAGTTATCTGAACATTTAAGTTCTAGGAAAAACGTTGAAGAAATATTGTATAAAGGCGATTTTAAATTAACTGTTTTACGCGCAGGCATTATTGTTGGTTCAGGTAGTGCTTCTTTCGAGATTTTACGAGATTTATGTGAAAAATTGCCTTTAATGATTACACCTCGATGGGTTCAAACTAAGTGCCAACCGATAGCTATTCGTGATGTTCTTAATTATTTAGTAGGTGTTATTCATAAAAAAGAATGTTTTAACGAGTCTTTTGATATTGCAGGCGATGAGATACTAACGTATCAAGATATGATGAAGATTTATGCTGAAGTTAGGAATTTGCCATTGAAAATAATAAATGTTCCTGTAATGACACCTCGACTTTCATCGTATTGGTTGTATTTTGTAACAGCAACATCTTACCGTCTTGCTGTTAACCTTGTTAATAGTATGAAAGTAGAAGTTGTTGCAAAAGATAAACGCATTAAGTCTATCGTTAAAATTAAAACCACTAGTTATCGTAAAGCTATTAAATTAGCTTTTGCTAAAATCGAGCAAAATGAAGTTATTTCAAGTTGGAAAGACTCCAAGATTAGTAGTCGTTACAACAAGAAAGATTTAAATAAGTTTATTAAAGTTCCAAAATACGGTTGTTTAAAAGACCACCAATTAATGCGAGCTAAAAATCCTGAACTAGCCTTAGAAAAAATTTGGTCTATTGGTGGTAAAAAAGGATGGTATTATGCAAATTTCTTGTGGCGGGTGAGAGGTTTTATAGACAAGCTTTTTGGTGGTGTTGGTTTACGTCGTGGTAGAACGAATCCTGCAAAATTATATCCAGGTGATTCACTCGATTTTTGGCGTGTGCTTCTTGCAGATCGATCAGAAAAAAGACTTTTGCTCTTTGCTGAAATGAAAATACCAGGTGAAGCTTGGCTCGAATTTTATATTGATGATGAAAACTTAGTGCATCAAAATGCTACATTTAGACCACGAGGTCTTGCAGGCAGGTTATATTGGTTTTCTATGTTACCGTTTCATTTCTTTATTTTCAGGGGAATGCTAAATAAAATAACTTCAACTGAGGTTTAAATAGCTTTATCAAAGTGGTAAATGGTTTCAAGTTTACTAGTCTTGCCTTTAAAAAAGAACATATGAGATTTTTTGTTTTCACTTTCAATAACAATACCTAAATCGTTGTCCATATAAAGTATATGAGTGGTTTTGTTTTTTAAAAAAAAATAATAAAGGAATTCCAAACCATTTGGTTTTCTTTTTAAAGCTAAAACCACCATTTTTATACTTTCCTTTAATAATTTGAGTTTGAAATTGCCCACTGTCATGAAAACTCACTTCAAGTTCTTTTTCATTCAACAATCTTAAATTAACAAGCTCAACTTTAGAATTGTAAGTAATTTGTAATTGGTTCAATAAGCTTATATCTTCAAAAGTATTAACAGCCTGATTATGATAAGCACCATTAATAAACTTTAATTGGCCTTTATATAAATGTACTGCATTGTCATGTAAACCTTTTTTAGTTCCACATGATACAACTATTAAAATGAAAAGAAATAAACTTACTTGCTTCATAAATTGCGATTTATAGCCAGTAACTCTTCTAAGTAATCACGCTTATTAGATAGTCGCGGTATCTTGTGTTGGCCGCCAAGCTTATTGTTTTGTCGCAACCATTCATGAAATAAATTAGGTTGAGCAACATTCAATTTTAAAAGTTCTAGAGTCATATTATTATGGCGCTTTGCCTCATAGTCGCTGTTAATATCTTGAAGATTTTTATCTAATAATTGCCTAAATTCTTCAAGATGTTTAGGCTGCTTCTTAAACTCAATAATCCATTCATGTGCACCTTTGTCTTTTCCAGCCATAAAAATAGGAGCTGCACTATACTCAACGATAGAGCTATTGGTTTGTTTAGCTGTTTTTTTAATGGCTTCTTCTGCATTTTCGATAATAAGTTCTTCACCAAAAGCATTAATGTGATGTTTTGTTCGGCCAGTTACACGGATCCTATAAGGTGATAGTGATGTAAATCGAACTGTATCACCAATTTTATATCGCCATAAACCAGCGTTACTTGTTATAACAATAGCATAATTTTTACCTAGTTTTACTTCATTAAGAGGTATTATTTTCTCTTGAGTTGTACCGTAAGTTTCCATCGGAATAAACTCGTAAAAGATACCATAATTCAGCATCAATAATAAATCTTTTGAATTATTGAGGTCTTGCGCTGCAAAAAAGCCTTCAGATGCATTGTATATTTCGTAATAATTGAAGTCTTTGTCATCAATAAGTTGCTTATACTGATTTCTATAGGGCTCAAAATTTACACCACCATGAAAATAAACTTCTAAATCTGGCCATACTTCTTTAAGATTAGTTTTTTCAGTTTCTTCTAAAATATTATTAATCAAAACTAACATCCAAGATGGTACACCAGCTAAACTGGTTACATTTTCTTTAATTGTTTCTTTAACAATAGCATGCATCTTTTCGTCCCAATTGCTCATTAGCGAAACTTCACTTCCTGGCGTACTGCTGTAACTTGCCCAAAATGGCATATTATCTATAAGTAAAGCCGATAAATCGCCAAAAAGTGTGCCTTTATCTTTATATATTTCTTGACTTCCACCTAAGCGCAAACTTTTTCCAGTAAATAATTTTGCATCTGGATTATTATTTAAATACATGCACAATAAATCTT
Source organism: Psychroflexus sp. ALD_RP9 (assembly GCF_017311165.1). Taxonomy (GTDB): domain Bacteria; phylum Bacteroidota; class Bacteroidia; order Flavobacteriales; family Flavobacteriaceae; genus Psychroflexus. Next base: position 437,039 of record NZ_CP062973.1, on the reverse strand, counting down.
TACTTGCGGCATAGTGGCAATCTTCTAAAGATTCTTGACTAACAGGGATAAACTTACTTTTTGCACTTGTTGTACCGCTAGATTTGGCAAACATTTTTATAGTTGATGGCCATAAAATATTAGATTCTCCATTTCTACAACGGTTTATTGTAGGTTCTAGGGTTTCATAATTTGTAACCGGAACGCTTTTAGCAAAATCATGATAAGATTTAATTGAAGAAAACCCATATGTTTTACCTGTTTCAGTTCGTTTTGCTTTATCAACTAAACTGAGCAAAAGTTCATTTTGAACTTCATTTGGATATTTTAAAAACAACTCCATTTGATGAATTCTCTTTTTGAGAAACCATGATGCAATTGAATTTACAATAGGAATTGGCATGAATTATTTTATCTTTAAACTTTGATTCTAATGTACTAAATCATTACAAAATACACTTATATAAATCTAAAAATATGCAATATCGCAGTTTACTTACCAAAATGAAAACCGAACTTCAAGATGAAGTTTTGTACTATCTTGAAACTGAGTTTGATGTTTTAAATATGAATCAACTTCTTGATCGCGAATTAGCATTTTATTTTGTGAAATACGAGTGTTTAAATTGCCACGAAAATAAAAAAATATTCAGACAAGGTTTTTGTTACGACTGTTTTCAGTCATCAGCTAGAGTTGGTGATTGGATTATGAAACCTGAATTAAGTAAAGCGCATTTAGGCCAAGAAGATCGTGATTTGGAATATGAAAAAAAGGTACAGTTGCAACCGCATGTTGTCTATTTAGCAAATTCTAGCGCTGTAAAAGTTGGTGTAACCCGAAAAACCCAAGTGCCAACCCGTTGGATAGATCAAGGGGCGCATGAAGCAATCGAAATTTTAGAAGCTCCAAATCGATATTTGGCAGGAATTACCGAAGTTGCTTTAAAAAAACACGTTGCCGATAAAACCAATTGGCGAACAATGTTGAAAAATGAAATTAAAGACGAGAATTTAATTGAAATCAGAGATCAATTACTTCAATATATTCCTGACGAGGCCAAAGATTATGTTATTACCAATAATAAAGAAACCAATATTAAATTTCCGGTTACAAAATATCCAGAAAAGCTTAAAAGTTTAAACCTTAATAAGTCTCAAAATTATAAAGGTAAATTAGTTGGGATTAAAGGTCAATACCTGATTTTTGAAGATCAAACGGTTTTTAATGTTAGAAACAACGAAGGTTTAGTAGTAGATTTAGAGTTAGTATAAGCAAAAAAAGCTTTAGCATTTACGCTAAAGCTTTAAGCTTTATATTCAAAAATAAAAGAAAGTTTATAAGTTCTCTTTCTCTTTTAAAGACTGAATGTACTGAGCCTTTTTTACTTGCTGTCTCTTTTCAACAGATGGTTTTGTAAATTCTTTTTTATCGCGTAAAGTCTGTAAAACTTTAGTATCACGAAACTTTCGCTTTAAACGTTTTAATGCACGTTCTATTTTTTCACCATCTTTAACTTTTACTACTAGCATATATAAATATATTAAATCGTGTTTACTTATTTTAAAGGTTGCAAATTTAGAAATAATTCTCTTACAATAAAGTAATTAAGACTAATTTTTTTTCTTCTTTTTACCAAACAAACCGCCGAGTACCTCTTTTACTTTTTCTTCAGTTTTTGTACTTGTGCTATCAGATTTGTTATTTCCCAGTAAATCACCAACCTTATCGCTTATTTTATCTTTTAGATTTTCTTTTTGTTGGTTAATTATTTGATTTTTTAAACTATTAATGGCTTGCTTAGTGTTAATATTAAATGTAGGATTTGTGTGGCTTCCAGAAATACTTACCGGAACATCAACTTTAAAATTTTCATTAGATTTTCCAGCTAGTTGACTCAATTGATTACCAACATCATCACCTAAATATTTTGCTGGTAAATTTAAATTGAGTTGATAGTCTAATTGATTATCAAATCCATGAGATCCTTGTGCATTCACTCCAATATCACCGATATTAAAACTAAAAGGTTTGGTTTTAATTTGGCCATTAGTAAAACTTAAAAGCGCAGTTATATCTTTCAAATTAAGCTTGTCAAGTTTAATGCCACTAAAATTAGAATTTAGACCGCTTAATAATTTTGATTGTTCAGGCGCTACACCAGCTTTTACAATAGTAGCTTTCAGGTTACCGTCTAAACTTTCCTTAACCAAGTCGAAATTTTGAGTTAATTTGCCATCAAAATTAAGGTCAAAGTTCATATTACCATTTAGTGCTTTTGTAATCGGTGCTAGAGATTTTAGTAAATCTACGGCTTCAAAACTTTCGGTGATATCTACCAAATTAAATCCAAGCTTAAAATCAAAATTTGGTTGAGATGTTTTTGTATCAAAAAGTCCGTCAAGATTAAGTGTTCCGCCAAAAATTTCAGTCGAGGCATCACTGATTTTTACAGACGCATCTTTAATTTGCATGCGGCCGCTCATATTTTTAAAATTGAAATTTGTATAGTTGACTTTGTTTGCGTTAAATTTTAGTGTTAAATCTAAAAAATTTGGTAATTGTAACTGAGCTGTTTCAGGCGTGTTGGCTACTTCATAATCGGTTGAAGTTTCTTCACTTGGCTGTTTGCTAACACTTTCAGTAGCTGCCATAAAATCGCCAACTCTAAAATTAGTTGAAGTAGCATTTAAAACTCCTTTTAGGGTCTCGTCATTAAGCGCAAAGCCCATGAGATTATTTAAGCTACCAGTTGCTTTTAAGTCACTTTTGCCAGCTTGCATTTCAAAATTTGTTAGGCTTGCTGTATTAGTTGTAAATTTCAACTTGGCATTACTAATAGTAATTTCTTTCGGTAGAGCTTCATCTTGATAAATAAAATTATTTAAACCTAGATTCCCATTTAAATTAACTTGTTCATAATTTTTATTTTGGACTTCAGCTAAACTAAATTTACCGTTCAAATTACTTTTTAAAATACCTTGCATTGGTAAATCAGTTTCAATAGGGTAAGCTTGCTTTAAATTGGCAAGGTTTAAAGTTCCATTTGCAGCTAAATCGATCATCATTTTTTCTGTTAAATCGCTCATTTTTAAGCTCCCTGAAAATCGATCTTCCACAATCTTAAAACTAAAAGGATTAATACTGACATAAGTATCTTCTACAATTCCAGTTTCATTAATCACAGCTAAATCAATATCTATATCGCTAATCGGTTGTGGTAAATCACTATATTTTATATGCGCATTGTTACTATTACCTGTAATGTTAATTGTAGGTATTTTTACATCAGTTACTTGACCTTTTATTTCACCTTTGAGTTGAAATTCTCCTTGAGTTTCAATACCATTAAGGTTACCGGCGTAGGCTTCAGGAATTAAACCCATAAAGTTTTTGAAATCTGCGTTTGGTGTAGAAAAACTAATAGCAATATCTTGATAATCATCGAATAGTTGTACATAACCATCAAAATTAAGTGGTAGTTGATTTATCAAGGCTTCATTCTCTAAAAATGAAAACTTCATTTTATCAAAATCTATTTTTAATAATGCATCAAGCTGTATGCTATTATTGCTAAGATAGTCTACGCCATCATAGTTAAAACTGATTTTTGCATCAGTATGTGTATTAAGGTTTGTAGTTGAAGCCACTAAATTTCCTTCTCCATTATGGTTAAAATCTGATAAGCTAAAGCGCATTTTAGAAGACGCATCATCATAAACGATAGACGAATTTGATATGCTGTAGCTGTTTAGCGCGAGTTGAAGCGGCTTAGAATCTTTTGTATCAGTATTAGTTGAAGTTTTTTCGTTAGCTTCAACCTTAGTTATATTGTAGTTGGCTTTACCGTCTTCATTAACTTTAATGTTAATATGGGCTTGATTAACTTCAACTGCGTCAATAATTATTTCATCTGAAGTTAGAAGCTGCCAAACGCCTAACTCTAACGAAATAGCGCCAGATTTAATCAGGGTATCGCCTTTAAATTCAAGTTTATTAACAATTTCTAGCTGTTGTAAGTCTAGACTTGCTTTCGGAAAATGACTAATCAAGCTTAAATCTAAGGATTGCCAGTCAACTTTTGCGGTTAAATTTTGATTAATACTCTTTTTGAGCTTAGCTTCAATTTCATCTTCAAATAAAATAGGAATCACAAAAAGTGCAAGAATAAAGAGTCCTAAAATCAGACCGATAATTTTAAGTGTTTTTTTCATAGATTAATGTTGTTATCAAGCTGTTACGTCAGCTTCGAGATTAATTTCTTCGTTCGGTTTTAGTTGGTAAACTTTTCTGAAAAGGTAAACAAAAAGATACAAAAAAGGCGTGTCTATTATGGCAATTAAGACTTTAAATAAAAAACCGCCTAAGAGTAATCCGCCAAAAAGAGACCATTCAATTTTACCAAAAGTGCATAATAATAAAAGTACAGATGCTGTATCTACAAATTGAGAACTAAAGGTTGAAAAGTTGTTACGCAGCCATAAATGTTTGCCCTTGGTAAGCTTTTTCCAAAAATGATAAATGTAGATATCAATATATTGCGCCAATAAATAAGCCACCATCGAAGCAAAAACAGCAATACCTGTTGCGCCAAAGACTTTGTTAAAAAGCTGATCGCCAATAGGGCTCCAGCTTGTTGCAGGAACTGCATCAGCAGCCAAGATAATTAAAAGCGAAAAAAAAGAGGCAAATATTCCAGCTGTTACCACTTGATTAGCCTTTCTTTTGCCATAAATTTCACTGATTAAATCAGTAATCAGAAACGTGATAGGATAAGGTAAAATTCCTACTGAAATTTCAAATGTGTACAAACCAAAAAAATCGTAGTAAAAAAACTTTTGAAAAATTAAATTAGAGGCAACTAATGAAGCCACAAATAAGGCACCCAAGATTAGGTACACGCGTTGGGCTGAAAGTTTTTGTTTTAGAGTCAAAAGTTTTAAAGTTGATGTTTACCTTTGTGGCAAATTTAATTAGTTTAACAAGCAATACTTAATCAAATTACTAATTTGTTTGAGGCAACAGTACTAAATTTTTCTTAACTATTGGAAACCAACAAAACGGCTTACATTGCTATTGGTAGTAATCAAGGACAAAAATTACAGCATCTTCAAGATGCTATTGATATGATTTACAATGAAGTAGGAGATGTTGTTCGCGTTTCAAAAATTTACAAAACACCAGCTTGGGGTTTTAAAGGTAACGATTTTTTAAACGCTTGTATAGAAGTTAATACAAGACTAACTGCCGAAGATTTATTAAGATCGCTTTTAGAAATTGAATTAAAATTAGGTAGAGAACGCTTTCCAAATCAATATACCAATCGAACTATAGATTTAGACATTATTTTTTATGATAGACTAAAGTTAGAGTGTGAACATTTGGTTATTCCTCACCCTAAACTTAGCAGTCGAAAATTTGTATTACAGCCTTTGGCCGATTTGATTCCTGAATTTGTACATCCTGATTTCGAAGCTAATATTTCTGAATTATTAGCAAACACAACCGATAATTCTGTTATAGAAAGTGTTACAGAAAAACTTCAACCAAAATTTAATCAGCTAGAGAAATTAAGTTTTTTAGCCATTGAAGGTAATATAGGTTCGGGTAAAACCAGTTTATCTCAAATGATTTCAGAAGACTTTAACGCAAAACTTATCTTAGAACGATTTAAAGATAATGCTTTTTTACCAAAGTTTTATGAAGATCAGAAACGTTATGCTTTTCCATTAGAGATGTCTTTTCTTGCCGATCGCCATCAACAAATTGCAGACGATATTGCACAATTTGATTTGTTTACCGATTTCGTTGTTTCTGATTATGATGTGCACAAATCACTCATTTTTGCTAAAGTAACGCTCGAAGCGGAGGAATTCTCACTTTACAAAAAGATATTTAATGTTATGTACAGTGAAATTCCCAAACCAGATTTATACGTTTATTTGTATCAGAGTACTGAGCAGTTACTTGAAAATATTAAAAAACGTGGCCGAGATTATGAGCAAAATATAGCACCAGATTATCTGGAACAAATAAATACGGGTTATCTTGAATTTATTAAACATCAACAACAACTTAATATTAAATTAATTGATATGGCTTCTATTGATTTTGTGAACTCTAGAAGCGACTATAATCAACTGATAAAAACAATAAACTATTCAATTTCTCATCTAAATTAAAAAACCTATGAAAGACGGTCTATACGCAAACTTTAAAACCAATAAAGGCGATATTTTAGTTCAACTAACCTTTGAAAAAACACCAGGAACAGTAGCAAATTTTGTTGGCCTTGCTGAAGGAAAACTTGAAAATAAAGCTAAAAAAATAGGTGAGCCTTACTATGATGGATTAAAATTTCACCGAGTAATTGCTGATTTTGTAATTCAAGGTGGTGATCCTGCTGGAAATGGAACAGGTGGTCCAGGCTATAATTTTGATGATGAAATTCATCCTGATTTAAAACATGATCGAGCAGGAGTTTTGTCTATGGCAAACGCTGGACCTGGCACAAATGGAAGTCAATTCTTTATCACACATAATGAAACACCTTGGCTAGATGGTAAGCATGCTGTTTTTGGCTATGTAGTTAATGGCCAAGATGTTGTAAACAAAATTAACCAAGGAGATACAATTGAAACACTTGAAATAAAGCGTATAGGAGATGCTGCTGAAGCCTTTGATGCTGTAAAAACATTTAAGGATTTTAACGAAGCCAAAGCTGAACGCGAAGCCAAAGCAAAAGCTGAATTAGAAAATAAAATAGATGAATTAGTCGACGATAGCTTTAAAACTACTGACTCCGGTTTGCGCTATAAAGTTTTAGCTGAAGGTGATGGAGAAACTTTGAAAGCAGGAACTTCTGTTAATATTCATTATACAGGTAAGTTAGCTAATGGTCAAGTATTCGACTCTTCGTATCAACGTCATCAACCTATAAATTTTGTTTTAGGTCAAGGTCAAGTTATTCAAGGCTGGGATGAGGGACTTCAGTTATTGTCTAAAGGCGCAAAAGCTAAATTTGTAATACCACCACATTTAGGTTATGGTAATCGCGATATTCAAGGTGTTATTCCTGCTAATTCAATTCTGTGTTTTGAGATTGAAGTGGTTTAACATAAATGTTTAAAGTGGAATTTTAATAAAAAAGCGTAAATCTTCTGATTTACGCTTTTTTTAATATAAAACTATAAGAACAAATTTTATTAATTATCCTCTGGTGGATATTTTGCTAATATTTCAGCTACGATGCGATTAATTTTTTCGATTTTTTTATCAACACCACGATCTAAATCTAAAATTCCAGTACCTAAACCTTGCCAAACTAATTCATTTTTTTGGGCATCAATTAAATCTATAAAAAGTGTACCTTCAATGTTTTGTGTAACTGTATTCATTCCTTGTGGTCCCCAAAACCAAGGATTCCAACCCCAACCATAACCAAAATTATTTTGATGAATGTTTATATTTTCACGTGTTTCAGTAAAAATACTAACTAATAAATCAGGGTTTGAAGATTTCTTGAAACCTTTTTTAAGCAGTTCAGATTCAATGGCGCGTAAAATGCGTTTTTTGTCTAAATCAGAAATTTTAGCTTCATCTATACCAGGTTTATAAAAAGCAAAGCTTTTATAGGTATCAAAGTTAGCTTCTTTGCTATAATCAGTAGCCACTTTTATACCACTACAAGCACCTAATAAGGCAATAAAGACAGCAAAACCTAACAATTTAATAGTTCGTAACATGACTTTAAGTTTTAAGAGTTAATTAAATTATCATCAACCAAGTTAGGTAAAGTTACTTTAAGTCTTGGCTCAGACTTCATAGCTCTCTTAATGGTATCAATTGCACCTTTATTTCTAGCCCAGCTTCTTCTTGAAATACCATTTGTAACATCCCAATGGAGCATCGATTTTAACTTGTGTCGAGACGATTCATTACCTTCAAGTATCATGCCAAATCCGCCATTAATAACTTCTCCCCAGCCAACGCCACCGCCGTTATGTATACTTACCCAAGTCGCTCCTCTAAAACTATCTCCAATTACATTTTGTATGGCCATGTCGGCGGTAAATTGGCTGCCATCATAAATATTTGAAGTTTCTCGATAAGGTGAGTCGGTCCCAGAAACATCGTGATGGTCACGACCTAAAATCACAGGGCCAATTTCTCCATTTGCAATAGCTTCATTAAAAGCTTCGGCAATTTTCATACGACCTTGTGTATCGGCATATAATATTCTAGCTTGTGAGCCTACAACTAACTTATTTTCTTGAGCACCTTTTATCCAAGTAATATTATCTTGCATTTGCTGCTCAATATCTGGAGTAGCCTCTTCTTTAAGTTGTTTTAAGACTTCAGTTGCAATTTGGTCAGTTTTGGCTAAGTCTTCAGGTTTGCCTGAAGCACAAACCCAACGAAACGGGCCAAAACCATAATCAAAACACATAGGGCCCATAATATCTTGAACATAACTAGGATATGCAAAGGCCGAGTTAGGGTTTTTAATTTCACTTTTTGTTACAAACTCACCTTTATCGTTACGGTAAATTTTAGCGCCTGCACGAGATGCTTCAAGTAAAAACGCATTACCATAATCAAAAAAATATGTCCCTTTCTCAGTATGTTTGTTAATAGCTTTAGTTTGTCTTATTAAGCTTTTTCTTACATAAGATTTAAACTTTTCAGGCTTGTTTGCCATAAGCTCGTTGGCTTCTTCATAAGTTAATCCAACGGGATAATAGCCGCCAGCCCATGGATTATGGAGAGATGTTTGGTCACTTCCCAAATCAATGTGCAAGTTAGCCTCATCAAAGGCTTCCCAAACTTCAACAATGTTGCCATCATAGGCAATTGAAACAACTTCCTTTTGTTCTTTTGCTTTTTTAACTCGTTCAACTAACTGGTTAATATCGCTAATAACTTCATCAACCCAAGCTTGTTCATGTCTTACTTTCGTTGCTTTAGGATTAACTTCAGCACAAACGGTAATACAACCTGCAATATTACCAGCTTTAGGTTGTGCGCCACTCATTCCGCCTAATCCAGCAGTTACAAATAAACCGCCTTTAGGGGATTTTTTTATTTTCCTAAAGGCATTTAAAACAGTAATTGTTGTCCCGTGAACTATACCTTGTGGGCCAATATACATATAACTTCCTGCTGTCATCTGTCCGTATTGTGAAACGCCTAAAGCATTAAACTTTTCCCAATCATCAGGCTTTGAGTAATTTGGAATTACCATACCATTAGTAACAACAACTCTAGGTGCTTGTTCACTTGATGGAAATAAACCCATTGGATGTCCAGAATACATAGCCAAGGTTTGTTCATCGGTCATTTCAGCTAGATATTTCATAGTTAACCGATATTGTGCCCAGTTTTGAAAAACACCACCATTACCGCCATATGTAATTAGCTCGTCTGGATGTTGTGCTACTGCGTGATCAAGATTGTTTTGAATCATCAACATAATCGCTTTAGCTTGTATACTTTTTCCAGGATAATCGTCAATTGGTCTGGCGTAAATTTTATGCACAGGTTTAAATCTGTACATGTAAATTCTGCCATAGGTTTTAAGTTCGTTTTTAAACTCTTTGGCTAATTCTGCATGATGTTGAGGCTCAAAATAACGAAGTGCATTACGTAATGCTAATTGTTCTTCTTCGGGTGATAATATTTTTTTACGTTTTGGTGCATGATTAATTGTTTCGTCTAAAGTTGTAGGTTGAGGTAACTTGTTAGGAATGCCTTCTAAGATTTCTTCTTTAAATGTAATCATAATTGTTAATCTGTTTTTTTATTAAATCCATAAGGACAATGACGGCAACCACTTTTACAGCAATATCCGCGTTTGAGGTGATATTGCTCAGTAAAACATCGATAACCTTCTGGGGTAATGTAATAATCACCTTCTTCTAATGGAATTTTTTTGTTGTGAAAACTCATTTAATCTTTAATAAGATATTTAGGTTTAAAAATTGCTTGTATTTTTGTAAAAATCAGCAATTAAACTACAAAAATAGAATACAATCGATAATTTTTTCACAAAAACTGTAATTTCTAAAAATCAATTTATCGATCGAATTAATGGTGTTGAACTTTATCTAAAGCGTGAAGACCAAATTCATCCTTATATTTCTGGGAATAAATTTCGTAAACTAAAATATAATTTATTAGAAGCTGAACAACAAAAATTAGCTTCAGTGTTGAGTTTCGGCGGTGCTTATTCTAATCATATTGCAGCATTGGCTGAAGCTTGTAAGCTAACTAATTTGAAGTCGATCGGAATTATCAGAGGTGATGAACTTGGGCAAAATCTTGAAAAGACACTTTCTGAAAATCAAACCTTAAAACGCGCACATTCAAATGGTATGCAATTACATTTTGTGTCAAGAGCCGATTATCGAAAAAAAGAACTTTTACCTTTAGTAAAGCGACTTTTAGAGTCAGAAAATGCACTTTTAATTCCCGAAGGCGGTACAAATCAATTAGCGATTATGGGTTGTCAAGAAATATTAACAAAGGCTGATGATGATTTTGACGTCATTGCTTGTTCGTTAGGGACTTCAGGAACTTTTTCAGGCCTAGTCGAAGCCTCAAACTCAAAACAATATCTAATAGGACTTCCTGCTTTAAAAGGGGATTTTTTTCATAACGAAATTAAAAAATATACCTCCAAATCTAATTGGTCACTTGCAAATTATCATTTTGGTGGTTATGCTAAATATTCTCCCGAATTGATTAATTTTATCAATCATTTTAAACGGACATATGGTATTAGTCTAGACCCGATTTATACCGGCAAAATGATGTATGGTTTACTAGAGCTTGTTAAATCTGGGCACTTTTCTAAAAATACTCGTATTTTAGCAATTCATACTGGCGGCTTGCAGTCAATAGAAGGCTTTAACAAGCGTTTAGTAACTAAAAAACAACCACAACTTATATGAAAAAAATAAGTGTATTTATTTTAATAGGGATTTTTGTTATTTCATGTGGAACAAAAAAGAAGTTGGTTACAAAACAGCCAACAACTTCAACTGAAGTTAATAATCAAGTACCTAAGAGTCAACCAATTTCGCCTAAATCAGTTCAAGAAAAAGCACCAAAAAGTCAACAAGAAATTTCACTTAAAAACTTATCTCCTGTAGAACGCTATATTTATAACTTCGCAGGTATAGCTCAAGAAGAAATGCGTTTGTATGGCATTCCTGCGAGTATTACTTTAGCGCAAGGTATTTTAGAATCGGGTAGTGGTAATGGTCCATTAACTCAAAAAAGTAACAATCATTTTGGTATAAAATGCAACGGCTGGCAAGGTGAAAAAGTGTACCATGATGATGATGAACTACAGGAATGCTTCAGAAAATATAAAGATCCTAAGTACTCATTTAGAGACCATTCATTGTTTTTATACGAGCGTTCACGTTATGCATTTCTATTTGATTTTGATAGAGATGATTATAAATCATGGGCAAGAGGCTTAAAAAAAGCAGGTTATGCTACAGATCCCGCATATCCTAGAAAATTAATTAGTTTAATTGAGCGCTATGATTTACACCGTTATGATTTAGAAGTATTAGGTAAAATTGATGTTAGAGATTTACCTAAGCCAATTCGAGTTCAACCAACCGAAAATGCTTATAGAGTGAAAGCCGGTGATACTTTATATGGAATAGCCCAAAAATTTAACCTAACAGTAGAAGAACTAAAAACCATTAATCGTTTAAATTCTAATACAATTTCAATAGGACAACTTTTAAAACTTAATTAAAATATGATTTATAAACGAAGTAGTCAACTTTTTAATAAAGCTAAACAATATATTCCGGGTGGTGTAAATTCACCAGTTCGTGCTTTTAATGCTGTTGGTGGTGAACCCATTTATATTAAAAAAGCTAAAGGCGCTTATTTATATGATGAAGATGGTAATAAACTAATCGATTACATTGCTTCTTGGGGTCCAATGATTTTAGGCCACGCTCATCAGCCTGTTGTAGATGCACTTATTGATAAAACAAAATTAGGTACTTCTTTTGGTATTCCTACCGAAATTGAAACAAAAATTGCTCAACTGGCAGTAGAGATGGTTCCTAATATTGATAAAATTCGATTTGTCAATAGCGGAACTGAAGCTTGTATGAGTGCTGTACGCTTAGCCAGAGGTTTTACCCAAAAGGACAAAATAATAAAATTTGCGGGCTGTTATCATGGTCATAGTGATTCTTTTTTAATTCAAGCCGGAAGTGGTGCTGTAACCTTTGGTGCACCAAACTCTCCAGGTGTAACTAAAGGAACAGCTAAAGATACTTTACTTGCCAATTACAATGATATAGATAGCGTAAAATCTTTAATTAAAGCTAATGAAGGTGAAATAGCTTGTATTATAATTGAACCCGTTCCAGGGAATATGGGTTGTATTTTACCTCAAAATGATTTCTTAAAACAACTTCGTGAGTTATGTAATAACCACAATATTTTATTAGTTTTTGATGAAGTAATGACTGGCTTTAGGTTAGCACCTGGTGGTGTTCAAGAATTGTTAGGTGTTAAGGCTGATATAGTTACCTTTGGAAAAGTCGTCGGTGGTGGTTTGCCTGTCGGAGCTTTTGCAGCACGTGAAGAAATCATGGCTCATCTAGCACCAGAAGGTCCAGTATATCAAGCAGGAACTTTAAGCGGAAATCCTTTAGCAATGGCAGCAGGATTAGCTATGCTAACTGAACTCAACTCTAAACCAGAAATCTTTGACGAACTAGCTCAAAAAACAGCCTATCTCCATGAAGGCATAGCTAAAGTCTTAACCAAACATGATATTACACATCAAATTAACCGCTGTGGCTCCATGATTTCTGTTCATTTTACAGATGAACCGGTTGTTGATTTTGAATCTGCTGCTAAAGGAAATAATAGTAAGTTTAAAACCTATTTTCATGGTATGCTAAACCGTGGAATTTATTTGCCTCCTAGTGCATTTGAAAGTTATTTTTTAAACAATGCGTTATCTTATGCAGATTTAGATCATACCATTGAAGCTTTAGATGATTTAGCTCCTGATTTGAAGTAATTTCAGGCCGTAATAGATTTTCAACGCATAAGTTGGGTTAGACATACGATTGCTAATTTTAAAGGTGTAAAAAACATTATTAAAATTAACATCCTACATAATTGTAATCGCCAGTTCTGCTCTTAAAACAAACTGGCGATTTTATATTTTTAAAATTATTAAATTAGTTTAAGCCTTAATTTTTTTTAATAAAAGCTTAGCGAGCTCTTCAGCTCTAACGACTGCACCATTCATGTAACCTGGATTTTCCTTGGCTGTTTCTGAAGCTCCAAACCAAAGATTATTTTTCCATTCAGGTTCTCGTAGACTTTTCGCACCATTAGTTTGGTGAGGTATTAAATTTTGGTTGTGTTTTGACGTGGTTAACCTTTCATTATGCCAATTTAATATTGAAATTTCTTTATAGTCTTTTGCAGCCTCTCCAAAATATTCCACAAGCTGTTTTATTGCTTTCTCTTTTAAATTAATTACGGATAGGTTGTTGAATTTTTGATTGATAAAACCAACAAGACCATAGCCAGATTTGTTATAATGCTGATACAATTCTTGAATGCTTTGCTGGTTAGAGAAAATAGTCCCTGTAAATCCATCATTACTCCAAAAATCATTTTCATATGCAATAGCAATTTTAACTGAATTGCCCATCCAAGTATGTGTTTGGTGAAGTGTATTTTTAAAACTTGTTTTCAAAGCTGGTTGAAAATTAATAGATTGACTTAAGTTTGGCGGCAAGCAAACAATAACTTGTTTTGCACAAAAGCTTTCTGAATCACTATTCACTTCAATATATTCAGATTGTTGCTTAATCGAGTTAACCTTACAATTCAACTGAATTTTTAGAGCTGGAATTTTTTCTGACAAAGCTTCAATAAGACTGAAGCTACCTTTTGTAAACTTATATGTTGTTTCTTCAGATGAAGGAATATTTATAAATCCAACCGAACCAAATGGTCGCTGATCAACGAGCGCCTTTTCACCATTGACTTGTGGTTTGTATCCAATCTTTAAATCTTTAACAAGCGCCATTAAACGTTTGTGCTTTTCACCGAACCAAGTTGCGCCCATTTCAAAAGGAAAACCGTTTTTAGTAATTGTGAAAACCCGACCACCAAGCCTACTTCTTCCTTCCAGTAGTTTATAATTTATGGCATTTTGCTCTAGGTAATATGCAAGAGACAAACCGCTTAAGCCACCACCAACTATAATAACATCATGTGTTTTCATGCTTCAAAAATGCAATACTCAATCAGTTTAAACTAAGCCTTTGCCTAATTTTATGCAAATTTTAAAGTATTCGGCAATTGCAAATCCTAAATTTGTAAAAAAAAGTTGAGTAATACAGAACGACAAACAATTATCCAAAATATAGAAACTGAAAAAAATAAGGTTTCATGCTTGTATAAAATTAAAGAAAAGACCGAATCTTTTACAAAGACTTTGTTCTTAACGCTCTTCGACAAAAGTATCAATGTTGAAGAATATATGAATTTACTTGAGCTTGAATTTAAAGGTTTAGCTGATTTAGTTTGTTTTGAAGATGATAATCCATGTAGAGATAAATGGACGGAGTACATGCAGAAATTACCTAAAATTTTAAAACAATTAAATCAAGATGCCGAGTTTATTTATGAAAATGATCCCGCAGCCAACTCTGTTGAAGAAGTTTACTTATCTTATCCAGGTTTTTATGCAATTGCTATTTATAGATTAAGCCATGAACTTCAAAAATTCGGATTGCCTTTAGTGCCTCGACTAATGTCTGAATCTGCTCATACGCTTACTGGAACTGATATTAACCCAGCCGCAAAAATTGGTGTTCCTTTTTTTATAGACCATGCCACTGGTGTTGTTATAGGTGAAACATCGGTTATAAAAGACCGCGTAAAAATCTATCAAGGCGTAACACTTGGTGCACTTTCTGTTGATAAAAATATGATTAATAAGAAACGACATCCAACGATAGAAAGTGACGTTACAATTTACGCTAATGCAACTATTTTAGGTGGAAAAACTATTATTGGTAAGAATAGTACCATCGGCGGAAACGTTTGGTTAACATCATCTGTTGAAGATAATTCGTTGGTAACCCATAAGCCACAGATTCAAATAAAATCTAAGTAAGATG
This sequence comes from Psychroflexus sp. ALD_RP9, assembly GCF_017311165.1. Classification (GTDB taxonomy): domain Bacteria; phylum Bacteroidota; class Bacteroidia; order Flavobacteriales; family Flavobacteriaceae; genus Psychroflexus. The sequence continues at coordinate 421,868 of NZ_CP062973.1, read as the reverse complement.
AATAAAAGTATAATTGATTTAGTAGGAAATACGCCACTAGTTGAAGCTAAAACATTAATTAAAAATCCTAAGGTTAAACTCTTATTTAAGCTGGAAGGTCATAACCCTGGCGGAAGTGTAAAAGATCGTGCAGCATTTAATATGATTAATGAGGCTTTAAAACGAGGTGAGATTATCACAAATTCACGTTTAATTGAGCCTACCAGTGGCAACACCGGCATTGCCTTAGCTATGATCGCAAGTGTTTTCGGTTTAAATTTAGAGTTGGTCATGCCTGAAAATGCCACCGAAGAACGCGTCAAAACCATGCGTGCTTATGGTGCAAAAGTAACTTTAACAAGTGCTGAAGAAGGTATTATCGGCTCACGAGATTATGTTGAAAGTAAGATGAAATCTGGAGATTATTACAGTTTTAACCAATTTGCTAATGATGATAATTGGAAGGCACATTACAAAACAACAGGTCCAGAAATATGGAAAGCTACAGAACATAAAGTCACGCATTTTGTTTCTTCTATGGGAACAACGGGCACCATTATGGGAACATCAACCTTTTTAAAAGAGCAAAATCCTTCTATTAAAATTATTGGAGTTCAACCTGAAGATGGTGCTAAAATTCCTGGAATTAGAAAATGGCCTAAAGCATATTTACCTAAAATTTTCAATTCAAATAAAGTTGATCAAGTTATTGAAGTTAACGAAAAAGAGGCAACCGATATGGCTAGATACTTAGCAGCTCATGAGGGAATTTTTTCTGGAATGAGTAGTGGTGGCGCTGCAACTGCAGCTGTAAAATTATGTGAGCAGCTCGACGAAGGTGTTGTGGTAAGTATTGTTTGCGATCGCGGTGACCGCTATCTATCTTCACCTTTATTTAAATATTAAAACCCTGAAATTTTCAGGGTTTTAAAAGAATTTAAAATTAATAAAATTATTTTTTTGGAATTTGTTTTAAAACTTCAAGTGTAAGTTTCCAAAATTTTTGTGTGCTTGAAATGCTAGCACGTTCATCGGGTGAATGTGCGCCTCGAATAGTTGGTCCAAATGAAATCATATCCATTTCAGGGTAGTGGCTTCCTAGTATACCACATTCTAAACCAGCGTGACAGGCTGCTATGTTGGCTTTTTCGCCATTTTGTTTTTTGTAAACGTGGTCTACAATTTTTAAAATGTCAGACTCAGTATTTGGTTGCCAACCAGGATAATCACCTGATAACTCTACACTAAACCCAGCTAAGTCTAGGCTACTTGAAATCGAGTTTGCTAAATCATCTTTTGTACTTTCTACAGATGAGCGAGTTAAGCACATTACTTCAATTTTACCGTTTTTGGCTTCAATTTTAGCTAGATTGTTAGAGGTTTCTACTAAACCTTCAATATCTGGACTCATTCTGTACACACCATTAGCAATAGCGTAGATAGATTTAATAAATAAATCTTGTACATCGGCACTAATGACTTTTTCAGGTTGGTTTACTTCAATTAAGCTTATGTCAAGTTGAGGTTCTAAATTTTTGTACTCTGTTTTAATAGCTTCAACTAAGCTTAAGAACTTCTCTTTAAACGCATTAATATCATCTTTATTGATACATATTACAGCTTCACTTTCGCGAGGAATAGCATTTCGAAGTCCGCCACCAACAAAAGACGCTAATCTTATTTGAAATTTTGTATGGCCGAGATATAAAAATCTGTTTAATAATTTATTGGCATTGCCAAGACCTTTGATGATGTCCATTCCAGAGTGGCCTCCGTTTAAACCTTTTACAGTGATTTTTAGAGCTTGATAGTTTTCAGGAATAGATTCTTCTATGTAAAATCGGGTAGCAGTAATATCTATACCACCTGCACAGCCAATCCCAATCTCGTCATCTTCTTCAGTATCGAGGTTAAGTAATATATCGCCTTTTAAAACCGATTGGTCTAAATTTTTAGCACCAGTCATACCAGTTTCTTCATCTATGGTAAAAAGGGCTTCTAGAGCTGGATGTTCTATATCTTTAGACTCTAAAATAGCCATGATTGTGGCAACGCCTAAACCATTATCTGCACCTAAGGTTGTGCCGTTTGCTTTTACCCAATCATCATCAATATACATATCAATACCTTGTTTGTCAAAGTCAAATTCAGTATCGTTATTTTTTTGATGAACCATGTCTAAATGGGATTGTAAGACTACGGTTTTTCGATCTTCAAAACCCTTTGTGGCTGGTTTTTTTATAATTACATTTTGGCCAGAATCAGTAAATGTTTCAAGGTTTAACTTCTTTCCAAAATCAAGCATGAATTGTATAATCTTCTCTTCTTTTTTTGAAGCTCTTGGAATAGCATTAATAGCTTCAAAGTTTTTCCAAATGGGTTTTGGTTCTAAGTTGTGAAGTGGTGTTTGCATTTAAATCTATTTTTCAACAAAAATAGAAATTTAAAATCCATTTAAGGCGGCTTTATAGAAGCTTTAAGGTGCTAAAAATGTAAATGGTGCAAATGGAATGTTTCGTAAAATCCAGAATAAAATAATGATTATAAAAATCACCCAAGGCGTTGCCGATTTATAAAGTATGTTATTGTTTTTCTCTGGATAAAAATAAACGATAATTTGTTGTACAATTTGATAAGATAACACAAAAATGGCCAGTATAATGAGTAAGTTGTACTTTAAGCCTTCTATAATTTGGCCATTTAGAATTGCGTGTACAGCGCGTTGACTTCCACAACCAGGACAATGTAATCCTGTTAAGCTATGAAACATACATTTCGGAAAAAACTTAAATTCTTTAGGGCTGAAATTTAGATAAAGGCTTAGCAGTAAAATTAAAATAACGGCTAAGCCTGAATATAATATGGCTTTACTTTTTTTGGTCATGCATTATAAATCGCCAGATGCTATTGCTAGAATAGCACCTAAACCGTAAATAAGTATAAAACCTACCCAAACCACTAAGGCTAATACTAATGAGACAATCCACCAAGTTTTGGCATTTTGAGAAGCACGTTCAGCACCTTCGTAATCTCCAGAGGCATATTTAGAGTTCACTTGAGCAGCATAAACAATGCTAACAATGCCAGCTGGTTGGCAACAAAGCAATGCTGAGATAATAGCCATTGCTAAGTGATTTTGTGGATGCTTAGGTTTGCTTGTTTCCATCATTAGTTATTTTGTAAAGATTGTTGTCTTTGTAGCTCTTGTTCAAGGGCTTCTCTAAATCCTTCGTCACTAGCAATTACAAATACAAATACAATGTAAGAAATAGCGCCGATTAAGCCTAAAACCAAGGCTATTATCCAAGCGATTTTAGCATTTTTAGATGCTCTTTCAGCACCTTCATAATCACCTTCGTTATATTTTTTATTAACCTGTGTTGAGAACACAATACTTGCAATACCAGCCGGTAGGCCTGGTGCACAACATAAAATCGTTGTTATGATTGCCATCACCAAATGGTTGCTTGGGCGTTTAGGTTGAGTAGTTTCCATCAGTTTACTAATTTTGTTTTGATAAAATTAACATAATTTATGGTTTAACAAATTCAAATCTGTAAAAATGTTAACCTAAGCTTTTAAATAAGGCTATATTTGTTGTTTATTATAGATTTATAAAGCATGATTAATACAAAAAAGCAAGGTCTTTTTACCACATTTATTTTAGTTGGTGCGGCCTTATTAATTTACGACTTAGTTGAAAAGCCAGATGTGGTTTATTATAAAATCATTGGCTTAGTTTTACTGATGTTTGGTTTATATAATTCTACCAAACAATGGGCACAAGATAACCCAAAAGATCATAAAAATCCTGCTGAAACTGATTTAGATAATAACCAACAAGAGAATACTGAAACTGATAAAAATACTACTGAACAGTTTTCTGTTGAAGATAAAACTAAACCTTCAAAATAGATGATTAGGCTAGGTGACCAAGTTGAAGTTTTAGATGATACCATCACCGGTAAAGTTGTTCAATTAAGCAGTGAATTTGTAACCATTGAAGACCAAGATGGTTTTCGCTTTGAGGTCTCTAAAACTGAAGTTGTACCTATTAAACCACTTGATATTCAGATTAATGCTGATGATGTTCGCGATAAAATAAAAACAGATTTAAACCTCGGAAAAACCAAATCTTCTCAAAAATCTGTACGAGATGTTCCTATTATAGAAATAGATTTACACATTCATGAGTTGGTTAATAACGTTAAAAATATGTCTAACTTCGATATGTTAAATTTACAGTTAGATACCGCAAGACATCGTCTAGAGCAAGCCATTAAATCTCGCCATAAACGACTAGTATTTATTCACGGTGTTGGCGAAGGTGTACTAAAACAAGAATTAGAGACCTTGTTTAGACGTTATGATCATATTGATTTTTATGATGCCGATTTTAAAACTTATGGTTATGGAGCAACAGAGGTTTACATTTATCAAAGTTAATTAGTCTCAACCAAATTTTCTTGTGTAGTAGTTTCAATAAATCCCATATTTAAACGGCTTATAGTTACCGTCTGATCGTTATTTACATTGTTTAAGGTTACATCATTAAATACAACTTGTACTCTAAATCGACGTGTAATTTCATTGGCTCTAACCGCATTAATTTCAATCGATTCAGATATTTCAGGATTTAAATAGTTAGGTAAACCGTCTGCATTAACATCATCGGTTGGGTTAATAATAGGCTCTTCATTGCCACTATCAAAGGCATTTATATCTTCAAAGCGTGTTAAAACACCATCATTATCATCATCATTATCTAAATAATCTGGTGTGCCATCATCATCTGTATCAGGAAATTGGTTATTATTTTCATCATTGATGTTTTCAACTTCAGTTAGTACATTATCATTATCATCATCGACATCTAAAAAATTAGGGATACCGTCATTATCAGTATCATCATCAAATAGGTTACCGTTACCATTAATGTCTTCAAGTTCTGCTGGTACACCATCGTCATCATCTTGTTCAAAAACTTCAAGAATAATAACAGCTTCACCACCACTTGTGCTTCTAAACTCTTCTAAAACCACAGGTGAACTTGGTGGGATATCTTGACAAAAATAGGTGTTAGAATTAGTTGATGCTGATAAAGTTCTATAGTTTAATCGATTGCTTGTGTTTAATGGTATTACGATAGGTTCAGGTGCTTCGAAACCTTCATAGCTGGTTTCGAAATCAGCACTGCTAAACACAAATGAAATAGCTTCATTAGTTTCACTATCTATGTAATGAAAAACATAGTCTGTATTATCTTGACAAACTTCAAGCGGTGTTTCATTTGAAAAATTGAAGTTTGTAATAATTGGGTCTCCATCATCGCAGGCAATAAAAAACAAACTTAATAGCCAGATATACCTTTTCATGTCAATTTTTTTTCAAATTTAAGCTATCTGAGTGATAAATATCAGTCTTCAAAACTATAATTGCATTAATTTTGCTAAAAACTAAGACAATGCGCAAAGTATATCTTGATCACGCTGCAACAACACCAATGCGACCAGAAGCTATTAGTGTGATGGTTGATTTAATGAATAATAATTTTGGTAATCCATCATCAACACATGCAATTGGTAGAAAAGCTAAGGCTTTAATAGAGTCGAGCCGGAAAAAAATGGCTAAACTTTTAGAAGTTAAATCTAAAGAAATTGTATTTACTTCTGGAGGAACTGAAGCAGATAATTTGGTGATTATAGGTGCTGTGAAAGACTTAGGTGTTAAACGAATTATTACTTCTAAAATTGAACACCATGCCGTATTAAATTGTGTAGAACATCTTGCAAACTCGTCTTCGGTTGAAGTTTTATACGTTAATTTGACTAAAAATGGTTTAATTAATTACACACATTTAGAACACTTATTAGCTGAAAGTGATAAGCCAACTCTAGTTTCTCTGATGCATATTAATAATGAAGTTGGCCACATAAATGATTTAAAACAAATTAGTGAAATCTGCCAAAAATATAAGGCTTTATTTCACAGTGACACCGTTCAAAGTATTGGATTTTATCCATTAGATTTAAAGCATATTCCAATTGATTTTTTAACAGCAAGCGCACATAAATTTAATGGCCCTAAAGGAATTGGTTTTGCAATAATTAAAGAGCAACACAATTTAAATCCGCTTATTTTTGGTGGCTCTCAAGAACGTGGTCGTCGTGCTGGTACTGAAAATGTTTACAGTGTTGGTGCAACCGAAAAAGCACTTACCTTAGCTTACGAAAACATGACTCGTGAGCGCGAACACGTAAAAACACTTAAAACATATTGTATAACTAAACTGGAAGCTACTTTTCCAGATGTTCGATTTAATGGTGCATCAAGTGACTTTAATTTAAGTTCGCATAAAATTTTAAACTTTACAATACCGTTACCTAAATTTGAGTCTGATATGCTTATCCTTCAACTTGATTTGCATGGCATTGCTTGTTCTAAAGGTAGTGCTTGCCAAAGTGGTGCACAAGAAGGTTCATTTGTGTTAAATGAAATTTATGGTGGCGAGCAGCATGGTTTACGTTTGTCCTTTTCATCTACCAATTCAATTGTTGATATTGACTATTTTGTGGACAAGTTGAAGCAAATCCTTTTAGATTAAAACCTTGTTCTTAATTTTAAATTGAATACACGCGGACTCAAAAAATTAGGAATCGCAAATTGATTTCTTGTAGTGGCGTCACGTACAAAGGTATTTGTAATAGAATTTAGGCGGTCAAACATGTTAAAAATCTCGAAACCTATATCAATACTTTCAAATTTCGCTAACCAATGCTTTGGTTTCAGTTTGTCTTCAGGCTCTTTTAAAGCATAAAAAAAGCCGATATCAACCCTTTGATAATCTGGTAGTCTTGTTTGATACTCGTACGGATCAGCAAATCGAGGTGAGCCACCTGGCAAACCTGTGTTGTAAACTAAATTTAAATAAAGTTTTAATTTAGGTATGTTAGGTACATAGTCTTGAAACAATGCAGCAAACTTTAGGCGTTGATCAGTTGGTCGAGAAATAAAGTTACTCCGTCCAATTTGCCGTTCTTCGGTTTTTAAGTAGCCAAAGCTAAACCAACTTTCGGTACCAGGCACAAACTCTCCATTTAAGCGGAGATCTAGGCCGTATGCATAAGCTTCAACATCATTTCTAGCACGATAGCGAATTCTAACATTTTCAATTGTGTAAGGGTTAACATTTGATAGCTTTTTGTAATAAGCCTCTGAAACTAACTTAAACGGTCTGTCCCAAAGTTTAAAACTATAATCGTTTCCTAATACTATATGTACCGATTCTTGGGCTTCAACTTCTGGTATAACTTGACCAGTAGAGTCTCTTAAAGCGCGATACATTGGCGGTTGATGATAAAAGCCACCAGATAGTCTAAACAACATATCTTTTTTCCACTTTGGTTTGATTGAAAACTGCGCTCTAGGGCTAAAAACTTGCTGTGTGTTTGCGTTAATTTGGTCGCCACTCACATTCCATACTTGTGTTCTAACGCCAGCATTTACCCAAGCTTTGGCATTATTGATTTTAAATTTATGACTCCACTGCAGATAAGCCGAAATACGGTTGATTGTTGTACTATTTTTTGCTCTGATACTAAAATAGGGTTCAATAGGTTCTTCGTAAGGGTTGTAGGGTTGATCGTTTTCGAAGTTGGGTTGTATTGGTCTTACAAAAAAACCAGCAGAATCAATCATTTCATATTCTTGCAATTGATCCCGAATATCTTCATGAACAAAGTTAGCGCCATATTCAAATTTATGGTCGTTAATATCAACTTTACCTTCGTGTTTAAAATTTGCAATTAAGGCATCGAGTTTGTTTCGAGCATGCGTGTATTGAGCACCAGCGCCTTCAGTAAATTCTACCTCACCAAAATCTTCATCACCAAAACCTGAATTAACTTCACCTATCCTATAATTGGCTACGATGTCAAAAAATTCTTGCTCTTTAGTGTGATAAACAGAAGCTGTTGTTTTTGTTGTAAAGTTTTCATTAATTTCATAGTTAGCAGATAAGGCACCAAAGTAAGTTTCATATTGGTCTTGTTCTTGGCCTTCGTAAAAAATTAAAAGTGCTTTTGGGTCTTGGATGGTTCCAAAATTTGTTTGGCGAGTAAAAGGAATGTAATCATAGGTATTAATTGCTATATTGCCTAAAAAGCTTAGCTCTAATTTATTATTAAATTGATAGGTAAGATAAGTTTGTGTGTCAAAAAACCGAGGTTTAAAATCGGCGTCGGTTTGTTTAGCATTTACAAATAGACTATTGTCGCGATATCTTATACCTAAAATACCTGTTAATTTTTGATTTTTTGACACGGCTTCAACAGAAGCGCTACCACCTAAGAAACTAGCTTCAAAGCTTCCGCCGAAATCTACAGGTCTTCGGTATTCGATATCTAAAACTGATGATAATTTGTCACCATACTTGGCTTGAAATCCGCCAGCAGAAAAATTAACATCTCTAACTAAATCCGTATTTACAAAACTTAAGCCTTCTTGCTGGCCGCTTCTTACTAAAAATGGGCGATAGACTTGAATGCCATTAACGTAAACTAAATTTTCATCGTAATTACCACCGCGAACGGCGTATTGTGTACTTAATTCGTTGTTAGAGTTTACGCCAGGCAAAGTCATTAAAATATTTTCAACACCAGGATTGGCACCAGGAATTCTTCTAACGGTTTCGGGAGCTAAGATAGTGATGCCTTCAATTCTTGAACGTGGTTCATTGGTAATTATAACTTCACTAATTTGCTCTACTTTAGTTTTTAATACAAAGTTTAGTTCTTTGACCGTATTTGGTTTTAAATTTAACTTGGCTGTAATGGGTTGATAACCGATATAAGAAACTTTTATTGTTATGGTTTGATTAGCCGGAACAGTTAAATTATAAAAACCATTCGTATTAGTTGTTGTGCCGCTATTACCATAACTTACATTTACAGCCTCGAGTGGGTCTTGATTTTCATTAAAAACTAAGCCATTGATACGTGCTGTTTGAGAGACACAAAACCAAGTTATTAGGGTTAAGGTGAGGAAAAAATAGGATTTCAAAAGCTAAAATTATTATTTTCGATTAAAATTTGCTTCAAATATAGAAGTATTTCCAACATTATCAGTCACAACTACTTTTAGTTTATTTCGGGTTTCTTTAATGGCATCATCATTAAAGTCGTGTGTAAGTATTTTTGTCTTGTAATCATAAGACATTAAAATGAATTTACCATTTACCGTAGCATAATAACTATCAATTCCAGTTTCATCATCATCAATTTTTAGTTTTAAATACCGATAATTAGACATCCATTTGCCGTCTCTAAAATTAATGGGTTTTATTGTTGGTGGTGTTTTATCAATTTTTAGCTCGTAATCTCCAAATTCTTTAGTGTAAGTCACAAATCTATTGTTAGTTTTCTTAGTATTTGAATAATAAAACTTTCCCCATGGATAAGTTTTAGCAATGTATAATTGTTGCTTATCTTTTTCTGAAAACTCTGAAACATCAAAACCTATACTAATACTTTTATGTAGTGGTGTTTTATAATCATGAACTTTTACAGCATTTGCTTTAAATTTAATGTCTAAATAGGTGTCTTCGTAAAGTGCATTTTTCGGAATAAAGACATCAATTTTACCATTCTCAAACATCGAAGGATAGTCAACTTGTGCATAATACGGCGTAACAGAATCTTTTTTTGAAGGCAATTTAATGGGATTACTCTTCAAAGGAATATGTATTTGTTTTGTGTTGTTATTAAAGTCTTTAATCACAACTTTGATGTTAAGGTTAAGGCTATCTTTATCAAGATGAATAATGCCATTTCGATCTATTGATTCTACTAAGTCAAGTTGAAGTTCATCGGGTTTATATAACTTCATTATACGTTTTCGGTCTGACTTGTAATAACTATAATCGATTAACCGATTGATATATCTTGTTTCTGAAAATGAAAATCGGTTAAAATAGGTTTTAAATTTTTGATGGCCATTTTCAAAAACTTCAACAGCGTAAATACCATTTTTGTTATAGCTTAAATCAAACTGATCGTAAGTATCAACACCCAAAGCAATTTTACCAAAAGCTGTAATTTCTTCAGCTTTATAAGTGTTTTGACTAATTTTAGTTAATTTAATTTTTTGTCGACTTTGTTGTCCGTTGATATGAGCTTCTTCACTTAAACTATAAGCATATAATCCTCTAATTCTAGGTGGTTTAGTGTCTTTTACACTTTTGAAACCAAATAAAAACGGATTCATTGGTCTGGAATTTTCATCTCTAATTTCAAAATGTAAATGAGGTCCGCCGCTAGATCCTGAATTACCGCTATAGCCAATAACTTCACCTTGTTTTACTGGTAAATTACCTGGTTTTGGAAACAATTCTATTTCAAAAGACTCACGCTTATATTGCTCTTTTAAAACATAGTCATGAATTTTTTCTGCATAGGCACTTAAATGAGCATAAACCGTTTGGTAGCCGTTGGGATGCTTAATGTATAGTGCCATACCATAGCCAAACCGTTGTATTTTTATTCGACTTATATATCCATCAGCTGATGCTTTAACTTTTAAGCCAGTAACACCTTTAGTTTTAAGGTCAAGGCCAGCATGAAAATGATTAGACCTAAGTTCACCAAATGTGCCAGAAAGTAAAAGTGGTATTTCTAGCGGTGACTTAAAATAGTTTTCAGGAATTGGTTTTGAAATTTGCTGGGGAAAACACCAATAACTGCAACATAACAAGACTGCAATTTTAAGGAGGTTTTTCATAAACAAATTAAGCTTTTAGTTTAAACGCTGAAGTTAATACATTATTTTAAATCGCGTTGTCGCTTGGCTTCAAAAATTATTATGGCAGCCGATACTGAAACATTCATAGAATCGATGCTACCTTGCATAGGGATGTTTATATTTTGTTTTGCAGCATTTCGCCAAAGTTCTGATAGTCCTTTAGATTCAGTGCCAACTACAATTGCTGAAGCCTTTGTAAAATCTTCTTTTGTGTAAATGTTTGAATTTTGAAGTGTTGCTGCATAAATTGAAATCTTTTTTTCTCTTAAAAAATTAATTATTTCATGGGTTGAGCCAATACCGATTTGCTTTGAAAACACGGTTCCTAAGCTTGACCTAATAATATTAGGATTATACAAATCGGTTTTTGGGTTAGCAATAATTACTGCATCTAAATTTGCAGCATCGGCAGTTCTTAGTAGTGCACCAATATTTCCTGGCTTTTCTGGTGCTTCTGCAATAAGAATTAAAGGTTTTTGGTTTTTAAATTTGAGATTTAATAGGTGATGTTGTTTGGGTTTTGCTAGGCCTATTATACCTTCAGTTGTACTTCTATAAGCGATTTTTTGATAAACCTGCTCAGATACATTAATTATTTTGACGCCTTTTAGTTCAAGTTGATGATCATAAATAGTATTACAAACATAAACTTCAGTAAATTGATATTTGTTTTGTAAAGCAATTTTAATTTCACGGACACCTTCAACAACAATTAATTGATCATCTTTTCGACGCTTAGTTTTTTTTTGTAAGCGTTGAATTTTCTTAATATTTTGGTTTTGTAAACTTTCAATCATTATAAAAAAAGCTCCCGATTTGTGGGAGCTTTCAAAGTTATAAAAAGTAGTTAGATTATAAGTGAATTACTTCGTCATAAGCATCGGCAACTGCTTCCATCACTGCTTCACTCATTGTTGGGTGTGGATGAATGGCTTTTAAAACTTCGTGGCCTGTAGTTTCAAGTTTTCTACCAAGAACAGCTTCGGCAATCATATCGGTGACACCAGCGCCTAGCATGTGGCAACCAAGCCACTCGCCGTATTTGGCATCGAAAATGACTTTAACAAAACCATCTTTGGCACCTGATGCACTAGCTTTTCCTGAGGCAGAGAAAGGAAACTTACCAACCTTAATTTCATAGCCTGCTTCTTTAGCTTGCTTTTCGGTCATACCAACACTTGCGATTTCTGGGTTAGAATAGGTGCATCCAGGAATGTTACCGTAATCAATTGCTTCAACCTTCATTCCTGCAATTTTTTCAACACAAAGAATTCCTTCAGCTGATGCAACATGGGCTAATGCTGGGCCATGAGTTACATCGCCAATGGCATAGTATCCAGGAATATTAGTTTGATAAAAATCATTAACTTGAATTTTATCTTTGTCAGTTTTAATACCAACTTCTTCTAAACCAATATTTTCAATATTTGTCTTAATTCCTACGGCAGAAAGAACAATATCGGCTTCAAGGGTTTCTTCACCTTTTTTTGTTTTCACTTTAGCTTTAACTTGTTTTCCTGAAGTATCGACACTTTCTACAGAAGAGTTAGTCATTATTTTAATGCCTTTTTTCTTGTAGATGCGCTCAAATTGTTTTGAGACTTCTTCATCTTCTACAGGAACAATATTTGGGAGATATTCAACAATTGTTACATCGGTTCCCATGGCGTTATAGAAGCTTGCAAATTCAACACCAATTGCACCAGATCCAACAACAATCATCGACTTAGGTTGTTTTTCAAGTGTCATGGCTTTGCGGTAACCAATTACTTTTTTGCCGTCCTGTGGTAAATTAGGTAATTCACGTGATCTTGCGCCTGTAGCTATAATGACGTGATCGGCTTCGTAAGTTGTTTTTTTATCATTTTTATCGGTGACTTCAACTTTTTTACCTTTTAAAAGTTTTCCATTACCATTTAAAACATCAATTTTATTTTTTTTCATTAAAAACTGTACACCTTTGCTCATTCCTTCAGCAACATTTCGGCTTCGTTTTACTACAGCGCTAAAGTCTTTGTCTGCTTTTTCAACTTTTAAACCATAATCACTTGCATGATTCAGATAGTCAAATACTTGAGCACTTTTAAGTAGTGCCTTAGTTGGTATACAACCCCAATTTAAACAAACGCCACCGAGGCTTTCTTTTTCAACAACTGCAACTTTAAAACCTAGCTGAGAAGCACGGATTGCTGTAACATAGCCTCCAGGACCACTACCGACTACAATGATGTCATATTTATTCATGTGAATTGTTTTTCAATAAATTAAGTCGCAAAGTTAAAGAATATCGCTTAAATATGGTATGATTTGACAAGCTTTATAGTTGCTTATCGTTTTAAGGTGAAATGACCCGTAAAATTTTTATCGCCAACTACAATGTTGTACCAATAATCGCCTGAAGGAACAGGTTGTCCATTAAATTGCCCGTTCCAGCTGAAATTTTCATTTTCACCACGTGTTAATAACTTTCCATAGCGATTAAAGATTTGAATTTTGTAAGGTTGAACCAAATTTGCATCATTGATTTTAAAAACATCATTTATGCCGTCATTATTTGGTGTGAAAAACTTAGGAACTACCAAATGAAGAAAATCAACTTCAGTTGTACCACAACCATTATTCTCACTTACAATAATGGTTTTTAAGCCACCTTTTACAGATGAAAAATAAGGACTATCTTGGTAAAATTGATTATTTATTGCATAGCTGAAATCTCCATTATTTTGAAGGTTGATTTGAATGTCACTACCAACACTTTCAACTGACTCAATAACAGGCGTTGCGTTAATTTCAACATTAAATATTTGTAAGCTTGTACAATTTGAAACATTGGTTACCTCAACGGAATATTGACCAGCTTGATTGACCTCTATTTCTTCATTTGTTTCGCCGTTACTCCAATTGAAAGAGTTTCCTTCTAAAGCTGTTAGTGTTGCGCTTTCTCCTTCACATAAAACAATTTCATTTGTAAATTCAGGAGGATTTGAATTGATAGAATAGGTAATTGGTATTCGGTTTGAGTTGACACAGCTTCCATTGACGGAAATGGCTTCAGCATAATAAGTACCTTCATTTTCTGCTTGGTAGGTAAACGAATTTTCGGCCAGTAAGTTTCCGTTGGTTTGGGCATCATACCAGTTAACTGTAATGTTGGGATTTTCTTGAACAGCTATAATTTGTGTTTCACCTTCGCAAACCTCGACATTACCTAAGCTAACAGGATCAGAGATTTCTATTTCTTCTACGGTAAATACATTTGAAATACTATTGCATAAGTTGTTTTCAACATTGATTTCGTCTTCAGCAACTAAGGCACGATAAAACTCTAAACCATTAGAATTTGTAATAGTAAGTGTAGAGTTTGTTTCTCCTGGAATGCTAGACCAATTTTCTAGGTCTTGGCTCACCTGCCATTGGTAAAAATGCGAATCGTAGATGCTAAAATCAGGTATTGCATTAATTGTGAAAGGGTTAAAGGTTTCATTTTCGCAATAACTGAATTCAGCTTGATTTTCAAAAACAACTTCAGTTTCATCTCCACAAGACCTAAAAACTATATCATCGATGGCTAAGTCGTTGCCACAACCGCCTGTGCCATTATTAATCATTTTTAAAATAACTTCAGTTTGATTTTCTAAAGTAGAAAATGTAAGTCCATATTGTTGCCATGTTGGTGAGTTACTGCTATTGATGTTACCAGTATCTCCTTCAGCTAATAAATTGGTATCTGTAGAATCCCAAATTTGAAATTTCACGTTGACAGGAATGGCAGTGCCAGGACAAGCATTATTAGCAGGTAGGATGTTTATTAACCAAGCCGAAAACTCATAAGAATTATTTTCGCATAAACCATTTATTGTAGTTCTAAAAAATTCACCCGCGTTGTTTTCATCTGCATTGACAATTAAAGCCTTACCATTAGAATCATTTGGTGTATGGTCACTTGGCATATTCCAACCAAATTGAAATGTACTATTTGATATGGTGTATTGCCCATCTTGTGGATTATTAGCATTAATGAAATTATAGGTTGTTGTGCCAGGCGGTAAAGGCGGCCCATTGTTTAAACCTTGACCAAAATTTTCTGTAAAAATTGGGTTGCCTGTATTTCCAGAACAAAAGCCCAATTGGCTGTAGGCGTTATAGAAAAATAATATAAAAATACTTGTAACTAATAACTTCATACAGCCAAAGGAAAGACTTTTAATTGAGAGAAATAAGGTTGAGGTTTATATTTTCTTGTTTAAGGGCTTGGTTGAGTTTTTTAAAAGTAGATACATCATAAGCTTCTGCAAATTCGGCTGGTAGAATAGCTATTCTAAAAACTTGATTTTGGGTAAACTCTGGAGGCAACAAATTAAAAGCCGCATTTCCATCAAGAAAAATGTTGGTATCGAAAAATGTATGATTAAAATTGTAAACAACTTCATCTCCGTTGTTTAAATAAAATGTTTGAGGAAGTTGCGCCCAAACATCAACTGGACCAGTTGGGTCATTGACTTGTTCTTCTAAAAGGTAAACCATGACAACATCAGACTCAAAGACTTCAATAGTATTAGGAAATTCAGAAATGATGCTAAAGTCATTGCTAGGAGTGAAGTTGACTTCAATCTCATACACATTGCCTAAAATATTTACACCATTAAGACCTGGAGGTCCTGGAGGTCCTGGAGGACCTATGTCTCCTTCGCAGGCAATTACGATAAGACTGATTAATAAAATGCTTAAGATTTTTTTCATAATTTATGATTTAAAATTAATACTAAGTGAATTAACGCAGTAGCGTTTTCGTGTTTCTGTTGGGCCATCATCAAATATATGTCCGATATGTCCACCACAATTACTACATAAAATTTCGATGCGTTGCATACCAAAACTATTGTCTTTCTTGTATTCTATGGCACCTTCAACTGAGCTATCAAAACTTGGCCAACCACAGTTACTTTCAAATTTGGCTTTACTGTCAAATAGTACTTCATTACAGCCTTTGCAATGGTATTTTCCATCTTCAAAATGTGTATTGTATTTGCCCGAAAATGGTGGTTCAGTTCCTTTTTCTCTAAGAATACGGTATTCTTCTTCTGTAAGTATCTCTTTCCAGTTTTGCGTTGTCATTCTTATTTGTTTTTGGGTATAAAATCTAAAGCGACACCATTTATGCAGTGTCTCATTCCAGTGGTTTCTCTGGGGCCATCGTTAAAGATATGACCTAAATGGCTACCGCATTTGCCGCAGAGAGCTTCTGTGCGCTTATAGCCCAATTTTCTATCTGAACTAATTGCCAGGCTGCTATCAATTGCGCGATCAAAACTTGGCCATCCAGTGCCGCTGTCAAATTTATGTTTGGTTTGATAAAGTGGGTTTTTACAAGCTGCGCAAACAAAAGTACCTGGTTTTTTTATCTTATTTAACGGGCTTGAAAAAGCAGGTTCAGTACCTGATTTTCTCAAGACATTAAACTCTTCTGCTGTTAATGCTTTACGCCATTCAGTCTCAGTTTTAGAAACTTCAAAATCTGGCTTAGTTTCTTTTTTTTGGGCATTTGATTGACACGAACCTAATTGAATACAAATGAGTAGTAAAACTATTTTTTTCATTTTTTTATTTTAAAAGTAAAGTTTTTTAAATCAAAAACTTATTATTAATTTGTTAAACCAATCTCTAATTTTTCTAGTAATTGTCATAAATTTGGTTTTTAAAACAATCATTATGAAGTATCGTCTTTTGTTTGCAGTTATATTAATATTTATTACCACAAACTGTGCCGTAAATCCATTTACAGGTAAAAAAACCATGGCTTTTGTTCCAGATTCAAAATTGATACCGATGGCTTACAGCCAATATGATGAGGTTTTGAGCGAAAGTGAAGTCTTAAAAAATACAGAGGAATCAGAAATGATAAAGCGTGTTGGCGAACGAATTAAATTAGCTGCTCGTAAGTATTTAAAATTTAAAGGAATGGATGATTACGATGCTAATTATGATTGGGAATTTAATTTGATTGAAAGTGAACAAGTTAATGCTTGGGCTATGCCAGGTGGTAAGGTTGCCTTTTATACAGGAATTTTATCAATTGCAGAAAATGAAGATGGAGTTGCCGCTATTATGGGACATGAAATTGTTCATGCACTAGCAAATCATGGGCAGCAAAGAATGAGTGCTGGTCTCATACAGCAAGGAGCAGCTGTGGTAGGTAATGTTGCGTTGAGTGAGAAAGAAGAGCAGCAACAGATTTTTAATGTAGCCTTTGGTGTTGGAAGTCAGGTGTTTGGAATGTTGCCTTTTAGTAGGAAGCATGAAACTGAAGCTGATGAACAAGGTTTAGTTTTAATGATTTTAGCTGGTTATGACCCACAAGAAGCCCCAAAACTTTGGGAGCGAATGAAGGCTGCAAGTAATGGGCAATCTCCACCAGAATTTTTAAGTACACATCCATCACACGATACTAGAATAGAGAATTTACGAAATCGAATTCCTGCAGCAAGAGCCGAAGCCGAAAAAATCGGGATTATTAATTTTAATTAAATGAAGTCTTTTCAAACAATTAAAAATGCTTGGGCGTTTTATGATTGGGCTAATTCGGTTTACAGCTTAGTTATTTCTTCAGCTATTTTTCCTTTGTTTTATTCAGCTTTAACTGTAGTTAAGGATGAACAAGGTGATGTTATTTCAGATTCTGTTAGCTTTTTAGGTTATAGTTTTAATAATGATGCTTTGATTAGCTATGTTACTGCTTTTGCTTTTTTGATTATCTCGTTAATGAGTCCTATTCTAAGTGGTATAGCCGATTACGTAGGTAATAAAAAGCTTTTCATGAAAATATTCTGCTATGTTGGCGCATCTGCATGTATTGGGCTTTACTGGTTTAATTTAGAATATTTGTGGTTTGGTTTGCTATGTTATTTGTTTGGTTTAATTGGTTTTTGGGGAAGTATTGTCTTTTATAATTCTTATTTACCTGATATTTGTCCGAAAAATGAGCAAGACAGTTTAAGTGCAAAAGGCTTTTCTTTAGGCTACATCGGTAGTGTTTTGTTGCTTGTGCTGTGTCTTGTAATGATTCTTAACTATAAACTCTTCGGGTTTGAGTCTGAAGCTTTACCAACACGTTTATCTTTCATATTGACTGGGGTTTGGTGGATAGGCTTTAGCCAATATTCTTTTTATCACTTACCAATTTCTAATAAAAAAGGCCGCTACACTAAAGATGTCTTTTTTAATGGTTTTAAAGAGTTAAAATCAATTTACAAATCGATTAAAACTAACTTAAATCTAGAACGTTATTTAGGTGCCTATTTTGTTTACAGTATGGCTGTACAGACCATAATGCTAATTGCTACTTATTTTGGTGTTGAAGAAATTAAATGGCCAAATAACGATGCTACCATGGGATTAATTATTAGTATACTTGTTATTCAACTGGTAGCCATTTTAGGTGCTTTTTTAGCTTCTCGATTAGTTAAGTTTTTTGGTAATATTCATGTTTTAATTGGTTTGAATTTAATATGGATTGGTGTTTGTGTCTTTGCTTTTTTTATGGAAACACCTAATGAATTTTATATTGCTGCTTTTTTTGTAGGTCTTGTAATGGGTGGTATACAATCATTATCACGTTCAACTTATTCAAAATATATTCCCGACCATGCTGAAGATACAACCTCATATTTTAGTTTTTACGATGTTACTGAAAAAATAGGAATTGTAATCGGAATGGCATTCTACGGAATTTCAGCTCAGCTTACAGGAAGCCTACGCTACTCAATAGTATTTTTAATACTCTTTTTTGTTGTAGGTGTAGTTTTATTACTTAGGGTTCCTGACAGAAAAATTAATTGTTAAACAATGCTTTCATTAAGGTTTTAATACCTTTAAAAATTAAATACCCAGCAGCGATGCATAATATGATTGACAAAATTAAAACAGGCCAAAATAAAAATTTGTCTTGATTACCGAAGGCGCTATACATAATCACAGGCCCTAAAAATAATAGAGGTAAAGCAGCAGCTAGATATTTTAAACCTTTAAATAGTAGTTCTTGATTAGTGTGTTGCATGAAGTATTGCTTTTCTAACGCTACCGTGTTTTAGTAATAGTTCATTTGCTTTCGACTCATTAATATTTAAAGATTTTGCAATCATTTTAGTACCACGCTCAATTAGCTTTGCATTAGATAATTGCATGTCTACCATCTTGTTGTCTTTAATGCGTCCAAGCTTAATCATCGCTGTTGTACTTATCATATTTAAGATTAGTTTTTGTGCTGTACCAGCTTTCATTCGTGAACTTCCTGTAATAAATTCGGGTCCAACTGGGACTTCTATAGGAAAGTTTGAAACTTCAGTAATTGGTGATTTTGGATTACAGGTAATACATGCAGTGATTATATTGAGATTTTGGCAAGCTTGTAAACCTTTAACAACATATGGAGTTGTTCCGGAAGCAGCCAAGCCTACAACACAGTCTTTTTGAGAAATTGAATGATTTTTAAGATCTTTAATACCTTGATTAGTATTATCTTCAGCATTTTCTACGGCCGTTCTTATGGCTTTGTCACCACCAGCAATTATACCAATAACTACATCTTCATTTACACCAAAAGTTGGCGGACATTCACTAGCATCTAAAATTCCTAATCGGCCACTTGTTCCAGCACCAATGTAGAAAAGTCGACCACCACTTTGCATTTTTTTGACTAAAACATTAATAAAGTTTTCAATTTGAGGTATCACTTTTTTAACGGCTAAAGCAATTTTTTGGTCTTCTTGATTAATTGATGTTAAGATTGTTGAAGTAGACATTTTTTCAATGTCATTGTAATGTGAATCTTCTTCGGTTATTTTTCTAAAATCACTCATTAACAGTAAAATTTACACGATCGATTTCTGAAAGGCTAAAGTAGCCAAAAATATAATCATCAGGATTATCAACATCATTAATGTTACCGCGAACCACAGCAGGCTGTGTTTGAAAAGGGCCACCAGAACTACCAACTTGGTTAAGTAATATTACAAGGTAATTATAATAACTTTTTGATATTCCGTGGTTAATAATTTCAACAGAATTACCAACTTCGAGATCTTCTTCTGTATAAAAGGCAAAATTTGTATTTCCGTTATTAAATTCGTCATCATAAATTTCAAATTCTGGAAAAGCAATAAAGTCTACATCAAAAGTAAATAAATTGTAATTTTCGGTTTCAACAGGATCTTTGTAAAAAGCTTTAAGCTCAATATCTTCACCAGAAAATCCGCCATCATTACGTTGCTGGATAGAATCAATTGTGGCAACAGGCATGAGTTGCTCTGTTGCTTCAAAAGTTCTACCGTTAACTTCAACTAATAATGTATAAACTTCGTTTAGTTGAGGTTGAAAATCATTAGTGGTGTAAACTCCGTTAGCGTTAGTATCAATAAATTCAAAAATTGTATTTTCAGAATTACTTACTTGTACAGTTGCGCCGGAAACCATAGAAGGCGATTCATCGTAAAAGCCTCTTGATTGCGAAATGCGAATTTCTTGGTAATTGCCTGCTGTTCCCTTTTCCCATTTTAAGGCGGCATCTATCACTAAACGTGGTTCAGCAGTTTCTAAATTGACTTCAACTACATCTTCACAGCTTATTAAAAAGATGCTCATTGTTAGAAGAACGATATATTTAATTTGTTTTGCCATAATTTAAAATTCAAAGATGTAACTCACAGAAGGTATAATTCCAAATATTGATAAACGGACAGCTTCGTTTTGGCCAGAAGTTCGGTTTTGTTCGAAATTTAAGGAAGCTGCATTTTTTCGATTGTATAGATTAAAAATGCCAAAATTCCATTTTGAAGTCCATGACTTATGATTTTGATTTTGAGGAGTTAATGTGGCTGAAATATCTAATCTATGAAATGCGGGTAATCGGTTTGTGTTGCGGCCTTCGTAAACTGGAATGTTTAGCCCTTGGTATTCAAATTGACCGACAGGAAAATTAACAGGTCGCCCCGTTTGAAGCGTGAAGCTAGCATTAAAATCCCATTTTTTATTAAAGTCATAATTTGCTGTAAGACTTAAATCGTGAAGGCGATCAAAATTTGCTAAATACCAATCACCATTATTAATGCCGGGATCATTAGCTGAAAATCCAGGTGTGCGTTGCTCTGAACGAGAAATAGTGTAGGCAATCCAGCCTGTAAGTTTGCCTTTATTTTTTCGAGCTAAAAGTTCTAAACCATAGGCGCGACTTTCTCCATTTAAAATAACGCTTTCAATTTGGTCGTTAGCGATTAAATTAGCTCCATTAACATAATCAATTCGGTTGTCTACTGTTTTATAGAACGCTTCAGTTTCAAAACTATAAGTTTTATTTCGGTAATTTTTAAAAAACCCGACTGAATATTGGTTAAGAAGTTGCGGTTTTACAAATTCTCCGCTGGGCGTCCATACATCAAATGGTGTTGGTGAAGAAGTGTTAGAAAGCAGGTGCATATTTTGAGCTAAGCGGTTATAACTTGCTTTTAAAGATGTATCATCGTTGAAACTATAAGATATTGCAAATCGTGGCTCTAAATTATAAAACTCATGTTCAATTTTAGAAGCACTACTTTGTCTTGTGTTAGTAGGTTCGGCTTCCTCATAAATACCTGTTACATTATTGTACCTAATGGGTTGGTTGTTTTCGTAACTAAAAATCTCACCTTGTCCCATACGCCAAAAAGCATTGAGTCTTAAACCGTACTCTAAATTGATGGCATCATTCAGTTTTTGTTTAACACTGAAATACGCCGCATGCTCAAAAGCATGTTTGTTTGCAAGGTTATCAGGATTAATACCAGAATTAGCAGTATTAGGGATGATGTTTCCAGGTTCAATAGTATATTTAATACTGCTTAAGCCATATTTAAAGCTGAATTGGTCTGATATAAAATGATTAAAATTTGCGTTTAAGTTGAGGTTACTTACCCAATTGTCAAATTCAAATCCCACTAGGCTTAAATCTAAGTTGTAATTGTAGCGACTATACGACAGGTTGAAGTCTCCAGATAAATTTTCGCTAAGAAGGCTGTTCCATTTTAAATTTCCGAACGTATTACCATAAGTATTTGTAAAGCTCTCATTTATGCTTACCAAATCATTGCCATGATAAACTGAAAATTCTATACTATTTTTTTCGTTAATTTGATCGAAATACTTAGCATTAAAATCGTAAAAATAAGCCGTATTTTGGTTGTCAGTTAATTTTAAAAATAGATGCGCGTAAGTGGCACGACCAGCTAATAAAAGTGAAGATTTTTTCTTTTTTACAGGCAATTCTAACAACAGTTTGCTTGAAATAACACCAATACCACCATTTCCTGAAATACGATCAAGATTAGCTTTTTTTTGATTAATATCTAACACAGAAGAAACACGACCGCCAAAGTTTGCAGGAATACCGCCTTTGTAAAGTTTTAAATTATCTACTGCATCTGGGTTAAATATCGAGAAAAAGCCAAAAAGATGCGAAGAGCTGAATAGTATAGCATCATCAACAAGAATTAAATTCTGGTCAGTATTACCACCTCGAACATTAAATCCAGCTGCACCTTCACCGGCATTAGAAACACCTGGTAATTGTAAGAGTGATCTAATAACATCTACTTCACCAAATGCGGCAGGAATATTTTTAATACTTTCGGCGTCAAGAGAATTAACACTCATTTGTGTGTCGCGAGTGTCTAAAGCTTCAATATTTTCAGTAATAACAATTTCATTTAAAGACTCTGCTTTAGGAACGAGTGTAAAATTATATACTTGAGATGCTTCAACTGAAATAGATTTTGTAATGGTTTTAAATCCCAAGTAAGAAATCTTAATCGTATAGTTTCCTTTTCCTACTTTCAATGAATAATTTCCATTCTGTCCTGAAACTGTTCCTAAATTCTCTTTTAAAATAATATTTGCGCCTAGTATAGGTTGGTTATTTGTGTCTGTGATTTTTCCCGAAATCTCATAAGTTTGAGCTAATGTGAAACTAAAAGTATATATACAGACAAAAAGAGTGAGTAAATTTCTCAAGTTTTTTAAGCAAATATATTTGGTTAGATTCAATTTTATTGTGAATAAAAGCCTAAAAATGGTTTGAATTTCAAATAATAATGTAAGATTTATCTGTTGATAACTTAGATTTTAAAATGGCGTAATTAATTGTATTTTTACGATTCAAAAAAAGGCTTTTACATGGGTAAAATAATTGCGATTGCAAACCAAAAAGGTGGTGTTGGTAAAACAACAACTGCTGTTAATTTAGCCGCAGCTTTAGGGGTTTTAGAGAAAAAAGTTTTACTAATAGACGCTGATCCTCAGGCTAATGCAACATCTGGCTTAGGAATAGATGTAGAGACTGTTGAGGTTGGTACTTATCAGTTACTAGAACATACTTCAAAAGCTAATGAAGCTATAATAGAAACAGACTCACCAAACTTAGACTTAATTCCTGCCCATATTGATTTAGTTGCGATTGAGCTCGAATTGGTTGATCAAGATAATCGCGAATTAATGCTTAAACAGGCTACACGCAATTTGAAAGAAAATTATGATTACGTGATTATTGACTGCGCACCTTCATTAGGTTTATTAACCTTAAATGCTTTAGCTGCTGCAGATAGTGTAATTATACCTATACAATGTGAGTATTTTGCCTTAGAAGGTTTAGGTAAATTACTTAACACGATTAAAAGTGTACAAAAGGTTCATCATAAAGACTTACTAATTGAAGGTTTATTACTAACCATGTACGATTCACGCTTACGATTATCTAATCAGGTGGTCGACGAGGTTAAAAAGCATTTCAGTGATATGGTATTTGATACAATTATACAGCGCAATGTACGTTTAAGTGAAGCACCAAGTTATGGTGAAAGCATTATTAAATATGATGCTGCCAGCAAAGGTGCAAATAATTACCTAAGTTTGGCAGAAGAATTAATCAATGCCTAATTTTTAAACTATGGCAAAAACAACACGTAAAAAAGCATTAGGAAGAGGATTATCGGCTTTATTGAATGATCCTGAAAACGATATTCAATCTGTTGAAGATAAAAATGCTGATAAAGTAGTTGGCAACATTGTCGAGTTAGAACTCGATTCTATTGAAGTAAACCCATTTCAACCACGAACTAGCTTTAACGAAGACGCCTTAGACGAGTTAGCTTCTTCTATTCGTGAACTAGGTGTAATACAGCCAATTACAGTTAGAAAGGTAGGTCAACAAGCTTATCAGTTAGTTTCAGGCGAACGTCGTTTTAGAGCATCTAAAATAGTGGGATTAGAAACTATTCCTGCTTACATTAGAATCGCAAACGATCAAGAATCTCTTGAGATGGCCTTAGTTGAAAATATTCAACGCCAAGATTTAGACCCAATTGAAATAGCATTATCTTACCAACGATTAATAGATGAAATAGATTTAACACAAGAGCAATTGAGCGATCGCGTTGGTAAAAATAGGTCTACAATTGCTAATTACTTACGTTTATTAAAATTAGACCCAATTATACAAACCGGCATGCGAGACGGCTTTTTAAGTATGGGTCACGGTCGTGCTTTAATCAATATCTCTAATACTGAACAGCAAATTGAAGTGTATGAAAAAATACTAAAAGAAAAGCTTTCAGTGCGCGAGACTGAAAAATTAGTAAAGTCGATTAATGAAGGTCGTAAAAAACCGATTTCTCAACCAAAACTCGACCAAGACAAGCAGCAACAATTAAAAGCTATATCACAACATTTTGGAGCTAAAATTGACATTAAGATTACAAAAAAGGGTAACGGAAAAATTATATTACCATTTTCTTCAGATGAAGATTTTAACCGAATCGCTAAGCTTTTACAAGATTCAAAAAATGCCTAAATTATTAATAGCATTAATTGTTGTTTTCATAAATTCGTTTGTCTTTGCACAGACTGATACAACCTCAGTTTTAAAACTAAACACAAACAGAAAATCACTAAAATCCGAATCAAAATTTCAAGCCAACCCTTTCGATGCAAATGCACCTGCTAAAGCTGCATTTTATTCGGCTGTTTTACCTGGATTGGGTCAAGCTTATAACAAAAGTTATTGGAAAATTCCGCTTGTATATGGTGCAATAGGTGCGAGCACCTACTTTTATATTTTTAATAATAATGAGTATAATCGCTATAGAGATGCTTATAAAAGTCGTTTAGCGGGTTTTGAAGATGATGAATTTTTTGGTGTACTAACCAATGAAAATCTCATTGATGCTCAAAAGCAATTCCGTCAAAATAAAGAATACTCTTTATTATTTATTATTGGATTTTACATACTAAATATCATAGATGCAAATGTTGAAGCGCATTTAAACCAGTTTAATGTTTCGCGCGATTTGAGTGTAAGTCCGCAAATTATACCCAATCACATCACTCGGAAACCAGAATTTAATCTTACTTTTAATATAAAGCTTAATTAATATGAAACTTGCCTTACTTGGCTACGGAAAAATGGGAAAAGCAATCGAAAAAGTTGCTCTTAATCGCGGTCATGAAGTGATATATAAAACAAATAAAGACATAGATTTAGATTTATTGAAGCAGGCAGATTTGGCAATAGATTTTAGCGTTCCTGATGCTGCCTTTAAAAATATCTCAGAAGCTTTAAAAATTCAACTTCCTGTGATTTCAGGAACAACAGGCTGGCTTAACCGTTATGATGAAGCTGTAAAATTATGCCATAAGCACGAATCAAAATTTTTATATGCTTCAAACTTTAGTGTTGGAGTTAATTTGTTTTTTAAACTAAATGCTTACTTATCTAAATTAATGGTCAACACAGATTATAATGCTAAATTAGAAGAAACCCATCATATTCATAAAAAAGATGCACCAAGCGGAACAGCTATTACTTTGGCGGAGCAAGTAATAGAAGATCACACAAAATATTCAGAATGGTCTTGTCCTCCAGAACACGAAGCGTTTAAACTTCCAATTGAAGCATATAGAGAAGGAGAAGTTTTTGGTGATCACACTGTAACTTTTTTTAATAAAATTGACCAATTAAGTATTCGTCACACTGCTTTTTCGCGTGATGGCTTTTCAAAAGGTGCTGTTATAGCAGCCGAATGGATTTATAAACAACCAACTGGCGTTTACACAATGGCGCAAGTTTTAGACGATTTAACTCAGTAATTATGCTAACATTAATCAATTTACTAGTATTGATCATTATTATCCAAGTTATTCATTTTTTGGGAACTTGGAAACTTTATAAACGCGCAGGTCGAGAAGCTTGGGAAGCAGCAATCCCTATTTATAATGCAATCGTATTATTAAAAATAATCAATAGACCTTGGTGGTGGGTATTTTTACTATTTATTCCTGTAATCAATGTTATTATGTTTCCTGTGATATGGGTAGAAACTGCTAGAAGCTTTGGTAAAAATTCAACTTTAGATACTTTTCTAGCCATATTTAGTTTAGGTTTTTACAATTATTATCTCAACTATTTATCAACTTGTCAATACCTAGGTAATCGTAGTATTAAAGCAACAACTAAAACGGGAGAATTTGTTAGTTCTGTTGTTTTTGCAGTGGTAGCGGCAACAATAGTTCATACATACGTCATGCAGCCCTTTACAATTCCAACCTCTTCATTAGAAAAGAGTTTATTGGTTGGTGATTTCCTGTTTGTTAGTAAATTTCATTATGGAGCTCGCGTACCAAAGACACCAATATCTTTTCCTATGGTTCATGATTCAATTCCTGGTCTTGGTGTTAAATCTTATTCATCTTCGGTTGAATTACCTTTAATGCGATTACCTGCTATCACCGAAATTGAACGTAATGATATAGTTGTTTTTAACTGGCCTGTAGATACGGTAAGAATGTTTGGTGATAGCTCAGGAAAACATTACCATAAACCCATCGATAAAAAATCTAATTACGTTAAACGAACCGTCGGTGTTCCAGGTGATTCATTAAAAATTGTTGATGGAAAAATTTATATTAATTCTAAGCCTTTAGAATTGCCTGAGCGTGCAAAACCACAGTATTCTTATATCGTTCAAGGTAAAGGTCAGGGTTTTAATTTGCGTAGTTTAGTTGAAATTTACAATATTACAGATGGTATTGCTTGGTTTAATAAATCAAAACGGCAATATTTAATTCCCGCTGTAACAGAGGCTTCTGCTAAAAAACTCGAAAACCATCCTAATGTAGAATGGATTAAGCGGCAAATTGACCCAAAAGGTGAAAAAGATTTAAAAATCTTCCCTAATAACAAAAAAGTTAATTGGAATCGCGATCAGTTTGGACCTATTTATATTCCAAAAAAAGGAAAAACTGTAAAACTAAATGCTGAATCTTTTTCACTTTATCGTCGTGTGATTGAAGTTTATGAAGGTTCTGAGCTAGGTAGGCAACAAAGCTTGTCTATTAAAGGAGATCAAGTTTACATGAATAACAAACCTATCGATAATTATACCTTTAAACAAGATTATTATTTTATGATGGGTGATAATCGTCATAACAGTGAAGATAGTCGTTTCTGGGGTTATGTCCCAATGAGCCATGTGGTTGGTAAACCTGTATTTATTTGGTTAAGTTTAGATGGTAATGCATCTGGTTTACTTGATAAACTTAGGTTAGACCGTATGTTTACAACCGTAGCTGGTGAAGGCGAACGCGTATCTTATTTGCAATATTTCTTGATTGCATTAGTACTTTGGTTTGGTTTCAGATATTTTAGTAAAAAGCGTAAAAAAGCTTAATTTATGGTAACTTCTCTTTTTCATCCAGCTTATTTTGGTCCTTTAGATCAATACATTGCTATGAGTAAGGCAGATTGTATAGCTTTTGAAATGCATGATAATTACCAGAAACAAACTTATCGTAATAGACAGTATATTTATGGTGCCAATGGTAGGTTGCAATTAAATATTCCTGTTAAGCATAGGAAAGACAATCACCAGCGTCAATTATACAAAGATGTAAAAATTGAGCAAAGTTTTAAATGGCAGCAATTACATTGGAAGTCTATTCAAACTGCTTACAGAACGTCGCCTTTTTTTGAATTTTATGAAGATGATTTTGCCTTTTTGTTTGAAAAACCAGCAACTTTTTTAATGGATTACAATTTGAAATGTACAGAAGTGGTAGCTGAAGCTTTAGGCATAGACTTCAATTTTAAATTTACAGATGAATATAAACTTGTTTATTCATCTAATAATGAAATTAAAGATGAACGCCGATTCATTTCAGCTAAACGTTCAGCATTTTATGGAATTTCAGAATATAACCAAGTCTTTAAGTCTAAGTATGGTTTTATTCCTAATTTATGTGTGTTAGATGTGTTATTTAATTTAGGACCTTCAGCTGAGGTTTATTTTGATCAAATTAAATAAGTGTTATATTTCTATTCGTGTTAAAATCGGGTAGTGGTCTGAATAATTTACATCAAAATTCTTAAACTTAATCGGTTTAAGGTTTTTATCAACATAAATTACATCAATTCTTAACGGTATGAAATCAAAATCGAAAGTTTTACCAAAGCCTTGGCCAACTTCTTTAAAACTATCTTGTAAACGATTGCCTAAAATTTTCCTAGAGACATAAGAAACAGGCGAGTTGTTTAAATCAGCACAAACAACCACTTTGTAAGGTGAATTTTTAATTTCCTTTGCAACTAATTCAGCTTGTGACTGTTGTTTGATAAATGATTTACCAATACGGTTTACTAATTTTTGTTGATCATTATTTTGAAGTTGCTTAACATTAGGAACAATTTTTAAAGATTCTAAATGCACTGCAAAGATTCGTAAAGTGTCGTTGTTAATAACTACATCAGCATAAATAGCATTATTAGCAGTTTGCTCAAATTCAAGATTTTTAGTTCTGATGATTTTATAATTACTAAAAATAGCTAAACCGTTTTTTCCGTTAGCTTTTGTAGGTTGTTTATAACTGTATTTAAATTCTTTTAAATCTGTCGATTCATGTAAATAATAATCTTGTAATGCTAAAATATCAGGCGATTGTTTATGGATAAATTTCTTTATATTTTGAGGTACTTTATCTGAGTCAATCCATTTGTATTTGTTGAATAACCGGACATTATAGTTCATGATGTCAATAGTTGAATCTGTGATGTTTCGATTCTTATTTAAAGTGTTAAATGCATAAATAGAGTTCCAATAGTTAAAACCTATAAGGATACATAATAGCGATAAGAAAACTTGGCGCTTTAATAAAATTACCCAATACAACATAAACAAAACATTTATTGCTAAAAGGATGCCTAAACCAAGGTTTATAATAGACAATATGGATGATAATTTAGGAGGAATAAATGGTAACAAGTAGGCAACAATTAATAATAGCGCAAACAATAAATTAAGGCTATAAATCAATTTATTTCGAAAATTAAGCTTTCTAAAACCAGCCATTAATTCACTTTTTACAAGTCTTTCCCTGCATTAAACAGAAAATCTTTTTCAGCTTTAGTTAAACTGTCGTAGCCACTCTTACTAATTTTATCCAGAATTTGGTCTACTTTTTCTTGATTAGCTTTGTTTGGAGTAGATTTTCTTGACTTTGATTTTGTTTTAGATTTATGAACAGTTTTCATCTTTGGAGATTTTGTAGCCTTAAAAAAGTTAGAAAACCAATTAATGCTGTCTTCAATCCATGCACCAATATCGTTTCCTTTATCTAGCTGTTTTGTGTAGATATAGCCTAAAAGTGCTCCACCAAGATGGGCTAAGTGACCACCAGGATTTCCAAATGGAATTTGTATAAAGTCAACCACCACTAAAAAGCTTGCAATCCACCAAAGTTTTAAATTTCCAAAAATTAATAAACGCACTTGCATGTTTGGTGCCTTAGTTGCAACACCAACCAAAACAGCCATGACAGATGCTGAAGCACCAATTAAATATGATTTACCTGTTCCTTGAAACGCTGGAAAAATGTTATAACTTAAACTGAAGATTAAAGCTCCAAAAATAGCTCCTAAAACATAAAAATTAACTAAGCGTTTTGAAGAATAAAAGGTTAAGAAAAATTGACCAGAAAAATAAAGAATAATCATATTAGATAAAATATGAAATATCCCGGCATGCATAAAAGCGTAAGTAATAATACTCCATGGTCTTATAGCAAAGTCTAATAAATCCTTTGGAAAGCTTAACCACTCGGTTAAAAAACCAGTTGAATATTGATTTCCAGTTAATAAAAATGCAATGGTATTAACTGCAAAAGTCAATATAAACATCGCGATATTAATAACGATTAATTTTTCAACAATATTTGCTAGGTTGTACCTATATCGTAATTTATCTTGCCAATTCATATTAATTCCATCGGTTATAATTAAACTGATTTTTTTTCCAATACCACATCATAATAAATCCGATAATTGCACCACCGATATGTGCCCAATACGCTGTATTCGATGGTCCAAATAAACTAACGCCACTCAGTGCAGAAAATACATTAATTAAAAAATAGCCACCTATTAAGTATTTAGCTTTAATAGGAATTGGTATAAATATAATAAATAAGTGCATATTAGGATATACAATCGCAAATGCTGCTAATACACCAAAAATTGCACCTGATGCACCTACCATTGGTACAACATAAGTTCCTAAAAGTTGATCTGTAATACCCTGTGGAATTTGACTAAAAACACGGTATTGACCTGTTTCGACCACGCTCGCTAAAAGATCTGAAATTTCTCCAGCACTGATACCTTGATCAATATAATATTGGTAGGCTTCATTAAAATTATAGTAACTGAATAAAATTTGCAACCCAGCAGCACCTAAACCAGCCGAAAAATATAGAAATAAAAATCGCTGCTGACCTAAATAATTTTCTAGAGCACTACCAAAAATATAAAGTGCAAACATATTAAAAAGAATGTGCGATATGGTTTCTTGTGCATGCATAAACATATGCGAGAAAATTTGCCAAAACCCAAAATTAGGGTTTTCTGGAAACCATAAAGCAAAAACTTTATAGGCGTAATCGCCAATCACCTGAGAGCCAACAAAAAAGATGATGTTAACAATTAAAAGGGTTTTTACAGTTGGTGTTATTTGTTGCATTAAGCGAATTTTTTAGAGATGTCGTCTAAACTTAAATTAAAATAAATTTGTTTTTGGTCGGGAGTTTGTAAATAATCTTTACAAGAAAATAAGGTATCGATTATTTGGTTGATTTCAGCCTGATCTAACTGTACACCTGTTTTGATTGCCATATTTTTAGCTAAAGCTTTAGCTAAAATCGTATTACTTTCAAAACTTGAACTTGGCAAATCATCTGTAAAGGCTGAAAAAATTTCATCTAAAATTTGTGGCACTTGTTGTTCTTGAACTAAATCTGGAATCCCGTTAATTACTAAATGATTTTTTGAAGAAGTTGAAAATCTAAATCCTGTGTTTTCAATAGATTCTTGTAAATTTTCAAAAACTAATGCTGTTTTTTGATTTAGTTCAAGCTCTAAAGGAAATAAAAGTTGCTGGCTTGCAGCAGGCTGTTCAGTAATATTTTTTAATAAAGCTTCGTATAGAATTCTATAATGTGCCCGATGTTGATTAATTAAAATGAGCCCGCTTTTAAAAGCTGAAACTAAGTATTTATCAGCTAATTGAAAGGCTTTGTTTTGTGTTGTAAACTCATGTTCTTCAAATAATTTTGATTCAAATTCAACAGTTTCAGTTGAAGTTTTTGGTACTTCAACAGAATATAAATCTTCCCAGTTGGTTATCGAATTTGACTTTTGGCGACTCTGCGATTGGGTAGACTCTGTTTTAAAAGGATTATAATCGCGATCTACTTCAATACTTGGTATTTTGGCAGGTGAATGGTGTTGTTTATAGTTTGTTTCTAGGCTACTATCTTTTTCAAAATCAAGAACAGGTGCAATATTAAACTGTCCTAAACTATGTTTAACACTACTTTGAATGATGCTATAAATAGCATGTTGGTCATCAAATTTAATTTCCGTTTTAGTAGGGTGAATGTTAATGTCTATCCGTTTAGGATCTATATCTAAATATAAAAAATAGGATGGATGTGTTTTGTCTTTCAGCAAGCCTTCGAAACCAGCTAATATGGCGTGGTTTAAATAATGATCTTTAATGTAACGATTATTAACAAATATAAATTGTTCGCCACGGCTGCGCTTTGCATATTCGGGCTTACCAATAAATCCTTTAACTTTCAGTAAATCTGTAGATTCTTCAACAGGAACAAGTTTTTCATTGCTTTTTGTACCCATTATTCCAACTATACGTTGTCGAAGGTTTGAGGTTTGTAATTGAAATAATTCGTTAGAATTATGAATCATATCAAAAGCGATATTAGGATGCGCCAAGGCAACACGCTGAAATTCGTCTATAATATGCTTAAGTTCAACTTGATCTGATTTTAAAAAGTTTCGACGTGCAGGGATATTAAAGAATAAATTTTTAACGGCGATTGAAGTTCCTTTCGCAGTTACTATAGGTTGTTGTTCTTTAACTTCACTTCCTTCGACTTGAATTTGAGTACCAACATCTTCCTGATCTTGTTTTGTTTTCAATTCTAGATGAGCAATGGCCGCAATAGATGCAAGAGCTTCACCTCTAAATCCTTTAGTTTGAAGTTGAAATAAATCTTCAGCCGCTGATATTTTAGATGTGGCATGCCTTTCAAGTGACAATCGAGCATCAGTTTCGCTCATGCCATCGCCGTTGTCTACGACTTGAATTAATGATTTGCCAGCATTTTTAACAATAAGTTTTATTTTAGAGGCTTGGGCATCGACGGCATTCTCTAGCAATTCTTTGACAACAGATGCCGGTCTTTGTACCACTTCACCGGCGGCAATTTGATTAGCAACGTGATCTGGCAATAATTTTATGCGATTACTCATAAATTTACTGGCTGAAAATTGAGAGATCAAAATCGATAAGCCATAAAAAAAGGAAAACTAATATTAAAGCGATTAAAATCACTCGCCTATTAATTGAACGATTACTACGATGGCGACTATTTTTTCGAGCATCTGCCCAATGAGACCCAAAATCTATAGAGTTGTGGGTTGATTTATATTTATTAAAGTTAGAATCTATTTCGTAAATATTACTAATTTTTTTGCCATTATAATAACGTGGCGTGTAATTATAACGCGTGTTCTTGGGTAATTTGAATGATTTAACTTTAAACATAAACTTAAATAAAAATCAAATTTAGTGATTTACTGTTTAACGGCGTAAACATCACTTATATTTTAAGAAAAGTAAAAGAATTAAGCTTTGTAAAACTTAGCGTCTTTTCTAAGTTGAGCCATCTTTATAGCAGCTATTGCTGCTTCAGCGCCTTTGTTACCGTATTTGCCACCCGAACGATCTCTAGACTGCTGAATGTGGTTGTCGGTAAGTACACAAAAAATGGTTGGGATATCTGAGGTTAAATTAAGTTCAGCAATACCGTTAGTAACACCATGACAAACAAAATCAAAATGTTTAGTTTCACCTTGAATAACGCTACCAATTGCAATCACAGCGTCTAGCATTTCAAAGCTTTCTTGTATTTTTTTGCAACCATAGATTAATTCAAAACTGCCAGGGACATTCCAACGGACGATATTTTCTTTAATAACGCCAACATCAATCAAAGCATCAAAAGCGCCTTGAAATAGGTTTTCAGTAATTTCGTTATTCCACTCAGACACAACGACACCTATTTTAAAATCTTTTGCTTGTGGTAGTTCAGATTTATTGTAAAAAGAAAGATTAGTGCCTTTAGTTGCCATAATTATTGCATTGCTTCAGCTTGACCTAAATAGACGTCAGCTTGTTTTGCTTCTTCAGTATCTGAGTAATTATCTTTAAGGTTATTGAGGTGCTTTAAAGCGATATCGGCTTTTCCTAATTCAATAGCAGTTATGGCTGCCTTCAATAAATATTTGGCAGATGTAAAGGAATTCGATCTAAGGTTTGCTGCCTTTTCGTAATAGTTAAGCGCTTTATCAGTTTGCCCAATTTGCTGAAAAGCATCAGCAATTGTGCCTTGAGCCATTGGCATTAGTAGTTCATCATCACTTGAAAAAGCATCTAAATATTCGATAGCTTTTTCATAATTAGATAACTTAAAATAAGCCATACCAGCATAGTAATTGGCTAAATTACCTGATTTTGTTCCGCTATACTGCGAAGCGATATCAGTAAATCCAAATTTACCATTACCACCATCTAATGATAAAGTGTAAAGTGAGTCTTTGGCATTTTTACCAGAGGCTTCTATAGCGTTCTTAAAATACATCTGCGCCTGATTAAGCTCATTAGCAGCTTCAATTTCGGTTGGTTCTACTATAAATTTTTGATAGGCAAGAGAGCCTAAAACTACAACAACCACAACAATTATTGCACCAAAAATTTGTTTTTGATATTTGCTGATAAACTCTTCAGTTTTACTAGCGCTTTGGTCAAGTGACTCAAAAACTTCAGCGGTTGTTGAATCTTGAGTTTCAACATCATTTGGTTGATCGTTCTCTTTATTCTGCTTGTTTTTATATCCTCTTTTCTTGTATGATGCCATAATTTTTGTTTAATCGACGCGCAAAAATATAATTTTTATCGATTTAAAAATACATTTTATTTGATAATTTCGCTATTTGAATTTTAAACTGAATTTCAGCTAATGCACATTAAACTTTTATCATTGCTAAATTACAAAAATTTTACGCAGCTAAACCTTGATTTACATCAGCATATTAATTGTTTGGTTGGTAACAATGGCATCGGAAAAACAAATGTATTAGATGCTATTTACCATTTAGCTTTTGGTAAGAGTTATTTTAATCCTGTGAGTAGTCAAAATATTACTCATGGAGAAGATTTTTTTGTTGTAGATGGTACTTTTTCTAAAGCTGAAAAAACTGAGCGAGTTGTTGTAAGTTTTAAAAAAACACAAAAGAAAATTATTAAACGCAATGCTAAGGTTTATGATAAATTAAGTGATCATATAGGGTTAATTCCGCTTGTTATTATCTCGCCAACTGATCGCGATTTGATTCTAGAAGGAAGTGATGTAAGACGTAAATTTATTGATGCAGTAATAGCTCAGTCTGATAAGAAGTATTTGGAGTGTGTGATAAATTATAACAAAGTACTGGGGCAACGTAACGCTTTGCTGAAATATTTCGCAGCAAACAGAACTTTCAATCAAGATTCATTGTTAGTTTATAATGAGCAACTTTCAAATTTTGCAGCATATATTTATGATGTAAGACAAGCTTTTGTAGAACAGTTTTTACCTATTTTACAACAACGCTATAGAGATATAAGTAGCGGTAACGAAACAATTGATTTAGTTTATAAGAGTCAATTGCACGACCATGATTTGCAAGATTTATTTTTGAAATCTCAAGACAAAGATCGACGGCGTCAGTACACGACCGTTGGCATTCATAAAGATGATTTATTATTTAATATCAATCAGCATCCTATTAAAAAGTTCGGTTCCCAAGGTCAGCAAAAATCCTATTTAATTGCTTTAAAATTTGCACAATATGATTTTATTAAGCAAAAAAACGGATTTAAACCAATTGTATTGCTTGACGATATTTTTGATAAATTAGATGAAACTCGTGTGAGTCAAATAGTTAATATGGTTACACGAGAAGACATGGGACAATTATTTATTAGTGACACACATCCAGAACGAACTGAAGCTGTTGTTAAGGCAAGCACTCAAAATTATAAAATGATACATTTAAAAGAAATGATATGAAAAGGCTAACATTATTATGGCTCATAATAGTCACGGTTTCGTGCAATAAAACCAATTATAATTTAGAACAAATTAATGGTTACTGGGAAATTGTTGAAGCCCAAACACCTTATGGTACAAAGCAATATAAAATGAGTAAAAGCGTAGACTATTTCTACCTTGAAACTGATTCAACAGGATTAAGAAAAAAAGTACAACCAAGTTTATTAGGAAAACATAAGGTAACTGAAAGTAATGAGAACTTTGCATTTATGACTAAAAATGATAGCTTAAAAATTAAATTTTCTTCACCTTATGATGCTTGGACAGAGCATGT
This sequence comes from Psychroflexus sp. ALD_RP9, assembly GCF_017311165.1. GTDB lineage: Bacteria > Bacteroidota > Bacteroidia > Flavobacteriales > Flavobacteriaceae > Psychroflexus. The sequence continues at coordinate 386,020 of NZ_CP062973.1, read as the reverse complement.
TTTAGAATTAACTGAAAATAAATTAGTATTAAAAAATAGCCAATCTATCATATACACTTACAAACGTTTTAAACCTATTGAAGTTGAGCAGCAATGAAATACAACGATAAAAAAAGAAGTCGTGAAGAACAAAGTATGAAAGACTTATTAGGTGCTTTTAAAAAAAATCTAAAATTAGAAAAAGGCCTCAATAAAGTTGAAGTAGAAGAACTTTGGTTTAAAGAACTCGGCTCAGGAATTAAAACTTACACCGAAAAAGTAACCTTCACAAACGGCAAATTGATTGTAAAACTTAGTTCTTCTACACTAAGAGAAGAACTAAGTTATGGGAAATCTAAATTAGTAGCAAGATTAAACGAACAATTGCAACAGCCACTCATTGAGCAAATAATACTGCGCTAGCTCGTTAGTCCAGGAATATCAGGAAGGCCATCTTTTGCTACAGCAGAAATTTCGGCTTCATTAACTTCGGTTGCCTTTTTAATGGCACGATTTAAAGTTATAATCAAATAATCTTCAAGCTGCTCTTTATCTTTAAGCAATTCATCATCAATCTCAATCGTTTTAATTTCACGATTGGCGGTAATGATAACTTTAAGAAGTGCATCATTAGATTGCTCTGAAATACTAACGCTATCTAAGCGTTTTTTGGTTTCTTCAACCTTAGCTTGGGTTTCTTTAAGTTTTCCCATCATGCCCATCATATCTCCAAACATAATTTAATTTTTTAGACAAAGATATAAAACAAGCTTTGATTTTTATTGTAAGAATCTTCGACTGTTGATTTTGTTCTAGTAGATCAAGTTTTATAAGTTCTTTATTCATTAGCATTTTATAGACAACTATATTTGCATTAAAAAAATTTTGAATACACCACCAAAAGCAAAACAAATACCTAAGAAGTTAATAAAACATAATGATGAAAGAATAGACGAATTTTATTGGCTTAATGAACGTGATAATCCGGAAGTTAAAGCTTATTTAGAAGCTGAAAACAATTATTACAAAGAAGAAACCAAACACTTAAACCGCTTTACAGATGACTTGTTTGCTGAAATGAAGTCACGTATAAAAGAAGATGATGAATCTGTTCCTTACTTTTTAAATGAATATTGGTATCAGGCAAAGTTTGAAACTGGAAAAGATTATCCTATTTACATCAGAAAATTTCAATCTTTAGAAGCAAAAGAAGAGCTTTTATTTGATGTTAACAAAATGGCTGAAGCTCATGATTATTATAAATTGAGCGGTATCGCTATTTCTCCTGATAATTCTATGGCAGCCTTTGGAGTAGACAATGTTAGTCGAAGAGAATATACTATTCAAGTTAAAAATTTAAAAACTGGTGAAATTCTTCCTACTAAAATTGAAAAAACAACCGGAAGCTCTTGCTGGGCTAATGATAATAAAACCCTATTTTACACTCGAAAAGATCCACAAACCTTAAGGTCTTATCAAATCTATAAACATGTTTTAGGAACCGACGTGAGTCAAGACCAATTGGTATATCAAGAAGATGACGAAACTTACAATTGCTTTGTTTATAAGTCAAAATCAAAACAATTTATTATCATAGGCTCGTCAAGCACATTACAAGACGAGTATCGTTTTATCAACGCAAATACACCTGATGCTCAATTTCAAGTTTTTCAGGAACGTCAACCGCAACTTGAATATAGTATAATGCATTATGAAGATTATTTTTACATTTTGACAAATAAAGGCGATGCGCAGAATTTTAAACTAATGCGTACTAAAATTGAAGAAACTTCTAGTATTCATTGGGATGACGTTATTAAACATCGGGAAGATATTTTGCTTGAAGATGTTGAAATTTTTAAAAATTACTTTGTTGTTACTGAGCGATTTAATGGCTTGTCTCGTTTGCGCGTGATGTCATGGGATTTTAATGAAGACTTTTTTATACCAATTTCGAGTGAAACATACACGATAGGAACTTCAACTAATCCTGATTTTAATACCGATACTTTTAGGTATGTATTTAGCTCGTTAATCACACCAACGAGTGTTTTCGATTATAATTTGTCTACAAAGACAGAAGTTAAAATGAAGCAACAAGCGGTTTTAGACGATTCTTTTGATTCTTCTAATTACATAGAAGAGCGCCAATGGGCAATTGCTCAAGATGGTACACGAATTCCGATGTCGATCGTCTATAAAAAAGGCATAAAGCGCAACGGTCAAAACCCATTACTTCAATACGGTTACGGTAGTTATGGTCATACTGTAGATCCTTATTTCTCAACAACAAGATTAAGTTTGCTTGACAGAGGATTTGTCTTTGTAATTGCTCATGTACGCGGTGGAGAATATCTTGGTAGACCTTGGTATGAAGCAGGTAAAATGTTAAATAAAAACAATACTTTTTCAGATTTTATTGCTGTAAGCGAATACCTTATTACACATAATTATACCAAACCAGAACAGCTTTTTGCGATGGGTGGTTCGGCTGGCGGACTTTTAATTGGTGCGGTTATTAACTTAAGACCAGAATTGTATCATGGCGTAATTGCAGCCGTGCCTTTTGTTGATGTTGTTACTACTATGTTAGATGAGAGTATACCGTTAACTACTGGAGAATATGATGAATGGGGTAATCCTAATCAGTCTGAATATTATCATTACATTAAATCTTATTCACCTTATGATAATGTTAATAATCATAGCTACCCTAACATGTTGGTTACAACAGGTTTTTATGATTCGCAGGTACAATATTGGGAGCCAGCAAAATGGGTTGCAAAACTTAGATTGCAGTCTAATTACTCAAATAAACTATATTTTGAAACAAATATGAATACTGGTCATGGTGGTGCTTCAGGAAGATTTGAAGCTTTAAAAGAGTTAGCTAAAGAATATGCGTTTTTGTTCGATTTAGTTGGAATTGCCAAGTAATCCAAAAAAATATTGTACTTTTGCCAATTGAAATTTAACCATTGTTTTAGTATATGCAGGGTAAAGATAGGTGTTTTATGCATGGTGAAATGAATGTTCATGATAATGTATTAGAAATGATAGGTTGTACACCATTAGTGCGCCTTAACAATATCACAAAGCATTTAAAAGGAGACTTTTTTGTAAAATATGAAGCCCAAAATCCGGGACATTCAGCTAAAGATAGAATAGCATTGTATATTCTAGATAAAGCCGAAAAAGAAGGTCGTTTAAATCCAGGCGATACAGTCATTGAAACCACATCAGGAAACACAGGATTTAGTTTAGCTATGGCATGTGTGGTTAAAGGTTATAAGTGTATATTAGCTGTTAGTGATAAATCTTCTAAAGATAAAATATCATTACTCAAAACAATGGGTGCAGAAGTTTATGTTTGCCCAGCTAATGTTGCTCCTGAAGATCCACGCTCTTATTATGAAGTTGCTAAACGTCTTCATTCTGAAACGCCTAACTCTATCTACATCAATCAATATTTCAATAGTTTAAATATTGATGCACATTATTTATCAACTGGTCCAGAAATTTGGAAACAAACTCAAGGTAAAATAACCCATTTAGTAGCTTGTAGTGGTACTGGTGGTACAATTTCAGGATCAGCACGTTATTTAAAAGAAAAAAATCCTGACATCAAGATACTTGGGATTGATGCTTATGGTTCGATAATCAAAAAATTTCATGAAACCAGAGTTTTAGATAAAAATGAAATTTACCCTTATAAAATTGAAGGTCTTGGCAAAAATTTAGTGCCGACAGCTACAGATTTTAATATTATCGATAAATTTACAAAAGTGACTGACGCAGAAAGCGCTTTTATGGCCAGAGATATAGCCAAAACAGAAGGTATGTTTGTTGGTTATACAAGTGGCGCCGCATTACAAGGCGTTATGCAGCTTGCCAAACAAGAAGAATTTAATGAAAATAGCCATGTCGTGATAATATTTCCAGATCATGGCTCAAGATATATGAGTAAAATTTACAGCGATGCTTGGATGAAGTCTCAAGGTTTTATAAGAGAAAACCAAGATCAAGTAAGTGGTGATAAGCTTACTAAAGTAAGTTAAACTGGGTTTACTAATTTTAGTATTACAATTATGAAAGATTTATTTGCAAAAATTTACCGTGATAAAGGTCCGTTAGGAAAATGGGCAGACCAAGCTGAAGGTTATTTTGTTTTTCCAAAACTTGAAGGGCAAATCAGTAACCGTATGAAGTTTCAAGGTCGTGACGTGATTACATGGAGTATTAATGATTATTTAGGCTTAGCAAACCATCCTGAAGTTAGAAAGGTTGATGCAGAAGCCGCAAAAAAATATGGTAGTGCATACCCAATGGGCGCTAGAATGATGAGCGGCCATACAGAGTTACATGAGAAATTGCAAAACGAACTTGCTGACTTTGTCAATAAAGAAGCAGCATATGTTTTAAATTTTGGTTACCAAGGTATACTATCAACAATCGATGCCTTAGTTGGTAAAGATGATGTTATTGTTTATGATGTTGATGCCCATGCTTGTATTATCGATGGTGTAAGATTGCATTTAGGTAAACGCTTTACCTATAAGCATAATGACTTAGACAGTATCGAATTAAACCTTGCAAGAGCTGAAAAAATAGCTGAACAGACAGGTGGCGGCGTTTTATTTATTTCCGAAGGTGTATTTGGTATGCGTGGTGAGCAAGGAAAACTAAAAGAAATTGTTGAACTTAAAAAGAAATACAATTTTAGATTATTAGTAGATGATGCTCACGGTTTCGGAACATTAGGAAAGACAGGAGCTGGTGCAGGCGAGGAGCAAGGCGTTCAAGATGAAATTGATGTTTATTTCGCAACATTTGCAAAATCTTTAGCTAGTACAGGCGCTTTTATCGCAGGCGATCAAGAAATTATTGATTACCTTAAGTATAACCTTCGTTCACAAATGTTCGCTAAGTCTTTACAAATGACTTTAGTTGAAGGTGCACTTAAACGTCTTGAAATGCTTAGAACAATGCCTGAGTTAAAGAATAAACTATGGGAAAATGTTAATGCACTTCAATCTGGCTTGAAAGAAAATGGGTTTGATATAGGTACAACAACAAGTTGTGTAACACCTGTTTATCTAAAAGGAAGCATTCCAGAAGCGATGGCTCTTGTTAAAGATTTACGAGAAAATCATGGTATTTTCTGTTCAATAGTTGTTTATCCAGTGATTCCTAAAGGATTAATCCTTCTTAGAATGATACCAACAGCAACACACACAATGGAGGATATTGACTTAACTTTAAAAGCATTTTCAGCGATAAGAGAGCGTCTCGAAAATGGTACTTATAAAAAATTATCTGATGCTTTGATGAAGCAGAAAGGTTAATTTTACATCTAATTATAAATGATAAGCGCCAAAATTATGATTAATTTTGGCGCTTTTTTATATCTAATTTGGTTGATGTCCAAATTATACTGATTCCATCACTCTATTTGCTTAATTCCTATTTATTTTTATAAAACAAATATTTTTAAAAAATTGACTATGAAAGTATTAAAAGAGTTTAAAGAATTTGCTGTAAAAGGCAATATGTTTGATATGGCTGTTGGTATAATTATAGGTACAGCATTTAGTAAAGTGGTCACTTCATTAGTAAATAATATAATCATGCCACCTTTAATTTACATAACAGGAAAAATGAATTTTTCTAGTTATCAGATTATATTACAACCGAAAAAGGTTTTAGAAAATGGTGAAGTTACAGAGGCTGTGGCTATAGAATACGGTAGTTTTTTGCAAATTATATTAGACTTTATAATTGTTGGTTTCACGATTTTCTTGGTTATACGTTTTTTTAATAGGCTTAGGACAAAAGCTGAAGATGTTAAGAATACAAAAGAATCAACGCCTAAAAACATTGAACTTCTTGCAGAAATTCGAGACCTTTTAAAGCAACAAGCTTAATAGATAACTAAAATTCAATTATTCTTTTCTTATCGATTAAAAAAAGAGAAGGTTGAGAGACCATAGCGTCGCTCTTCAGTAAATTTAGGATATTCATTAAAATTAATAAATTTTGAATGCTCGATAATTAATAGACCTTCTTCACTTTGAAGCAATTCTCGTTCAAAAGTAATATTGATCATCTCTTCAAGTTTCTCTTTAGTGATATCATAAGGCGGATCTGCAAAAATTACATCAAATTTTTGTGGAGTTTGCTTTATAAATTCAAAAACGTCTTTTTTAACCACATTGCAGTTGAATTTTAAATTTTCTGAAGTTTTTATAAGCCAATTGCAACACTTAGAGTTATTATCAACACAGGTAACTTGTTGGGTTCCGCGCGAAGCAAATTCAAATGAAATTGAGCCAATACCTGCAAATAAATCTAAAAGACGAATTTCTGCAAGACTAAATCGGTGCATTAAAATGTTGAATAAAGCCTCTTTGGCGCGATCTGTGGTTGGACGCACTGGTAAGTTTTTTGGAGCTGATAGTCTTCGGCCTTTATGAATTCCAGAGATTATGCGCATAATTCATTTAAAAATTTGTGATTCGTTAAATGTGGGTTTAAAGACTCTTTTGAAAAATCTTTACTACTAATATGTTTAATATAAAGTTCTAAAATTGAGTTTATGTTTTCTAACTTCAACTGGTCTGAAAAGTTGACAATTGTGGTTTCAATCAACTTACGATTTATTTCATTGATTTCTAGGCAATAAAGTATGTAGTAGATAATATCTTCTTCAGATGAAATATCAAAAGTGTTGTAAAGTTGTAGTTTCTTTGCTTCAATAATAACGATATCAATTTGGTAATTGTTTATAAAACAAATACAATTACCCGATTCACCTGTATAGGTTTCAGCTGCTTTTAGATATAAACTGGTTTGATGTGTATGATTAAATTCACCAAACTTCTCAAAAATTAAATTATTGATATTAATCAGCGGTATAAATGATACCGTAATTTGGTTGTTATAGCTAAAATCTTCACTAAAATCGTCTTCGGCTTGTAGACTTAAGTTGTACTTGTTAGCATCTAAACTATTAATTTTTTCTTTGCTTAATTTATTGGGCAGTAAATTATAGTCAGTATTTTGATAAATAAGCACCACTTCATCAAATGTGTTAGAATTTATTTGATGTAGTTTTTCAAAAATAATTGATTCTGCTTCTTCAGAAAATTTATTAGTAGCACTCAATTTTATGAAACTCTCATTATGAATTTCACTGTCTTTTAGATGTAAAAAAGAAAGTCCACTTTGTGTTAACAAAATGGACAACTTTTGATTAAATTTATCTGTATTTTTGTTAGTCTTTGTCACCATAATTTTTAGGCCAGTTACCACTTGTGTTGACTTCTGTCATAGAACCAACTTTAATAAAGGCACCATTAACACCATCAACAGCAACAGTTTGTTTCTCTTGGATTACCAAATCCTGATCTAAATCGCTTAAAATGTCTGATTTGTTAACTTTAGCTTCAAAGACAGGAATCATTGTTCCATCTTTATCTAACATTCCTGCTTCAAGATCAAACTTTTTATTATCGGTGTAAGGAATATTCATCATTGTTTTATAACGGTCTGTACCTTTAAATAAAGAATCTTTAACACTAACGTATCCAAGCGTATCTATGACAACATCTTCTATATATTCGTCAACGCCATAGCGTTTTTTATAATCTAAGTCTAGATAAGTTGTATCTTTTCTTTGGGTTAAAACAAATTGTGCAGTGTCGATAAAACGAACCAAACTATCAAAAGACCCTACAAACTTTCCAGTTACCTCTCGGTGAGCAATTTCTGAATCTCTAATATCTTGAAGTTTCTCTATAACTTCAGCATAACGTTTTTGTTTAGCTTTGTTAAATTCAACTGGTCCGTAAACCGATTTATAAGTAAAATAACCAAGTACAACAATTAGAACCGTTAGTACAATTTGCAAGACAATTTTCATAGCTTAAAAATTAAATTTTCTACTGTTCACAAATCTACAACTTTTTTTCAATCACAAAAGTCTGGCATCTAAAAAAGCTTGTTATATTTGATGTTTTAACGACTCTTTATAATGCTAAATAACGAATTTTATAAACACCTTAAGCGTGACTTCGGGCATCAGCCAACCCAAAAGCAAGATGTTGCGCTACAAATGTTATCTAAATTTATTTTTAATGACTTAGCAGATCAGTTATTTTTATTAAAGGGTTATGCTGGTACTGGTAAAACAACCATTATAAGCACTTTAGTTAAAAATATTCATAAGGTTCATCAAAAAATTATCTTGTGCGCGCCTACTGGGCGAGCAGCGAAGGTAATCTCAAATTATAGTAAAAAAACAGCAAATACCATTCATCGTAAAATTTATCAACCCAAGAAAACCAGCAATGGCGGTGTTGAATTTATACCTCAAGAAAACAAACATCGAAACACTGTTTTTGTGGTTGATGAAGCCTCGATGATTCCAGATTTTCCCAAAGGAAGCGATTTACTTAATAGCAACTCTGTTTTAGATGATTTGATTGAGTATGTTTACTCAGGTGAAAATTGTAAACTCATTTTTATTGGTGATACAGCTCAGTTACCACCAGTTAAAGCAGAATTAAGTCCTGCTTTATCTAAAGAGACTTTAGAGCGCCATTTTAGCATGGATGTGCAAGCCATAGAATTAGATGAAGTTTTACGTCAACAACAAGAAAGCGAAATACTACTAAATGCTACCGAGATTCGGGATGCCATTAATAATGACTTAGATGAGTTTAAATTTGAAATTTCTAATACTTCAGACATTATTAGGTTAGTTGATGGCTATGAAATTATGGATGCTGTCAATCATTCTTTTGATCATTTAGGTCATGAAGAAACAGCTATAATTGTTCGTTCGAATAAACGTGCCAATATTTATAATCAACAAATACGTTCTAAAATTTTATTTCGTGAAGATGAAATTGCGGCTGGAGATTATTTAATGGTGGTCAAAAACAATTATTACTGGTTAAAGCCATCGTCAGACGCCGGTTTTATAGCTAATGGCGATATTGTTGAAATATTAGAGATTTTTCACATCAAAGAAATATATGGCTTTAGATTTGCTGAAGTAAAAGTACAAATGGTTGATTATCCAAATATGAAGCCTTTTGAAACCGTTATTATATTAGATACTTTAGCTTCTAACGGACCAGCTTTAACTTATGAAGAATCTAACCAACTTTATCAAGCTGTTCTTGAAGATTATGCTGAAGAAAAATCTAAATATAAACAGTTTTTAAAAGTTAAGAAAAATAAATTTTTCAACGCCTTACAAGTAAAATTTAGTTATGCCATTACTTGTCATAAGTCTCAAGGTGGTCAATGGCATACTGTTTTCGTGGAGCAACCTTACCTTAAAGATGGTATTAATCAAGATTATTTGCGTTGGTTATACACAGCTTGCACAAGAGCAAAAGAAAAACTTTATTTAATTGGATTTAAAGATGATTTTTTTAAAAACTAAGTCCCTAAAAACCTATTCAAAATGAAAATTATAGCGATGATTCCTGCGCGCTTAGAAGCATCTCGATTTCCAAAAAAATTATTGAAAGATTTGGGAGGTAAATCAGTTATAGCTCGCACTTTTTTAGCTGCACAATCAACTGGCTTATTTGATGAAGTTTATGTAGTTACCGATGCAGTTGAAATTCATGATGAGATTAAAAAATATACAGATAATATCATTATGTCTAAAAAAGTTCATCAATGCGGTAGTGATCGTATCGCAGAAGCTGTTGAATTTTTACAGGCCGATATTGTTGTTAATGTTCAGGGCGATGAACCATTTATTAATAAAGCCGCTTTAGCGAAGTTGCTTGCGGTTTTTGATGATGATATTAATCAAAGTATTGATTTAGCTTCATTAAAAACGCCACTAAAAACTTTAGCTGATATCGAAAACCCAAATAACGTTAAAGTAGTGACCGATGCCCAAAATCGGGCCTTATATTTTTCGCGGTCGGCGATACCTTTCCGTCGAAATTCTGACGTAAATACTTTGTACTTTAAACATGTTGGTATTTATGCTTTTAGAAAACAAGCTTTATTAGACTTCTATCATTCTAAAATGACACCGCTTGAAACTGCTGAAAAAATAGAATGTATAAGACATCTTGAACATGGAAAAACCATTAAAATGGTAGAAACTGCTGAGGTTTCTATCGGAATAGATACACCTGAAGATTTAGAAAAAGCTAGGCAACTATTTACTTCTTAACAGCCGCTTTGTAAGTTTCTAAACAACGTTCACGAGCCATTTTATGCTCAACCATAGGCTCTGGATAATTTTCTGTTCCAAACTCAGGAACCCATTTTTTGATGTATTTTTTATTTTTATCGAACTTATCGGTCTGTGAATACGGATTAAAAATCCTAAAATAGGGAGCAGCATCTACGCCAGTTCCTGCCACCCATTGCCAACCACCAATGTTAGAAGACATTTCGTAGTCTAAAAGTTTTTCGGCGAAATATGCTTCACCCCAACGCCAATCGATTAATAAATGTTTGCATAAAAAACTACCAACTACCATTCTTATTCGGTTATGCATCCAACCTGTTTCATTTAATTGACGCATTCCTGCATCGACAATAGGATATCCAGTTGTTCCCGATTTCCACTTTTCAAACTCTTCCTTATCATTTCGCCATTTAATATCATCATAGATAGGCTTAAAAGATCTGCTTTGTGTTTCAGGATAATTATGCAAAATTGCTTTGTAGAATTCTCTCCAAATTAGTTCATTTAGAAAAGTTTCATTTTTTACAGATAAAGCCTTTTTTATAATATTTCGATAACCTACAGTTCCAAAACGTAAATGTGGACTTAATCTAGATGTTCCATTTATAGAAGGAATGTTTCTAGTTTCTTCATAACTTTCTAAAAATTCTTCTTCTAAATGATATTCTGGTACTTTAATAGAAGATGCTTCAAAACCCATGTCACTTAAATTCAAATTGGGTAAGCGAGAATTTTTATAAGTGTTATCTAAGTAAGCTTCAGAATTGTATTCATCTAGCTTAATATTTTCAAATTCTTTTTTCCATTGCTTCATATATGGCGTGAAAACCAAATACATTCCACCGCCATTTTTTTCAACTTCATTTTTTTCAAAAATTACTTGATCTTTAAAATCATGAAATTCGATTGCATTTTCAGCCAATAGAGCTTTGATTTTTGCATCACGCTTGTAGGTATAAGGTTCATAATCTCTATTGGTAAAAACGGCTTTAATATTATAATTTTTAATAATTTCAATAAATATTTCTTCAGGATAACCGTAATAAGTTGCTATTGAACTACCATACTTTTCTTGAAGCTCAACTCTCATTTTTTGAATTTCATCGTAAATGAAATTTACACGAGCATCGTTTTTTGGCAACTCATCTAAAATATGCTTATCGAAGATAAATACTGGCAATGTTTTTTCTTCTTGTTTTAAAGCATTGAAAAGACCTACGTTATCATTTAAACGTAGGTCTCTTCTAAACCAAAAAATATTTACTTGTTCACTCATTGTACTCAATTAAGATACATTTAAAGAAGACATTCCGCCATCTACTCCAAGTACCTGTCCTGTAATCCATGAACTTTCTTCACTTAATAAAAATGCACTAATATTGGCGATATCTTTAGCTTCACCAACACGTTTTAACGGATGACGCTCATCCATTTTTTCTTTCTTTTTCTCGTTTCCTAACAATTTATCTGCTAATGGAGTATTGGTTAAAGAAGGCGCAATTACATTTACTCTAAAACTTGGCGCATATTCTGCAGCTAGAGATCTTGCAAATCCTTCAATTGCACCTTTTGCAGCAGCAACACTAGTATGGAATGGCATTCCGGTTTGTACAGCAACTGTACTGTAGTAAATAATACTAGCTTGTTCTGAGTTTTTTAATTTTTTTAAAACGCCATGCGTACTTTTAACCAGTCCCATAAAATTTAGCTGAAAATCTTCTTCAAAAACTGAAGGCTTCATCATTTTAAAAGGTTTCAAATTAATGGTACCTGGAAAATAAACCAAGCCATCTAAAGTGTCTGGTAAATCTAATTCTGAAATATTATCTTTAGTTACATCAAATTCTAGATGTGTTACATTTAATTCATCTAGTTTTCCTTTACTTCTAGAAGCAACAATGACATTATGTTGATCGTGAAGTAATTTTGCAGTTTCAAATCCAATTCCTTGGCTTCCGCCAATAAACAATATATTCTTTTTCATAGCATTTAATTTTTATACGCTCCAAAAATGGCATGCATTTTCGAAGTTCGTTGGTTAAAAATTTGTTTGAGTTTAGGTTTTATTAAAATAGGACGTAATAATTCGCCAATAAAACCAAAAGGAACCTGATAATGCACAACATCTGTAATCTCAACACCGTTTTTAATCTCTTTAATGAAGTGTTTGTGATGCCATAGTTTGTAAGGTCCTAAAAGCTGTATGTCAACAAAATAATCTGGTTCTTGAACCTGTGTAATTTCTGTGACCCATTTTGTAGTATAACCTTTGAACGGCGTTACTTTATATTGAATTATTTGTCCTGGATATGTTTGTTTATTTAGGCCAGAAATAATTTGAAATCCCATATCGTCTGGCATTATTTTTTGAAGATTTTTAGGATTTGATAAAAATGCCCAAGCTTCTTTTTTTGAGATGGGTAATTTTATACTTTGTTTTATTTCATGTAAACTCATATTTCAAAAGTATGAGTTATATTGTTTAATATAAAAATATATAAGTTAAACAAAAGTTATAGTTTGAATAGCTTATATTTGATTAAAAATATCTAGATGAGACTTCAAGCGGCATTATTTCTATTGATTCTTTTTTCATGCAAATCTTTGAGTGTCTTGAAGCCTAAAATTACTTGTAAGTCCGATTACAATTGCGAGGTTAATTATTATGATGATACAGAGTTAATTGAAAAGAATGATGAGTTAAATCAATTGTACTTAAGTCACAAAAAAAACTCAACTTGTAAGTTGGTTTCCGTAAAAGTTCAAGCTTCAAAAAAAACCATCAAAGCAGAAGATATGCTTAGCATTACGTATTATTTTAATTATGAAAAGACTATTAAGACAGCTGTTAAAAGTTTAAAAGCCTATAGAAAGACTAGTTGCAGATGTCCTAATGCGGGCTTGGTTGAGTTAAGAAATATTAAAGCTAAAATTACTTACAACCAAAAACATCCTTATCTTCATATATTTGGTGATGATTTAGATTTATTTGAAGAGTCATTACTCCTAAAGCTATAATCACTAGTTATCCTTTACATCGCTTGGGAATGGTGGTGGTCCAGGTGTATTTGAAGGAAAACGATTTTTGTTTTGTTTCGCTTCAGCCATTTTGTAAAAATTATAAGGATAAAACTTAGAAAAAATGCGTTCTCGCTTATTACAATTTAATTCAGCAAAAGCTTTATTAAATTCTTTTTTTGCGGTAACATTCCAAACATATAGGTAGACCTCGCGTATATAATTTTCAAGTAATTTGTATCGGTCTTGATTACCAAAAGCTCGCATTGCAATTATTGCTTTTTTTGGAGATTCTGCTAATTGATTATTTTGCTTAGGATTGTCTATGAAATCAAGTATGAGCTCTTTAAACTTAATTTCTGAAAGCTGTTTGTATGGTTCGTCGTTGATAATTAAGGTGTTGTCTTGGGTAATAATAATTGTAAGTAAATTTCTAATTTTTTCACTCTTATATTGCTCTTCAGAAATTGCAGCGTTTAATTGGCATTTTCCATCAAACCATTCTTGAGCAAAACCTAAGCTAGATGTGAGTATAAATGCGATGAATAATATAATTCTCATATAGTTGGATTTTGTGTATAAAGTTACAGATATTTTTATAAAAGCTGATGCTTATCATTTTTAATATCACTCATTTAAATCAATTTTGGGCAAAACTTCTTAAATGTCAAAAATTAATTCCTGTTATCATTGTGGAGATGACTGTAAACCGACCGATATTGCTTATGATGAGAAGCATTTTTGCTGTAATGGATGTAAAACGGTTTATGAGATTTTTTCTGAAAATGATTTAAGTTGTTATTACGATTTAAGCCAAAATCCTGGCGCAACACCTGAAGATATTAAAGGTAAGTTTGACTTTTTGAATCAAGAAGAAATTAAGCTGAAGCTAATCGATTTTGCTGATGCTTCAACCGAAGTTGTAAGTCTTTATATTCCGCATATTCATTGTAGTTCATGTATTTGGATTTTAGAAAACTTACATAAACTTCAACCGGCAGTAAAACATTCACAGGTAAATTTTCCAAAGAAAACAATTACTATAACTTATAATATAGAATCAACTTCACTAAAACATATTGTAGAATTACTAACTTCAATTGGATATGAGCCTTACATCAGTTTAGAAAATTTAGAGAAAAAAACAGGGACAAATAATAATAGCTTAATTTACAAAATAGGTGTGGCTGGTTTTGCATTTGGTAATGTGATGTTCTTGTCATTTCCAGAGTATTTTGAAGTGAATGAGTTTTGGTTAGACCAATACAAACCAATATTTAGATGGTTAATGTTTAGCTTTAGTGTACCAGTGGTTTTTTATGCAGGTCAAGATTATTTCATTTCGGCTTACAAAGGTTTAAAATCTAAAATGCTTAATATAGATGTGCCAATTGCGCTCGGTATATCAGTGCTATTTATTCGCAGTGTTGTTGATATAAGCTTCAATTTAGGGACTGGTTTTTTTGATAGCCTTACAGGTTTAGTTTTTTTCTTGTTGCTTGGTAAATTCGTTCAACAAAAAACTTATAATTACCTATCATTTGAACGTGATTACAAGTCGTATTTTCCTATAGCGATTACTAAAATAGATCCTCAAAATAATTCTGAAGAAAATATTGAAGTATTTAAAATCAAAAAAGAAGATCGCTTACTTATTAGGAATCAAGAACTTATTCCTGTTGACGCAATTTTGATGACAGATGAGGCTAACATCGATTATAGTTTTGTAACAGGCGAAGCAAAGTTAGTCAAGAAGAAATCTGGCGATAAACTTTTTGCTGGCGGTAAAATTGTAGGAAATGCTATAGAAGTTATTGCTGAAAAATCTGTTGAGCAAAGTTATTTAACTCAGCTCTGGAGTAATGATGTTTTTAAAAGTGACTATCAGCCTAAGTTTAAATCTTTAATTGATAAAATAAGCAAAAAATTTACTGTTGCCGTATTAAGTATAGCAAGTATTTCGCTTATTTTTTGGCTGTTTTATCAGCCTGCTCTAGCACTTAACGTTTTTACAGCTGTTTTAATTATTGCTTGTCCTTGTGCTATAGCTTTAGCAACACCGTTTACAATGGGGAATTTGCTTCGTATTTTTGGTCAACATGGTTTTTATCTTAAACATATTAATAGCTTAGAGCAATTTGCTGAAATTGATACGTTTGTGTTTGACAAAACAGGAACTATTAGCTCAAGTAAAATGAGTAAAATAGCTTATCATGGTTTAAAATTATCGGCTGAAGATACAGCGATTTTAAAAGATTCATTCAGAAACTCTAATCACCCGTTAAGTCGAGAACTTTACAGCTTTTTAGATACTTTAGACCTTAAAACCGTAGATGATTTTGAAGAAATCTTAGGCGAAGGAATTCATACAACATTCAACTCACACAATTATAAGCTAGGTTCACATAGTTTTGTTGAAGCAAATTCAACACATCAAAAATTAAATGAAACCGCGGTATATGTTAAAAAAGACCAGCAAGTTTTAGGAAAATTTGTATTTGAGACTTCCTATCGTGAAGGTTTACAAGACCTTTTTAAAACCTTAGAGCAAACTTATAAACTAGTTGTCTTATCAGGTGACAATACTGGAGAAAAGCAGTATTTAAGCAAATTATTGCCACAATCTACCCAGTTAAAGTTTAATCAAAAGCCCGATGCAAAAATGCGCTATATCGAAGCGCTTCAAGAAGAAGGGAAGCAAGTTTGTATGTTAGGAGACGGACTTAATGATGCTGGCGCGTTAAAACAAGCTGATGTAGGTATTGCTATTTCAGAAAATGTAAATGTGTTTTCACCAGCTTGCGATGCTATTTTAAGCGCTAAACAATTTAAAAACCTAGCTGATTTTTTAAAAGTTTCTCAAAAAGGTATGCGTGTGATCAAGTTAAGTTTTTTGTTTTCATTTATCTACAATAGTATAGGTTTATATTTTGCAGTAACAGGACAACTTAAACCAGTTATTGCCGCTATTTTAATGCCATTAAGTTCAATTAGTATTGTCGTCTTTACAACTTTGGCAACTGCATATATCTCAAAAAAACTTCCAAAAATGTAAAGAACTTTAAATATGACTAAAGTCATTTTTTAAGCTTCACAATGCATTTACTTTTGGATAAAATTAACAGTATGAACGTTATTTACGGTTTACTAGCCATCAGTATCGCAATAGCCATTGTGTTTTTTATTGTTTTTATTGTTTCAGTAAAAAAACATCAATATGAAGATACTTATACGCCATCAGTACGAATGTTATTTGATGATGAGCTAGTTAAAACTGATAAATCGGGTTCTTCATCTTCTTCAGAAAATCAAAAACCAAATCATAAACATAAACAATCATAACTATGGAGTTAGAGCAATTTAACTACGATAATAAGATCGTAAGAAACTTCCTGTATGCAACCATTGTTTGGGGTATAGTAGGGATGTCTGTTGGCCTCTTGTTGGCTTTTCTTTTTTTATTTCCAGATTTAACTGACGGCATTTCGTGGTTAAGTTTTGGGAGATTAAGACCGCTGCATACGAATGCAGTAATTTTTGCCTTTGTTGGGAATGCCATTTTTGCTGGTGTTTACTACTCAACTCAACGTTTACTCAAAGCAAGAATGTTTAGCGACTTTCTAAGTAAATTAAACTTTTGGGGTTGGCAATTAATTATCGTTGCAGCCGCAATAACATTACCATTAGGTTACACGACAACTAAAGAGTATGCAGAACTTGAGTGGCCAATAGATATTGCAATTGCAATAGTTTGGGTTGCTTTTGGCTGGAACTTAATCGGTACCATGATTAAGCGTCGCCAACGTCATTTTTATGTAGCTATTTGGTTCTACGTGGCAACTTTCGTTACTGTTGCTGTACTTCATATATTTAATAACTTAGAGTTACCTGTTAGTTTTCTTAAAAGTTATTCAGTTTATGCTGGTGTTCAAGATGCTTTGGTGCAATGGTGGTATGGCCATAATGCGGTGGCTTTCTTTTTAACGACACCGTTTTTAGGTTTAATGTATTATTTTGTTCCTAAAGCAGCAAACAGACCTGTTTATTCTTATAAGTTATCAATCATTCACTTCTGGTCTTTAATTTTCATATATATTTGGGCTGGTCCTCACCACTTACTGTATACAGCTCTTCCAGATTGGGCGCAAAGTTTAGGAACAACATTCTCAATTATGCTCTTAATGCCATCTTGGGGTGGTATGATTAACGGCTTGTTAACTTTAAGAGGTGCTTGGGATAAGGTAAGAACTGATCCTGTACTAAAGTTTATGGTTGTTGCTATTACAGGTTACGGTATGGCAACATTTGAAGGACCAATGTTGTCGCTAAAAAATGTAAACGCTATTGCACATTTTACTGATTGGATTATCGCTCATGTTCATGTTGGTGCATTAGCTTGGAATGGCTTCTTAACCTTTGGTATGATTTATTGGTTAGTACCTAGATTATTCAAAACAAAGCTATTTTCTGTTGGTTTAGCCAATGCACATTTCTGGGTGGGAACTTTAGGTATTGTTTTATATGCCTTACCAATGTATGTAGCCGGATTTTTACAAGCGTCTATGTGGAAACAATTTAATCCTGATGGTACATTAGTCTATGGTAACTTCTTAGAAACCGTTACTGAAATTATGCCAATGTACACGATGAGAGCTATCGGAGGTACGCTTTACATCTTAGGAATGATCATGTTAATTGTAAATGTCGTTCAAACTATTAAATCAGGGTCAGCAGTTGAAAATGAATTAGCTGAAGCTGCACCACTTAAAAGAATATCGAAACGTCGCTTAGCTGGAGAAACTTTTCATACCTGGTTAGAGCGTAAACCAATTCAGCTGGCTGTGCTTGCAACTATAGCTATTTTAATTGGTGGTATTGTTCAAATTGTACCAACTTTGTTAGTAGAGTCTAATATTCCAACAATAACAAGTGTTAAACCTTACACACCTCTTGAGTTAGAAGGTCGTGACCTTTACATGCGTGAAGGCTGTGTAAGCTGTCACTCTCAAATGGTACGCCCATTTAGAAGTGAGGTTGAGCGTTATGGCGAATATTCTAAAGCTGGAGAATACGTATATGATCATCCATTTTTATGGGGGAGTAAGCGTACAGGACCAGATTTACACCGCCTTGGTAATAAATATTCAGACAACTGGCACTTTAATCACATGTATAATCCGCAGAGTACCTCACCAGGTTCAATTATGCCAAGTTACCAGTGGTTAATCAAAAATGAACTAGACAAATCTGATACTGAAGCTAAAATGAAAACCCTAGTGACTTTAGGTGTGCCATATTCAGAAGAAGAAATTGAAAACGCTCAAGAACAAATGCTTAAGCAAGGTGCTGAAATAGAAAAGAACTTGTATAATGATCCTGATTTTGTAAAAAGTTACGAAGCCGATCGAGCAAGAGCTGAAGCACAAGGCTTAGAGTTTGTCGAAATGAAAAATCGTGAAATCGTTGCTCTAATCGCCTACCTTCAAAGACTAGGAACAGATATAAAAGTTAACAAAACTCAAGAAGCTTCTGCTTCTAACTAAAACCTATAGTTATGTTGAAGTTTGTAAAAGAAAATCTAGAAACTATTGTAGGAATTGAGTTGTACCCAATTATTTCATTACTCATCTTTTTTACCTTTTTTGTTGCACTATTTTGGTGGGTGATGACTTACAATAAGAAAAACATTAAATTTTTAAGCGAACTGCCTTTAGAGCAAAAAAAAGAAGATAAACAATGAGAAATTTAGCATCATTTTTACGAATTATAGTTCTGCTAAGTGTGGCTTTTATCGGAGTCGAGTATTTAGTAGAAACCGAACCAGGCCAGTGGGCTGTACTTGAATATCCTAATACTTGGGTTTTTCTAGGAATCGTATTTTTATTTTTAGTAGCGATTGAAGTATCAATCTCAGCTCTAAATAATACGCTTTATCAAGCTTTAACAGAAGAGAAAAAAGAACGCTATCACGCTCTTGAAGCAGAACGTAAACAAGCCTTTGCGAAGAAGTTTGACTGGCTGTTAAAAGCTTTAACTCGTTCAAAACCAATTGAAACTGAAGAAGAAATTGAGCTTGACCACAACTATGATGGTATTAGAGAGCTCGATAATAAGCTTCCGCCATGGTGGGTTTATAGCTTCTACATTAGCATTGTCTTTGCTGTTGTTTATTTGGCGAGATTCCACGTATTTAATGATTATACCCAGGAAGAAGAATATGAAATGGAAGTGGCTCAGGCTAAAATCGAAATAGAAGAGTATAAAAAAACTGCAAAAGATTTAGTAGACTTTGAAACAGTTACCATGTTAACCGAAGCTTCAGATTTACAAGCTGGTGAAGCGATTTATACTACTAATTGCGTTGCATGTCACAAATCTGACGGTGGTGGTGGTATTGGACCAAATTTAACAGATGAAAATTGGATTTTAGGCGGTGGAATTAAAAATGTTTTTAAAACGATAAGTGAAGGTGGCCGTCCAGGTAAAGGTATGGTGTCATGGAAAAACGATTTAAAACCTTCTGAAATGCAACAAGTCGCCAGTTACGTATTAAGTTTATACGGTACAGAACCAGCAGACCCTAAAGAAGCTGAAGGCGATATTATTTGGCAACCTGAATCGTAATTTAAATTAACTGAAATGGAAGATCAAAGTAGCAACAACGAAAAATTTAGAGATAGCATTGGTACTATTAACGAAGAAGGTAAGCGCCAATGGGTCTATCCTAAAAAACCTTCTGGAAAATTTTATGAATACAGAAAATGGGTAAGTTATGCTTTGTTAATCTTTTTATTCTCAGCGCCATTTATTAAAATCGATGGAAACCAATTTTTACTATTCAATGTCTTAGAACGAAAGTTTAATATTTTTGGATTTCCATTTTGGCCACAGGATTTTTACTTGTTTGTAATTTCCATGATTATTGGCGTTGTTTTTATTGCCTTTTTTACCGTTGCTTTTGGGCGAATTTTCTGCGGGTGGATTTGCCCACAAACCATTTTTTTAGAAATGGTCTTCCGCCGAATTGAATATGCTATAGAAGGTGATCGTAACAAGCAAATGAAGCTTGATAAAATGCCTTGGAATAAAGAAAAAATCATCAAAAAATCATCTAAGTGGTTAATATTCGCCATTATTTCATTCCTGGTAGCAAACATATTTCTTGCTTATCTAATTAGTAGTGACGAATTAATTAAATACATTACAGAAGGCCCAATGCAACATTTGGGAACGTTTATACCGCTTATTATTTTCACAGGAGTTTTCTATTTTATTTTTGCATGGTTTAGGGAGCAAGTTTGCATCATAGCTTGTCCTTACGGTCGTTTGCAAGGTGTTTTACTTGATAATAAATCTGTTGTCGTTGCTTATGACCATAAACGTGGAGAGAGCGAAAATGGGAGAAAAAAATTCAAGAAAAATGAAGATCGTCAAGCTTTAGGTTATGGTGATTGCATAGATTGTAATCAATGTGTAACAGTTTGCCCAACAGGTATTGACATTAGAAATGGCACACAATTAGAATGTGTAAATTGTACTGCTTGTATCGATTCATGTGATTTGGTAATGGAGCGTGTTAATTTGCCAAAAGGTTTAATTAGATATGCGAGTGAAGATAATATTGAAAAGAAAAAGCCTTTTGAGTTTTCACCACGTATGAAAGCTTATTCTGGTGTTTTAGTTATTTTAATCGGAATTTTAATAGGAATGTTGTTTTTACGCACAAGCGTTGAAGCAAAGATTTTACGCTTACCAGGTGAACTTTATGAAACTAAAGAAAATGGTATGGTAAGTAACGTATTTACCTACAAAATCATTAATAAAACCACTAAAGAAATGGATAGTATTCATTTTGAACTACTATCTCATAAAGGTGAAATTAAGCTTGTAAAAGAAAATAACTTTACTATTCCAGAACAAGGTCTTTCTGAAGGAACACTATTTATTGAAATTAATCCGGCCTTGCTTTCAGGTGATAAGAATGATCTTGAAATTGGTATTTACAGCAATAAAGAGCTTATTGACAAAACAAAAACCAATTTTATGGGACCAAGAACTTTTAATTAGTTTAAAGTCTTAGAAGCTTAAAAAAAACCTTTTGTTAAATCAAGAGGTTTTTTGTTTTACCTAAGTATGACTAATATCATAAATTTTACCGCAGTAAAAATCGAAATTTGTCTTACAAACACAAACCTCTTAAAATGATGAAACTAAACTGGGGAACTTCAATAGTCATTGCTTTCATTCTATTTATCGGCTTCATAATGTTTTTTGTAGTTAATATGTTAACTGATGATAAGTATGATCATGATTTAGTAGTCGAATCATATTACAAGAAAAATTTGACGCTTCAGAAAGATATAGACGATTCAAAAAAGGCGCTAGCTTTAGATCAAAATGTTGAGATTAATCTTGCCAAAGAAGGTTTAGAAATTATCTTTCCGGCAGAATTTAATTTTGCTGATATACAAGCTGAATTATTTATGTATAGACCATCAGATAAAGCACTTGATTTTACTACAAACCTCCAGTTGAAATCATCACGCTTTGTGTTACCTCATAAATATTTTACAACTGGTCGTTGGGACGCTATATTGAAGTTTTCATATAATAATGAGGATTATATGGTAACAAAAAAAATCAACAAATAATGCTTTGGTCCGCCTTCATACTAGGGTTTTTAGGAAGTTTACATTGTGTAGGAATGTGCGGGCCAATTGCATTAATGTTGCCAGTTTCTCAGGATAACCCTCTTAAAAAAAGCCTTCAAATACTATTGTACAACGTAGGTAGAGTATTAACCTATATTATTATTGGTTTAGTATTTGGCTTATTAGGTGAAAGTATTGCAACTTTTGGTTTTCAGCAACAACTATCTATAATCATAGGTATAATAATGCTACTTTCAGTTATCTTACCACAAAAGCAATTACAAAAATTTAAAATTTCTAAGCCTTTCTATAAAGCAGTCGCTAAAGTGAAATCTGAGATGGGTGAAAGTTTCAAAAAGAAGAGTTTTGATACATTTTTCTACTTAGGATTTTTAAACGGCTTTTTACCATGCGGTTTGGTTTATATGGCTGTTTTTGCCTCAATAGCAACTGCAGACTTAACAATGAGTGCTGCTTACATGGCTTTATTCGGTTTAGGTACAATACCAATGATGGCTATGGTGACATATATGAGGGATTTTACAAAAAACGTTTTAAAGTTAAACCTTCGTAAAATCATACCTTATGCAGTTGCAGTTATTGGTATATTATTTATTTTGCGTGGTATGGGATTAGGAATACCATATATTTCGCCTAAACCAATGACTGAAAAAGTAACAGCCGACTTAAATTGTCATTAAATTTATTTATATGAAATATACAGATAAAAAAATAGCCGTTTCACTTGTTAATAGCGGTGACCGTATTTTTTTTCAAGGTGCCGCAATGACACCACAAGTTCTAATTGATGCCTTGTGCGATCGTTATGAGGAATTAGAAGATGTTGAAATCGCTCAACTTCATACCGAAGGAAACGCAAGATATACACAAGAGCCTTATTCAAACGTCTTTAAGATCAATAGTTTTTTTGTTGGTGGTAATGTTCGTAATGCTATAAATTCTACTCATGGAGATTACGTGCCTATTTTTTTAAGTGAAATTAGCTTACTTTTCAAAAAAGATATTTTACCATTAGATGTTGCTTTTATTCAAGTTTCACCACCAGATAAACATGGTTATTGTTCATTAGGAACTTCAGTAGACGTGACCTTATCAGCAATTGAAAAGGCCACACGAATAATTGCTCAGGTTAATCCTCAGGTACCACGTTCTCATGGTGATGGGATTATTCATGTTGATCAAATAGACGCAGCTGTAGAAGTAGATGAGCCTATATTTGCACATGATGCTTTAATACCAACGTCTATTGAAGAAAAAATAGGTCAGCATGTGGCGCATCTTGTTGAAGATGGTGCAACACTTCAAATGGGAATTGGTGCTATCCCCAATGCAGTTTTAGCAAACCTAGACCAACATAAAGGTTTAGGAATTCATACTGAAATGTTTTCGGATGGTGTACTTCCTTTAGTTGAAAAAGGTATTATCACTGGAGAACACAAAGTAGTAAAACAAGGAAAAATTGTAACCTGTTTTGCTATGGGCTCTCAAAAATTATATGATTTTATAGATGAAAATCCTTTAGTTCATTTTAAAGAAGCTTCTTACACCAACGATACGGCTTTAATTAGAAGAAACCCAAAAGTAACTGCCATAAATTCAGCTATAGAAATTGATTTGACAGGTCAAGTTTGTGCTGACACTATTGGTAAACGTCAATACTCGGGTGTTGGAGGCCAAATGGATTTTATAAGAGGCGCTTCACTTTCCGAAGGTGGTAAAGCAATTATAGCCATGCCTTCAGCTACTGCTAAAGGTTTAACTAAAATAGTTCCGTTTTTAAATAAAGGTGCTGGCGTGACAACAACTAGAGCTCACGTTCATTATGTTGTAACTGAAAATGGAGTAGTAAATTTATACGGAAAAAATTTAAAGCAACGGGCAGAAGCACTTATTTCAATAGCTCATCCAGACCATCAAGAAGACCTGACAAAAGCGATGTTTGAACGTTTTGGCAAGTAGTTTGCAACACTAATAATAAACAAAAGTTATGAGTGAAAAATTTAATAAAATTATAGAAAGCGACACGCCTGTACTAATCGATTTTTTTGCTGATTGGTGTGGCCCATGCAAAATGCTGGCGCCAATTTTAAAAGATGTTAAATCTGAACTTGGTGATGAGGTTAAAATTATTAAAATTGATGTTGATAAAAATCAAGCTCTAGCGGCAAAATATCAAGTTAGAGGTGTGCCAACAATGCTACTTTTTAAAAATGGAAAACAACTTTGGCGACAAAGCGGTGTTTTGCAAAAAGATGATTTAGTGAATACAATTAGGTCTAATTCTTAATTATATCAGATATTATTTAGTTGTTTTGAGGCCTTGGGTAATAACTCAAGGCTTCTGATTTTATAACTAACATGAAGTTTAATGTATAAAATTGGTTATGATTAATAAACTCATTATACCGATTTGAAGTTTTAACACGATTAGATAATTTATAATTGTAGTCTAATCCTAAACCTACACCAATATTTTCGGTTTTGTTAAAAAAATATTGAACAAATATGCCGCCAGTTAGACCGTTAAAATTCAACTTGTAGTCATTAGTGTCTATATTTTTCCTGTTTTTTATGGTTGATAAACTATAACCTAGGCTAGTTCTTAATTCAAGTTGATTAGCTAATCTTAATTTATAGAGTCCAAAAAATGCGTGTGTAGAAATTCGAGCTGAATGAAATCGACTTCCTAAAAAATTATCTTTTGCTAAATCTAATTCATAGCGTTTAAGATGAAATCCAATGCCTAAGTTTTTATAAATAAATAAGTTTACGCCTATATTGAAGCCTAAGTCATTCCCATCATAAGTTTCATGGATAAAATTTTCTCCAACCGCTTCAAAAATACCTGTCCCAAATAAGAGCTCATAGTGAAATAGCGAATCATTCTCAACTAGCTTCCTAGGTGTGTTTATTTTTTGACTAAAACTAAATGTAGTGAAAGCAAATAATATGGTAATGAGTCCTAAATGATTCATTAATTAAGTTTTTTGACGCCTTGATTGATGTAATTAAATTCAAATTGATTGGCGTCATAAGGTCTTAAAATAACTGGTGTTAAAATCGTTTCACCATCAACTTCAACTTCAAACAGATAGTCTTCATTGTTTTTAATGTATAAGTGAGAATTATTGATGTTTTTAGGGTGAAAAAGACTAAACGCACCATTTTCATCTGAAGTTGTTTCTACGCCAAGATCATCAAAACTATAAAATAATTCTACCGAATCATAAGTCTCAATATCAGTATTTGTTAAACCAAGAATAACATTGTTTGCAGGCTGATTGTTTTCTAAAACTAAATTACCCTCATAAACTGATACTGTATTGTCGATATCTACAACAGTTGGGCAACTAGTTAAGTTTAAAATAAGTATTGTGCTAAAGATTTTTTTAAACATAAAAAAGGTGTAATTTGTAATTACACCTTAAAAGTACACTTTTAATTAAGATTTAATAGTAATGCTTATAACATTTTTACTTAAATCTTAAATGTAATTACTGGTAAGTCTGAATGGTTAACAACATCTTCACCAATACTACCATTAAAGAAGTGAGATAGACCTTTTCTGCCATGAGTTGGCATAGCAATAAGTTCTGCATTTTCATTATTTGCAGCGTTTAAAACACCTTGCTCTATCGTGTAATCGTTATAAATAATTATATTTTCGTGATTTAAAGGAACTTGCACTTCATTTAAAAAATTACGCATGTGATTGGTAACTTCACTTGTGCTGTAAAATTGATTTCCTGGTAAGTTAACGTAAACTAGTTTCATTTTAGCGCCGAAACTATCAGCAAATGTTTTAGCTTTATTATAGGCTTCAACATTTTCGAGCTCAAAATCGGTAGCGAATAAAACTGTTTTAAAGTCTAAATTTTCGATATCGTGTTTAACTACTAAAACAGGTACGTTAGAATGTCTAACAACTTTTTCTGTATTAGAGCCAATTAAAACCTCTTCTAAGCCGCTAGCACCATTAGAGCCCATGATAATTAAGTCTATATTTTGGTCTTTAACCGCTTCTTTAATGCCAAAAGTAGCAGACCCGACTTCAACTAAATCATTGGTTTCAATGCCTTCTAAAAAATCTTTGTCTAAGAAGTCATTAAATTTCTTTTTAGCAAGCTTCATAAAAAAGATGATTTGCTCATCGTCGACATTAAATTGTTCGGCGCCAAAAAGCGACTCAGCTAATTCAATAACATGTAAAACGTGAATTTTTGCATTATTACGTTGCGCAAGTTTTGCGGCTACTCTAAGGGCATTTTCAGATGGATTAGAGAAATCGACTGGTACTAAAATGTTTTTCATTGTTTTGGATTTTTAGGTTGAATATTATATTGTCATAGAAAAGAGTTGCTGGTTGGGTTGGGCTTTTTTTAGGCGTAAATCAAATGCCATACATATATTTCTAATGAATGCTTTGCCCTTTTGAGAAACTTCAACTGAGTTTTGATGAACTTTTATAAGTTGGTCAACTTCAAACTCACTTAAACTATTTATGATTGAGTTAAAATCTATAATGGCTTCCTCTTTTTTATTCCACTTGGTTTCAAAGTTACACATTAAATTTAAAATTTGCTTTCTTATAATTAAGTCTTCATTGTTCAAAAGGTGTCCTCTAAAAATAGGTAGCTCATTTCGATTAATTTTCTTATAATAATCGTCAAGTTTTTTTTCGTTTTGTGCAAATGCAAACCAGCTATCACTAATTGCCGAAACGCCTAAGCCAATCATTTTCTGAGTTTGTGTTGTGGTATAACCCATGAAATTTCGGTGCAAGTTATTGGTTTGGTATGCTTTAGATAAATCGTCTTTTGGAAGTGCAAAATGATCCATCCCAATTTCTATGTAACCGATTTCTTCTAACATTTTTTTACCGGTTTCATATTGCTGTCTTTTAAGTTCTGGCGAAGGTAAATCACTTTCATTAAAGCCACGCTGACCGTTACCTTTAGTCCAAGGCACATGGGCATAACTGTAAAACGCAATGCGGTCTGGCATTAGTAATTTAGTCTTTTCGATAGTATTAATTACATCTTCAAGGCTTTGCATGGGTAAGCCAAAAATAATATCGTGACCAACTGATTTGTAACCAATTTCTCTGGCTAGTTTAGTGGCGTTTTCAACGGCTTCAAAACTTTGAATTCGGTGAATCGCAATTTGCACCTTTGGGTTGTAGTCTTGAATGCCATAACTCACACGCGAAAAACCCAAATCATAAAGTGTTTCTAAATGAGCTTTGGTAGTGTTGTTCGGGTGACCTTCAAAGCTAAATTCTATTTCATCAGTCATTTCAACTGTATTTAAAATAGATTTGATAAGATTTTCTAGATTTTCAGCTGAGAAAAAAGTCGGCGTTCCACCGCCTAAGTGAATTTCTTTTATAACAGGCGTATCATCTAAAACCTCTAAATACATCTGCCATTCTTTTAAAACAGCTTCTATATATGGTATTTCTACATCATGCCGTTTAGTGATGCGTTTGTTACATGCACAAAACGTGCATAAACTTTCGCAAAAGGGTAGATGAATGTAAAGACTCAACGCATTAGAATCTTGTTGCTGCAAACTTGAAACCCATTTTTGGGTAGAAAAATCTACGTCTTCCCAGAATGGTACGGTTGGATAACTTGTGTATCTTGGTCCTGGGACATTATATTTTGCAATTAAATTTTGCATGGTTTATAGGAATTTATTCAAAATTAACCTTAAATTGAAGCCTTATAAATGATAATTATCAGTAATAGTTAGAATTGACCTAAATTAGAGTAATGCCAAAGTTGAAAGATATAATTTACGTTAGTTTGCAGGCTGTATTGTTTGTGTTTTACGTGATTCCAGTACAAATTGAAGTTTCTTTGTTAATAGATTTATCGGGTTGGTTTTGGTGGATTTTTATTGGTATAGGTGTCATAATTGGCTTGTTGGCTTTACTTCAATTAAAAACCAATTTATCACCTTTTCCGAGTCCTAAACATCATTCAACACTAATTACATCAGGTGTTTTTAAATATATCAGGCATCCCATATACACAGCTATTCTTATGGTGTGTTTTAGTTATGCAATGTTAAGTTCTAACGGTTGGAAACTAATGGTCACGATTGGTCTATTTGTTTTATTTTGGTTAAAATCTAATTATGAAGAGCAATTATTGCAAAAAAAAATTTCCTAACTACAAAGCCTATCAATCTAAAACTGGTCGGTTTTTTCCGAAGTTTTTATAATTTTTTTTGTTAAAATATTAGTTTTAATATTTTTTGATTCAAATTTAAACAACAATATTTAGATTTTAGAAACCTTTTAAAGAATCAAATAATTAAACCAATCCAACAACTATTATTATCATTAACCATTCTTTTTTTCAATGTCAGTTTAGCTCAAATTACAGTTATTTCGGACCCAAACTTTGGGCAAACTTTAATAGATGTAAATGTAGATTATGATGATGTTGTTAATGGCGAAGTACTCAATGCTGATATTGAAACGCTTAGAGAGCTTGATTTTTCAAATTTATATTATGATACGTCTCAAACTATAACTGACTTTTCAGGTATAGAAAATTTTACAGCTTTAGAAATTCTCAACTTATCGAGCCTTTTAATACAACTTAATGAAGAACAGTCTGATGTATTTAACTCAAACTTTAACCTTAGAGAGTTTCGTGCTGATGAAGAATTTTTTGATGTAAGTCCATTTATAAGTATTGCTTATTTAGATTTTAGTAACCTGAATAATCTTGAATTCATCAGCTTAGCTAACAGTAGTTTTTTTGGCATGATTAATCTAAACAATCCTAATGCTAATTATGAGATTTATCACATCAATATTATGAACCACCTAATAATACTTATTCGGTTTGCATCAAGGTTAATGATGTTACAGCTGCATCATCTAATCAATATCCTTACAATACATGGAATGTTATAATTTCTGAGCCAGATCTAAATGGGTACGTTTTTAGAGATTATGGGTTTTCGTCTAGTTGTAACCTTTCTACTTCAGGTTTTGATTTTCAAACTAAAATCAAAGTGTATCCTAATCCCGTTAACGATAAATTATGTTTTGATAATCCTAATCAATTTGAAATAAATAAAGTAAAGTTATATACAATATCAGGTCAGCTCTTAAGTACTTTTTCAACTGTAGGCGAATTTATTGAGTTGGATGCCGTAGAAACTGGTGTTTATTTTATAAAGGTATACAGCGGAAATTCAGCATTCACGTCTAAGGTTTTGAAAAAATAAGTTAGACCATGAGCACTTATAGGTTCGAAGCAAAAAGTCAAATTATAAAAGAATTTTGTGATTTGTGTTACAATTATAAGGGTTTAGAATATCTATTTTTGTAACATGTTAGAAAAGTATCTAAATATAGTTGAAGATTCTTTTATAGGTTACTTTAATTATTTGGTAACTGAAATTAGCAATCCACATTCAACTAATTATTTTTATTGGTTATTGGCACTTTCAGTATTGGTGCTTTTATTTGAAATCTTATTACCCTGGCGAAAAGGCCAAAAAGTTTTGCGCAAAGGCTTTTGGCTGGATGTGTTTTATATTTTTTTCAATTTTTTTCTATTTTCTTTAATTGGCTACAATGCTTTATCAAACATCGGTGTTAATTTATTTAATGATGTATTGGGATGGTTTGGCATTACCAACATCGTAGCCATAGAGCTGCAAAGCATGCCTGTTTGGTCACAGCTCTTAATCATGTTTGTTGTAGCCGATTTTATTCAATGGTTTGTTCACGTACAACTTCATAAACAACCATGGTTATGGAAATTTCATAAAGTACATCACAGTGTGCAAGAAATGGGATTTGCAGCACATTTTAGGTTTCATTTTATGGAAACTATTATCTATAAATCTGTGCAATACATTCCCTTAGCGATGATTGGTTTTGGTATTGAGCAATTTTTTGTAGTACATATGTTTAGCGTGTTTATTGGTCATTTAAACCACGCCAATTTACCATGGAATTATGGTTGGTTAGGTTATATTTTTAATAATCCTAAAATGCACATTTGGCATCACGCTAAAGATTTACCAAAATCACACAGTTTTGGGATGAATTTTGGTATTTCTTTAAGTATTTGGGATTACCTATTTAAAACTGCTTATATTCCAAAAGAAGGTAAAAACATCAAATTGGGTTTTGAAAAAGTAGAAGATTATCCACAAGACTTTTTTGGTCAATTAACGCAACCATTTAAAGAAAAGTAGGTCTGTATCTTTTATCATTTCAGTTTTTAAGTTATAATTTTGAGTCAAATTAATCGAAGTTGTATTTTTATCAAAAATATTAATTGAATGGATATAGCGACAAAAATTCATCAACTTCGTGAAGAGTTGCATCAGCATAATTATAACTATTATGTTTTAGATCAACCTGAAATCAGCGATTATGAGTTTGATATTAAACTGAAAGAACTGCAAGAATTAGAAGCGCAACATCCAGAATTGTATGATTCTAACTCACCAACTCAACGTGTAGGCGGTCAAGTCACTAAAAATTTCCCTTCAGTTACTCATGATTTCCGGATGTATTCCTTATCAAATTCGTATTCTAAAGACGATTTGTTAGACTGGGAAACGCGTCTGAAAAAACAAATAGACCAACCCATCAGTTTTGTCTGTGAGTTAAAATATGATGGTGCATCTATAAGTTTAACCTATCAAAACGGTCAACTGCTTAGAGCTGTAACTCGTGGTGATGGCACTCAAGGTGATGAAGTAACAGCTAATGTAAAAACCATAAAAAATGTGCCTTTGAAATTAAGTGGAACAAATATTCCACAACGCTTTGACATCAGAGGAGAAATTGTTTTACCTTACGAAGGCTTTGCAAAATTAAACGCTGAGCGGATTGAACAAGGTGAAGATCCCTATGCAAATCCTAGAAATACAGCCTCTGGCAGTTTAAAATTACAAGATAGTGCTGAAGTCGCTAAGAGACCATTACAGTGTTTGCTTTATAATTTAACAGGTACAGATTTACCGGTTAAAACACAATTCGAAAGCTTACAAAAAGCAAGAGATTGGGGTTTTGATGTTCCAAATGAAGCAAAATTACTCCATTCGATTGATGAGGTTATAGATTTTATTAATTATTGGGATGAAGCGCGACATAATTTAGCTTATGAAACTGATGGTGTAGTCATTAAAGTAAATAATTTAGACCAGCAAGATGAGTTAGGTTATACAGCAAAATCGCCACGCTGGGCAATGGCATATAAATTTAAAGCTGAACAGGTAAGCACAGTTTTAAATACAATCACTTATCAAGTCGGTCGCACAGGAGCTATAACGCCTGTGGCTAACTTAACGCCGGTTCAGTTAGCTGGAACCATCGTAAAACGCGCTTCTTTGCATAACGCTGACCAAATTGAGAAATTAGATGTCCGTGTTAATGACCATGTATTTGTCGAAAAAGGTGGCGAAATTATCCCTAAAATTGTTGGGGTAGATTTTACAAAACGTTCGCAAGATTCTAAGCCAACACAATACATTTCAACTTGTCCTGAATGTCATACTGAATTAGTAAGAAAAGAAGGCGAGGCACTTCATTTTTGTCCAAACTCTAAAACTTGTCCACCACAAGTTATAGGTAGAATTCAGCATTTTATTTCCCGTAAAGCGATGGGTATAGAAGGCTTAGGTGGCGAAACAGTTGCCTTGTTGGTTAATGCTGATTTAATAGAAAACTATGCCGATTTATATATTTTACAAAAAGAAGATGTTTTACCATTAGATCGGATGGCTGAGAAATCAGCAGAAAATTTAATCAAGGGAATTGAGGCTTCTAAACAAGTGCCTTTCGAGCGTGTTTTATTTGCTTTAGGCATTCGTTATGTTGGAGAAACTGTTGCTAAAACTCTTGCTAAACATTATCAATCTATCAGTGCTTTAATGCAAGCTACTCAAGAACAACTTACTCAAGTTGATGAAATTGGCGAACGGATCGCACAATCGGTAGTCACATTTTTTAAAGATAACGATAACCAGCAACTTATAAGTCGTTTACAAAAGTATGGCTTACAGATGCAAATTTCTGAGGATGAAAAAGCACAGCAAAGCGACCGATTGAAAGGACTTAAAATTGTAATTTCAGGTGTTTTTGAAATTCTGAGTCGAAAACAACTAAAAGACTTAATTGAAACTAATGGTGCTAAAAATACCAGCTCAATTTCAAAAAGTACAGATTATCTCATTGCTGGCAATAAAATGGGACCAAGTAAACTTAAAAAAGCTGAAGATTTAGGTGTTAAGATTATTTCTGAAAATGATTTTTTAGAATTGATAAGTGATTAAATAACCTGCTTGTTACAATTTATAAGCAATAACGATTTAATTAATTGCTTAAAAGCTATTCATGACTTTGTTTAATTTACTTTATATGTTGTAAAAACAATGACTATAAGATTAGCTTATTAAACAATAGTATTAAAATATAATTTACTTATTGAATCTATATTTTGTATATTTATTTTTGGTCTATTAATTTTAAATATTAGTATCATGAATAAAATTATTACAGCATTGGTTTTGTTGGTGTTTCTTACAGCTCATGCTCAACCAGCATCACAAGGCATTGAAGCTTGCCCTTACTTATCTGCTCAAGCTAAAGCGCAATCTAAAGCAAAATCACAAACCTCAAAAGGTAAAATGGAGGCCAAAGAATGGTGGCCTAATCAGTTAAATCTTGACATTTTAAGACAAAACGCCGATAAATCTAATCCTATGGGAGAAGATTTTAATTACATTGAAGCCTTTAGAAGTTTAGATTACTATGCGCTTAAGGAAGATATCAGAAAAGTTTTGACCGATTCTAAAGAATGGTGGCCAGCAGACTTTGGTCATTATGGTGGTTTGTTTATAAGAATGGCTTGGCACAGTGCAGGAACCTATAGAACTGGCGATGGTCGTGGCGGTTCACGATCAGGACAACAGCGTTTTGCGCCATTAAATTCATGGCCTGATAATGCTAATTTAGATAAAGCAAGACGCTTACTTTGGCCAGTCAAACAAAAATATGGAAGTAAAATTTCATGGGCTGATTTAATGATTTTAGCTGGTAATGTTGCATTAGAAGATATGGGTTTTGAAACTGCAGGATTTGCAGCAGGTCGTGTTGATGTTTTCGAACCTGAAGAAGATGTTTATTGGGGTCCAGAATCTGAAATGCTTAAAAGAAAGCGTTTTGATGAAGACGGTGATTTGCAAGATCCACTTGCAGCAACACAAATGGGTTTAATCTATGTAAATCCTGAAGGTCCGAATGGTATTCCAGATCCGTTAGCAGCTGCAGAAGCAATTCGTGTAACTTTTGCAAGAATGGGAATGAACGACGAAGAAACAGTTGCCTTAATTGCCGGCGGACACACCTTAGGTAAAACGCATGCAGCAGCAGAAGACCATCACATGGGACCAGAACCAGAAGCTGCGCCTATTGAAGAACAAGGTTTAGGCTGGAAAAGTTCTTATAAATCTGGTAAAGGTGCTGATGCAATTACTTCTACAGTTGAAGTTACTTGGACATCTACACCTACAGAATGGAGCCACGACTACTTAACATTCTTATTCAAATACGATTGGGAATTAATGAAAAGTCCAGCAGGCGGACACCAATGGGTTGCTAAAGATGCAGAAGCAATTATTCCACATGCATTTGATAAAGATAAAAAGCAAAAACCTTACATGTTAACTACCGATGTAGCCTTAATTAAAGATCCAGTTTACAAGAAAATTTCTAAGCGCTTTTTAGAAGATGAAGATGCTT
The DNA here is from genome assembly GCF_017311165.1 of Psychroflexus sp. ALD_RP9. Classification (GTDB taxonomy): domain Bacteria; phylum Bacteroidota; class Bacteroidia; order Flavobacteriales; family Flavobacteriaceae; genus Psychroflexus. The sequence continues at coordinate 352,338 of NZ_CP062973.1, read as the reverse complement.
TTAAAGATGCCTTTGCTAAAGCTTGGTTTAAATTAACACATCGTGATATGGGACCTAAAAGTTCTTATATCGGGCCTGAAATTCCTGAAGAAGATTTCATCTGGCAAGACCCAATTCCAGCTGTAGACCATAAATTAGTGACTACAAATGATGTTAAATCACTTAAAAAACAAATCTTAAATTTAGATTTAAGTATTGGTGAACTTGTAAAAACCGCTTGGGCTTCAGCGTCAACTTATCGTGAATCTGATAGACGCGGTGGCGCTAATGGTGCACATATTTTATTAGAGCCGCAACGCAATTGGGAAGTAAATAATCCTAAAGAATTAAATAAAGTAATTTCTGAATTAGAGAAAATTCAAAAAAAGTTTAACCGCAAGGCAAAGTCAGGAAAAGAAATTTCAATGGCCGATTTAATTGTTCTTGCTGGAAATGCGGCAATAGAAAAAGCTGCAAAAGACGCTGGTTTTGAAATAACAGTTCCTTTTCAACCTGGTCGTATGGATGCGCTTCAAGAACAAACCGATGTTGAATCGATGCAATTCTTAAAGCCTTATGCTGACGGATTTAGAAACTATAGTGGTAAAAAATATACGTATTCAACTGAAGAATTACTTGTAGATAAAGCACAATTGCTAACCTTAACGCCACCTGAAATGACAGTTTTAGTCGGCGGTATGCGAGTACTTGGTGCTAACTATGATAACTCGAAACATGGTGTGTTTACAAACCAGGAAGGTGTTTTAACAAATGATTTCTTTGTGAACTTATTAAGCATGGATTATAAATGGCGTTCAATTTCTGAAGATGATGAGTTATTCGAAATCGTTGATCGTAACTCTGGAGAAGTAAAATGGACAGCCACAAGAGCTGACTTGATTTTTGGTTCAAATTCTGAACTTAGAGCCCTTGCTGAAGTTTATGCAGCAAATAATGCAAAAGAAAAATTTGTAAAAGATTTTGTTGCTGCATGGTCTAAAGTCATGCAATTAGACCGTTTTGATTTAAAAATGTAGTTTTTATTTGATTGTTTTGATTTATTAAAAGCCAGTGTTTTCCACTGGCTTTTATATTTATATGGTTTTAAAACCTTCAGCTAAGCTTTTTAAGAGGTTTTGATTAACTTCATGCTTACCATCAAATTCATTAACATTAAGCTGATTACCAAATAATTTTTCAGCTAATTTTAATTGCGCTTTGAGTTTTTCACCTGTAATGTATTCATCCTGATTTCCATAAATCAAATGAACTTCAGAGTTTACTTTATCCTTAAATACATCTGACTCAAATTCATCAGGAATACTGCCTGAATGTATAATTAAGTTTGAACAAAGTATCTCTCGTTTTGCGAGCCAACGCATGACCACCGAAACTCCTTGTGAATAGCCCATTAAATTTATAGGTAAATCTTTCAATTTTTCATTTTGCCAAACCGCATCTAAATAATTTAGTACATTTTCAATTTCTAATGCCGTTTGTTCTTTGGTAAGCCAAGAAGCGCCAACATATTTAAAATCTTTGGTCTGGTAATACTTAGCTGGAGCTTGCGGCGCAATTATATAATGTTGCTTAGGAAGTTTGTTAAAATACCTAATAAAATACTTACTCAAATAACCAATGCCGTGGCATGCAATCCAAACTTGCTCAGTTTGAGGCGTTAAATTATTAAAAGTTGAATACGTATTTGTACTTGTATAACTTACTTTGTTTTCATAAATAGCCATTTGCAAAAGCTTTTTGTAATTTTACAATGCAAATAAACACAAAACATGAATAAATCGAAGTCTGAAATTCTTAAATCCTGCAATGCCGTAACACCAAATACGTTAATGGAAACCTTAGAAATTACCTATGTTGATGTTGGTGAAGACTTTTTAACCGCAAAAATGCCAGTAACACCTAAAGTACATCAACCCGATGGTGTTTTACACGGAGGCGCCATGGTTGCACTTGCCGAAAGTGTTGGTAGTGCGGCTTGTTTTGTTTTTTTAGATACAGCTAAATTCATGATTCGTGGGCTAGAAATATCAGCTAATCACCTTAGAAGTATAAAAGAAGGAGAAGTTTTTGCTAAAGCTCAATTTATACATCGCGGTCGTACAACTCAAGTTTGGGATATTAAATTAACCAATGCTGAAGGACAATTGATTTCAGCTGTAAAATTAACGACTATCGCCTTACCAAAAGCTTAATCATGCAACAATTTAAAGAACTTATAGAGCGCCAATATCAAGCTGAGTTACCATTTGTACTGTATCATAAACCAGAAGAAGCCGAGGTTAATTTAATTGCACAAACCGATCAAGAACTTTTTTACTTAAACGATACTGTAAATGAAAGTGGTTTTGTGTTTGCACCTTTTGATGTATCCCAAAAGGCTATTATTTTTCCACATAAGCAAACCAATAGTTTTAGTTTTCCGCATCAAATGTTTTTAGAAAAGCAACCAGTTTCTAAAGGGTTTCATTACAAAGAAGATGCCCGTCAAGCGGAAATTTATCAAGAACTAGTTAAAAAGGCTATTGCCAGCATTCAACAAACTGAACTAAAGAAAATTGTAACGTCAAGGGTTTTAGAATTACCAGTTGAAGTGCCTCAAATTAGCGACTTGTTTCATCGTTTAACATTTTTTTATCCCGATGCGATGACTTACGTATGGTATCACCCAAAAGTAGGATTATGGGCTGGTGCTTCACCAGAAACTCTGCTTAAAGTAAAGCATCATAACCTAGAAACTGTTGCTTTAGCTGGTACAAGGCATGAATCTGACTTACCAACTCAACCTTTTACTTCAAAAGAGTACGAAGAACAAGATTTAGTTACTCAGCATATTCTTGATCGCTTAAAGCCATATGTAAAAACATTACATCAAAGCGAACGATTAGAATCTAAAGCAGGTCAATTAATTCATCTAAAAACAACAATTAAAGCAAGATTAAAGTCTCAATCTTTGCAAGAGGTCATTTCTCAATTGCACCCAACACCAGCAGTTTGTGGTTTGCCAACTCAACTTGCTAAACAATTTTTAGAACAAAATGAAGCTTACAATCGACAGTTCTACAGTGGCTATTTTGGTGAGCTTAATTTTAAGTCTGAAAATAGACGTTCAAATCGGCCTCAAAACATCGAAAACCAAGTCTTTAAAAGTGTTAAAACTAGTTCAAGTTTGTATGTCAATTTGCGCTGTATGTCATTTCAAGATTCTATTTGTCACATTTACGTTGGCGGTGGTATTACATCTAAAAGCGATGCTTTAGCCGAATGGCAAGAAACTTGTAATAAAGCGCAAACGATGTTAAATGTGCTTTAAATTGATTAACTAGTTTCTGTTTAAACTTACAGACTCTCTTATCTTTGTGACATGAGTCAACAGTTTTCAAGCATTGCTACAGCACAACTTTTAGTAAAAGCATTTGAGCTTAATCATATTAATCATGTTGTTATTTCACCGGGATCAAGAAATGCACCGCTTACCATCGCATTTTCGAATCATCCAAGTATAAAAACTTACAGTATTGTTGATGAACGTTCGGCTGCTTTTTTTGCTTTAGGTATGACGCAGCATTTGCAAAAACCTGTTGCTGTAATCTGTACATCGGGTTCGGCATTAGCTAATTATTACCCAGCGGTTACAGAAGCATATTACAGCCATTTACCTCTAATTGTTTTATCTGCTGATCGACCACGCCACCTTTTAGATATCGGCGATGGCCAAACGATAAAACAGCACCATTTTTTTGGCGAACATGTTGGTTATGCCGCTAATCTTAAAGATGATACACATCAAAAAATTTCAGCCGAAGATTTTAATTTTAACAAAGCAGAAGTTCAAGCGGCCATTTTAACTACTTACCAACAACAATTACCAGTCCATATCAATGCAGCTTTTGATGAACCTTTATATCATACAACAGAAAATCAACTTCGTGAAGTTGAATCGCTTTCGGCTATAGAATTTCCTGAAATCAATAAAATCCCGGATGAATTGGTTTCAAAATTTATAAATGACTGGAATTCGGCTGAAAAGAAATTAGTGTTAGTTGGCGTTAATTCTAATTTCGATTTTACGGATGAATTGCTTGAAGTTTTAGCAAAAGACCCTTCAGTTATTGTTATGACAGAGGTTACTTCAAATATTGCACACAAGCATTTCTTTCAGAATATTGATGCTTTAATTGCTCCTATTGAACAATTAGACGACGCAGAAGTTTATTTTAAAGGGCTTCAACCTGATCTATTATTAAGTTTAGGAGGTATGTTGGTAAGTAAAAAATTGAAATCATTTTTAAGAGCTTATCAGCCAAAAATGCATTATCAAGTGCATCCGCAACGTCGCTTAGATACTTTTTTTACAAAACCAACACTTTTAAAGTCTACCGTAAAACAGTTCTCTAAACAAGTTGTCGAGAAGTTACAATCTGTACCATCTAATTATTTTGAGCATTGGTATAAGCAAAAAACCAGTATAGAAGCTATTAGGAAACGTTATATTCAGGAAATCGATTATTCCGATTTTAAAGTATTTGCTGCTGTTTTTAACAAGTTGCCAAAAAACGAGCATATTCATTTTGCAAATAGTTCAACTGTAAGATATGCTAATTTATTTGATTCTAAAACACCACTCATTGCCTTTTCAAATAGAGGCACAAGCGGCATCGATGGTAGTACATCTACAGCAATTGGTTATGCTGTTGCTAGCCAGCATCCTACTACAATAATAACAGGTGATTTAAGTTTTTTTTACGATTCAAATGCTTTATGGAATAATTATTTACCATCTGATTTTAAAATTATTGTGATTAATAATTCTGGAGGTGGTATTTTTAGAATCTTGCCTGGTGATAAGCAAGCCAATTATTTTCACACCTATTTTGAAACACGACATCAATTAACATCTAAGCATTTAAGCGAAATGTTTGGGTTAAGCTATTTTAGTGCAAAAAATTTAAATGAGTTAGAAGTTCAGCTGAGCTCATTCTTCGAAGCTTCAGAGCAGCCTAAAATCCTTGAAATTTTTACACCAACCGAAGTCAATGATGAGATTTTATTAAATTATTTTAAATACATTAATAAGCATTTATTTCGGTAATCAACCAATTAGCTTAAAGCCCTTTAAGGCTTGCTAAAATACTCTTCAATAATTGTGTACATTTGCAAAAAAAAAGACCAATGCTTGAATTAGGCCTTAAACATAAGCTTGAAATTGATCGTGATACAGCACCAGGATTATTTTTAAAAAATGATGCTGGTGATGAAGTTTTGCTCCCGAATAAGTACAAACCAAAAACTTATGAAATTGGCGATTCAATAGAAGTTTTTGTTTATTTAGATTTTGAAGAGCGTCCAGTGGCTACTACGCTCGAGCCTAAAATTCAACTTGATGAGTTTGCAGTTTTAACTTGTGTTGATAGCAATGATTTTGGCGCATTTTTAGATTGGAATCTCGAAAAACATCTATTTGTGCCACATAGCGAGCAAGCCTACAAGATGAAACCAAACAATAATTACTTGGTTTTTTGTTACTTAGATGAAGAAACCAATAGGCTAGTGGCTTCAAGTAGAGTAAACAAATTTGTAGATAACTCTGTTTTAACAGTAAATGAATTTGATGAAGTTGAAATTATTATTACCAATCCTACAGAATTAGGTTTTAATGTAATTATTAACGAGATTCATGCTGGTTTACTTTATAAAGACGAAGTTTATGCTGATTTAAAAACTGGTGACCGACTAAAAGCTTACATTAAAAAGATAAGGCCTGACAATAAAATAGATGTCACACTTCAAAAATTTGGGTACAAAAGTATTGAGCCAAATGCCCAGAAAATTTATGATATCTTAAAAGCTACTGATACAGGTTACTTACCATTTCATGATAAATCTAAACCTGAAGCGATTAATGAAACGTTTCATTTAAGTAAAAAAGCTTTTAAAAAAGCTATTGGCAGTTTGTATAAAGACAAACAAATAGTTATTAAGAATGGTGATGGTATTTATCTAAAAGAATAATTCTTAAAAATATTAACCACATACAGAAATTCCTTTCAAGGAAAGTTAATACTGCCAGAAACCTCTGTGACGTCTGTATGGTGAGTAATAAAGGTTGTTAATATACTTAGGTGTTTGAAAAGTCTTATTTGCCCTGAAGGCTTCATTATTAACTCTGTTAGAACCTGAATAAATTAATTGGTCATGATAATCTGGTGAAAAAGGTGTTTGGATGCTGTTGTTTAATCTAGGTCGTTCTTTTCTGAAAATGGCTAATTGTCTCTCAACAAAGTTAAATTCAGATAAATTATAGTTCTGCGATTGTGCCTTACGAGCCGTTGCTGCTACCATATTGATTTGTCTTTTTTCCTGAAAAGGGTTTGCATTTAAATCGATAACCATATTTAATAATTGTGGCTGTGGTAGATTTTTTATGCTAAAGGGATCTTCTAAAATGCTTAAATTTGGTTCTAAATTTATGGTTTGCACTTGGTTAAAATCGTCTATTTGAGCTAAGCAAGTGCTAAAGCTGAAGCAAATGATTAAAAAACTAAATTTATAATTCATACTAACTATTAACCAATAATTATGCCCAATCTAAAATGCTACTTTCTTTCCATAAATGCGGGAAAAATTGACGTTGTTGAAACTTAGGGTGCAAATACTTTTTCCAATTAGAGCCACCAGTTGCAGCTTTTTGTTCTCCTTTTTTATCTAAATACTGTGTAGCAGTTCGTAAATGCGTAAGAGGCCACTTAACATTGTATGCATGATCAAAATCTTTTGATGCTTTTATCAATTCATCTGATGGTGAGGTGAATCTTTCAATTATTTCACATAAAGTTTTACCCTTCATTTTATCAGTTAATGCTATAAATTGATTGAGGTATTTATCCTCAAAAGCTTTTAAGGTTAAAGATTTTTCACCTGTTTTCTTATCGAATCCAGCTGCTTGCCAATAAATAAAATTAAACTTAGTTCTTGTAGAAGCATTGTTCGGCATTTCTGCTTTGGCTTCAGCATTTATAAGGTGTTCAATAGGTGTGCAATATAATTCTAATTGTCTAAATTGTGCAGACTGAAATCCACTTGCTGGAGTTAATGTAAACCTAAATTGGTTATAATCATCATAATTCATTCCATCTTTCATAACTTCAAATGAAGTAATGAGCATGTCAGTATAGCGAAGTAAACGAGTTAATTTTTCAATTATAAAATCTTCCTTAGGTTCAGGTTTTTCTGTTATTTGTTCAATTTCATGTATCATGAGTCGTAAAACAAGTTCAGTAACTTGGTGATACATGATAAAAACAACTTCATCCTTAAAATTAGTACGAGGCTTTTGTAGAGACAATAAAGTGTCAACTTCTATATAATCCCAATAATTAATGGGTTTAGCATGTATTAACCCCTTTAAATAAGCATCTGGATTTTCACCTAAGTCTTTATATTTTTGCTCTAATTGAGCGAGTAAATCACTATTCATGTTCTGTTATGATTGTTTAACAAATCTATTAAAAAATAGTGACATTCAGTCTTGTTAGATTTTTTAAAAACGATAATCAACAAGCTTTATGCACCGATAAAAACAAATGATTTGATTTTGTAAACAACATTTAAAATCTTACTACATTTGTAATCTAAATTTTAAATTATGTCAGATCAAATAGAACGTATAAAATGCTTAATTATCGGATCAGGTCCAGCCGGTTATACTGCCGCAATCTATGCAGCAAGAGCTGATATGAAACCTGTAATGTATACAGGTATGGAACCTGGCGGACAATTAACAACCACGACGGAAGTTGATAATTTTCCCGGCTATCCTGAAGGTATTGATGGGTCAAAAATGATGGTCGAGTTGCAACAACAAGCCGAACGTTTTGGAACTGAAGTAAGAATAGGAATGGTTACTAAAGTTGAGTTGTCTAAAGAAAAAGGCGGAATTCATAAAGCTCAAGTTGATAATAAAACCTGGATTGAGGCTGAAACATTAATAATATCCACAGGTGCATCAGCAAAATATTTAGGTTTAGAAAGTGAACAACGCCTTCGAGGTGGTGGAGTTTCTGCTTGCGCTGTTTGCGATGGTTTTTTCTATAAAGGTCAAGATGTTGCTATTGTTGGCGGTGGTGATACAGCTTGCGAAGAAGCAACCTATTTAGCAAATATCTGTACAAAAGTAACGATGTTGGTTAGAAAAGGTGAAATGAAAGCTTCTAAAGCCATGCAACACCGTGTTGAAAACACTAAAAATATCGATTTGCGTTATTTTACTGAAGTCGATGAGGTTTTAGGTGATCAAGTTGTTGAGGGTATTCGTGTGGTGAATAATCAAACTCAAGAAAAAGAAGATATTCCTGTGACAGGCTTATTTATTGCTATTGGTCATAAACCTAATACAGATATATTTAAAGGTCTTTTAGATATGGACGACGCTGGCTACTTAATAACAAAAGGTAAGTCTACTAAAACTAATATTCCTGGTGTTTTTGCCTCGGGAGATGTACAAGATAAAGAATATCGACAAGCTGTAACAGCTGCCGGAACCGGCTGTATGGCGGCACTTGATGCAGAACGATATTTAGCTAGTATTGAAGATTTAGTAGAAGAAACTGCTTAACAACGTAAAATGTAAACATACATAAAAAGCTTTCAATTTTTTTGAAAGCTTTTTTTATGATTGATAATAAGCAAAGGCTTTATCTATTAACCGATCAGAAACTTGGCAATCGAGTTGTGGCTTCCCAATTTTACTGAGTAGAACAAAATTGATTTGTCCGTTAGTATTTTTCTTATCGTGAATTAGCAAAGATTTAATTTGTTTAATATCATTTGAATTAAACTCAACTGATTTGAAGTATCTACGAATTAAATTAGAATAATCATCACAATCGTATTTAGAGAAACCACATATTTCAGTTGAAATATATAGAGCTAATATCATGCCGATAGCCACAGCTTCACCATGAAGCAATTTAGGCAAGTTTTGGGTATTCATGCTGTAAGATTCAATAGCATGACCTAAGGTATGACCAAAATTAAGGGCTTTTCTAAGCCCTTTCTCAGTCGGGTCATTCTCAGAAATTGTAGTTTTAATGTCTATTGAACCACGAATTAAATGCGTTAAATGTTCAGTGGTAAATTGCGATAAATCTTTGAAATTATCTAAATAATTTTGATCTGCAATTAAACCATGTTTAATCATTTCTGCAAGACCGCTTCGCATTTCAGCTTGAGATAGAGTAGCTAAAAAACTCGGATCAATCAACACCATTTCAGGCGGGTTTATAACACCTATTTGATTTTTAAGAGCGCCTAAATTAACCCCATTTTTACCGCCAATTGCAGCATCTACCATGCCTAAAAGTGTGGTAGGAATATGCACAAAGCTAATGCCACGCTTAAAACACGAGGCAACAAAGCCACCTAAATCGGTTACAATGCCACCACCTAAATTAATCATTATGGCTTTACGATCTATATTTAAGTCGGCTAAACTTTGCCAAATTTGAGAACAAGTATCAATCGATTTATGCGCTTCACCAGAGTCAACTTCAATAATTTCTACCGCATTGGTTTGTTCTAATTCTCCTAAAAATGAACTTAAGCAATATTGATGTGTGTTAGAGTCAACAAGAATAATAATTTTAGAGAAAGCTTCAGTTGAAATATATTGATTTAAAGCAAGATAAGCTTCTGTTTGAAAGTGTATATTATAATTTTTTAAGACAATTGAATTCATTTTAAAAAAGCTATGTTAATTATGCGAAATTAGCAACTTTAAGGCTATAAATTCAGCTAATCTATAAGTATATTTGGCAAAATTTCAATTAATGATCGACACTAAAATATTTAATGATACAAAAAACGCTTTCATTCTAAAAACTGATAAAGACTTAAAGCGTTCATTATTCATTTTCTCGTTAATGAATATTCCCTTTTTTGTTCCAATTTCAACTGTTTTAACACAGTTTGCGTTAAAAATTAAGCTTCCAATTGAGTCGATAATAAGAGCAACTATCTTCAAGCAATTTTGTGGTGGTGAGACACAAGAAGAGTGCATGCCTTTGGTTAAATTGATGTATTCTAAAAATGTACATAGTGTTTTAGACTATTCAGTAGAAGGTAAAGAGACTGAAGCTGATTTTGATGAAGCAGCACGACGAAAAATCGAGATTATCAAATTTGCTTCAACCTCTAAAGAATTACCTTTCGCTGTAGCTAAACCTACTGGCTTAGGCCGTTTTGAGATTTGGGAAAAAGTAACACATAATGAAACTTTAAGCTCGCAAGAACAAAATGAATGGGAAAGAATTAAACATCGTCTCGAAAAAATTTGTCAAGCAGCGGTAGATTATGATACTAAATTATTAATAGATGCAGAAGAGTCATGGATGCAAGATGCCGCTGATGATCTTATTGAAGAAATGATGATGAAATTTAATAAGGATAAGGCTTATATCTTTAATACACTTCAATGCTATCGTTGGGATAGACTGGCTTACGTAAAAGAATTACATGAGCGCGCAAACAATCAAGGCTTTAAATTAGGTTTTAAAGTAGTTCGCGGTGCTTATATGGAAAAAGAGAATTTACGTGCTAAACGCAAAGGCTATCAATCTCCAATTTGCGAAGATAAAGAGGCAACAGATGTTAACTTTAATGCTGTAATGACCTATTGTATCAATAACATTGAAGACATTAGCATGTTTATAGGTACGCATAATGAAGTTAGCTCTTATATGGCATTACAGTTAATGGAACAGCAAGGAATTGACCTCGATGATGACCGTATTTGGTTTGGCCAACTTTACGGTATGAGCGACCATATTAGCTATAACATTGGTAAGCACCAATCAAATGCAATTAAATTATTACCATTTGGTCCTATACGTGATGTAGTACCTTATTTAATTAGACGTGCACAAGAAAATTCATCCGTTAAAGGACAAACAGGTCGTGAGCTTGCGCTATTACAAGAAGAAAAACAACGACGTGAAGGCCAGTATGTAAAACGAATTAATTAAATGAATTTAAAAACGTTTAGTCTTACTAAAAATCAACTTATTCAAGCTGAATATCAAGATTATTATAATCGGTATTTAGATTTATTACCTGATAGAATTCAATTAAAAGATACTTTATATGAATCTGAAATTGTTGAAGTGTTCTCTTCTTTAACATCAGATGAGCTCAATTATAGATATGCTGAAGGTAAATGGACACCGAAGCAAATTTTACAACATATTACTGATGTTGAACGTATTTTTGCAGTAAGAGCTTTACGCATTTCTAGGGGTGACCAAACAGAACTACCAGGTTTTAATATTGATGAATTTGCTTCAAATGACAATTCGTCACAAATTGGCATTGGCCAATTAATTAATGATTATCAAAATAATCGAGCTTCTACTATTTCTTTGTACGAAAGTATCTCAGAAAAAAGCCTGTTAAAAATAGGCCATGCGAGTGGTGGTCCTTTTTCAGTTAGAGTAATTCCTTTTATCTTAAAAGGTCACGAAGCGCATCACATCTCAATTTTAAAGAAAAAATATTTTGTTTCTAAAACTGATTAATAGTAGCTCTAATTTGAGTCAGGTGCTTGATGAGTTGCTCAAGGTGTTTTAAATCCAGCATATTAGCGCCATCACTTTTAGCTTCAGAAGGATTATAATGCGTTTCAATGAAAAGTCCATCAACATGATTTACTATACCAGCTCGTGCAATAGTTTCGATCATATCAGGCCTTCCGCCTGTAACACCAGATGATTGGTTGGGTTGTTGTAATGAATGTGTTACATCTAAAACAGTTGTAGCGAATTCGCGCATGGTTGGAATCCCTCTAAAATCTACAATCAAATCTTGATAACCAAACATTGTCCCGCGATCGGTAACCATGACAAGTTCATTATTACTGTCTAATACTTTTTGTACAGCATGTTGCATGCTTTCAGGACTCATAAATTGTCCTTTTTTTAAGTTAACGACCTTACCTGTCTGTGCGGCAGCAACCACTAAGTCTGTTTGACGAACAAGAAATGCTGGAATTTGAAGCACATCAACATAATTGGCAGCCATCGCGGCATCCTGAACTTGGTGAATATCAGTAACAGTAGGTATATTAAAAGTCTCACCTACTTTTTTTAGAATTTCTAAGGCTTTTTGATCGCCAATTCCAGTAAAGCTGTCAATCCGACTACGGTTTGCTTTTTTGAACGAGCCTTTAAAAATAAATGGCACTTGATATGTATCGCTGATTTTTAAAATGTCCTCAGCGATTTTCATGGCCATGGTTTCATTTTCTATGGCACAAGGACCTGCTAACAAAAAAAAGTTGTTTGACTGAGTATGTTTTATATTTGGTATTACTGAAATGTCCATGAGTGTTTTTTTGCAAATTTACAATCTAATGCTTTGTGTTGTTAGTTGATGAGCAACTTTTTAATTAACGAAGTTCCATTAGCTTCAACCTTAACTAGATATACACCATTGCCAAAAACCTCTGTATTTAATATTACCTTTGAACTCGTTTTGTAAAATTTTTCAGCAACTAGTTTACCCTGAATATTAAAAACTTTAAGTTGAATTTTTTCAAGCTGAGTGCCAAATTCTAAATTCACAAATGAGTTTGAAGGATTAGGATACATTTTGAAATTTATAGCCTGAAAGTCGTTGGTTGATAAATCTTTAGTGATAGAAAATGGACTTGTGTTTACAGCGAAATAAATATTATTAACCGGTTGAATCATGATACGGCAATTTGAAGCATCAATATTAGGTATGTCTACAAATTCACTACCATCATTAGGTGTATTTTCAGATAAGATTTGGTCGAAAGTTAAGCCTCCATCCGTAGATAATAAAATGTTAACTTCATTGGTGTTAATGTTGTTTGCGTTAGTTCCAGCTACATCCCAAGTGATTTCAATATTTGAGTTTCCTGTGTAAGAAAGTGAATTTGTATTTTGAGAGGTAACTTCAAATGGTCCCGCATCTGAAATTGTTAAATTGCTTAGTTCAGTAGAGACTTGTCCGCCAGACATATTATTATCTCTAACGGTGACCACAAAAGTCATATTTCTTGTCACGTTTGGTAGAACTTCCCATGTGGTTGAATTTTCGTTGGCCAGAACAGTATTTAAGTCTGGAAAATATCTAAACGAATCTTCAGACGGTGAAAGATATTTAAAGTTTGGTCCTCCCGTAGAAAAAGCTAAAGGTGGTTGCGTACTAATTTCGTTATCAAACTGTTCCCAAGTATAGGTAAGATTATCATTTTCTAAGTCGGTTGCAGACGCACTATACTTAAAAGGTGTCGATTTTGGAATAGTATAATTGTTTACTGCTTCAATTTGTGGTGCAGTATTATTAATAACTTGGCTGTTAACACAAAAACTACCACTTCCAAAGCTTACAAAATTACTTATTTGATTGATGCTAGCAAAGTGGAAATAAGGGACGCTATTATTAGCAACATTAGGTGCACAAATACCTGCATAAGCCATAATTGTTTGACCACTACCTGGTTCGTAGGCAGTAAACTCAGTTCTATTATTACCACAGCTGTTATTGTAGGTGTGCGTTGCTCCGAATTGATGACCAATTTCGTGTGCAACATAATCTACGTCAAATGGGTCGCCTACTGGATTTGGTAAACCTGTAACGCCAGCACCTTTAAGGTTAGAGCAAACTGAACCAAGCGCTGCAATGCCGCCACCACCAGTGGTAAATACATGGCCCAAATCATAGCTGTTTTCGCCAATAATGCTATTAATGACGCTAGTATTGTTGTTAATTAGTTGGTTTGAGTCAAAGTTGTCATAAGGATCGGTTGATGAATCTAAAAATATTAAATCTCTATTATTTGGAATAAGTTGAAGGTTAATAGCTAAATCATTTTCATAAATTTGATTAACACGATCAATTGTAACTACCATAGCCGAGAGTACAATGTCTTTTTTAACAGCATCAGTTGCGTTATTAGCATTGGCAGCATTAATATGAAATTGTGCATACTCACCAGAACAAGCTACAGCGAGATCATAAGTTCTTAACAAGCTGTCGTCGATAACTTTAGGTGTAGATTCAATAGGTTTTTTATAATTGTTTTCGCTGAGGCAATCAAAACCTCTTTTATTAAAATTAGAGCGATTAAGAACAGCATAATTATGACCAATTGGGTTAATGTATTTGCGTGTATTTGGTCCGATAATAGAGGCAAATAGCCCAATGGGAGTAATGGTTATTCTTACCGACTCGTTACCTTCAACCGAAGTACCTTTATAAGATAAAATCTGTTTCGAGATTGATTTAGATTTTTGATTTGGTATCGTAAACACCTGCTGAATTTGAAATGTTTTTAATTCAGCTTTTGCATTTCCATAAGGTAATTCTAAACGTATGAATTCTATATTTTTATTTTTCTTCTGAAGTTTTTGATATAAAAGTTGCTTGTTGAGTTTATAAGAAACAATTTGCTCTGATTGAATAATATGCTTGGGAACTTGGCTGCTTATTTGGGCAGAATTAACTTCCCAAATTGATTGACTGAAACCTACTAATGAAGTTAAGATAATTGTAAGAATCGATAAGCTATATTTATACATAAACAACGTATTGAACTATTATATGATAAAAATATAACTAATTTATGAGTTCGTTTACCATATATAAATATATTTGACAAAAAATTAGAATATGAAAAAAATAATTGTACTTTTTTGCCTATTAGTTGCTATTCAATTTAATGCACAAATTAAAACCCCACAACCAAGTCCTTTAGCTGAGGTTGAGCAAGTTGTAGGTTTAACAAAAGTTAGCTTAAAGTATTCGAGACCAGCAATGCGAGATAGAACTATTTTTGGAGATTTAGTTCCATATGGTCAACTTTGGCGAACTGGTGCAAATGCTAACACAGTAATTAGCTTTGATCATGATGCAACTATTGCTGATCAAGTTCTAGAAGCTGGTTCATACGCCATATTTACTAGACCTGATAAAAATAACTGGACAATTTATTTTTATACTGATACAAATAATTGGGGTACACCAGAAGAATGGAACGAAGATAAAATTGCAGCTCAAATTGAAGTTAAAACTCAAAAGGTTCAGCCAGAGGTTGAATCATTTACGATTGGCGTTAATCATTTATCTAATAGTCAAGCTCATTTAGAAATTTATTGGGAGCAAACAATGGTTAGTATACCAATGCAATTTCCGACAGATGAAATGGTGATGGGTAATATAAATAAAGTAATGAATGGTCCATCAGCTAATGATTTTTATAATGCAGCTGTGTATTATTTAACCTCTGATAAAGACATTAATCAATCAGTTAAATGGATTGAAAAAGCGATGAATATGGTTGAAAATAAGCCTTATTGGATGTTAAGACAACAATCACTTATTTATGCGAAAGCTGGTATGAAAAATAAAGCGATTAGTGCTGCAAAGGCGTCATTAGAAGCTGCAAAAGCAGCAGGTAATCAAGACTACGTAAAAATGAATAAAGATAGTTTAGCCGAGTGGCAGTAAAATATTGATTTTAAGTATTTAAAAAGCTGAAGTCTTATATGGCTTCAGCTTTTTTTTGTGTTAATTGAATGGCAATAGCAATACTAATCACCAACAAGCAACCAAATAAGTTTAACCATAAATACGGCATCCAGTCTTGCCAGAAACCATAAATTACAATTATTTGAGTGATTAATGCTGCGATAAAAACCGCTCTACTTTTAACAAATCTTATAAAAAAAGCTAAAAGAAAAATACCTAAAACATTACCGTAAAAAATAGAGCCGATAATATTGACTAATTGAATTAAATTATCAAACAAATTAGCTGTACATGCAACAATAATAGCTAAAACACCCCAAAGAAACGTAAAAAGTTTTGAAGCTTTAACGTAGTGTTTTTCGCTTAAATTTCCTTTGTTTCTTTGGTATAAATCGATCGTTGTTGTTGAAGCTAGAGCGTTTAATTCTGAAGCTGTAGAAGACATAGCAGCTGATAAAATCACCGCAATTAATAAACCAATTAAGCCTTTAGGTAAATGGTTTAAGATGTAATGAATAAATACATAGTCTTTATCATTTGTTTCTACTTCAGTATTTAAGCTATCAATTAATTGAGCAGCTTGAACTCTTAAATTTTCTTTTTGTTTTTCAAATGCTTTGAGTTGTTTTGCTTCAGTTAAAGTTAATGTTTTATTTATATGTTTAAGATTAAACTCTTGTTGTTTGCTTTCTACTTCGATTAAGGCTTGCTCTAGGTTTTTGTATTCTTCAGCATGAATAGATGTTTTTATGGTTTCTTCTGCTGCAGGATTAAAATTTAATGGCGCTGAATTAAATTGATAAAATACAAATACCATAACTCCAACCATTAAAATAAAAAACTGCATCGGTACCTTCAAAAAACCATTAAATAACATTCCAAGTTGACTTTCTTTCAGATTTTTTGCGGATAAATACCTTTGAACCTGGCTTTGGTCTGTTCCAAAATAAGATAAAGCCAGAAAACTCCCACCAATAATTCCACTCCAAAATGTATATCGATTGTCTAAATCTAACGAAAAATCAAGTGCATCGAGTTTTCCTGTTCGTCCAGCAATGTCTAACGCATTACTGAAACTGACCTGGTCAGGTAATTGACTTATAATAATGAAAAACGTGGTGATAAGTCCTCCAAATATAACCGCCATTTGTTGTTTCTGGGTAACATTAACTGCTTTGGTACCACCAGAAACCGTGTAAATAATAACTAAGCTACCAATAATGATATTAAGGTAAACTAAATTCCACCCCAAAACTGCCGATAGAATAATTGAAGGTGCAAAAATGGTAATTCCAGCAGCTAAACCACGTTGAATTAGAAAAAGTAGAGCGGTTAAAGTTCTTGTTTTTAAATCAAACCTACTTTCTAAATATTCATAAGCTGTATACACGTTAAGTTTGTGATAAATAGGAATAAAAACCAAGCATATAACTACAACTGCAATAGGTAATCCAAAATAAAATTGCACAAACCCAATACCATCGTTAAAGGCTTGACCTGGAGTAGATAAAAATGTAATTGCACTAGCTTGTGTTGCCATGACAGATAAACCAACCGTCCACCATTGCGAAGTATTGCCGCCTTTTATATAATCTTTAACGCTATTTTGCTTCTGTGTTTTATAAACACCATAAATCACGATAAAACTCAGTGTTGCTATTAAGATTATAACGTCGATTAAAGTCATATCAGTTGTATATTTTCATGAAAATAAACAGTAAGATAATGTAGATGACATTTAATAAAAGCACCCAACTGAAGCTTTTTTTCCATGTAAATCGGTTTTTCATTAAAACGCAATTAAGTTGGTTAATAATTTATAGGCACCTTCAACATTAGCAGGTAATTGTCTAAAAAAACTAATACCTGAATAAGTAACGTGACCCTTACCAAATTTACCAATAATTAAAGCGCCTTTTTTCGGTGTTTCATTGGCATCATTTAAACTGAAGATTGGTGTAAAACTTTTAGACCATTCATCAGCAAAGTATAAACCGCGTTCTTGCACCCAATTATCAAAATCTAAAGCGGTTATTTTATTTGGTTGATTGATGATAGGATGCTGAGGTTCTAAAATATTTATTTTAGCTGTTTCATCAGTAACTCGATCCCGAGAAATATTAAAATCTAAAGGTTTAAATTGATTAGTTTTTAAAGAGCGATTTGTGTTATATTGAATTATTAAGTGGCCTCCATTGGCCACAAAATCCTTAAATAATTCTTGTTTGTTATCAATGTTCGATTCTATATTATAAAGCCTTAAACCTGTAATAATTACGTCATAATCGTCAAGTGTTTTGGTTGTAACTTCATCAATATTCAGGCGTTCTATATTAATGCCAACAGCCTTTAAGTTTTCAGGTAAACTTGATCCCGCACCATTTATGTAAGCTACTTTTTTCGAAGGAACTTTTATATTAAATTTATTAAGTCGAAGTTTGCTATCTTCAATAATATGTAGTTGACCAATATGTTTGTAATCAATTACTTTTACGTGTTGATCAAAGCTGCTATCATTTGTATTTAAAACAGCTTTTACATCACATGAGATTGATTTTTTTGAAGGTTTTACTTTTAATTCAATAAGTTGTGATTCATCAGGTTTAAGTAACTCAATATTTACTTTTGATGGCGTAATTGTCCAGGAATTACAATTTTTAAATTCTAAAACAGCATCTTTAATCAATGTATTAGATTTGATAGTTAAGTTTACCATTTTAGTTTCTGGCTGATTAAAACTAAGTTGAGGTGTCGAAAAACTTAAATTTACTTGAGGAACTATTTTAAAATAGTCATAAACTTCACCATCAATCGGAGAGTTAGTTTTAAAAACTAAAGGTTGTTGGTAGCTGATTTTTTCACCA